>CASRZP010000013.1 GCA_949440065.1 uncultured Bacilli bacterium
CAAATCAAGCAGGTTTTGTATTAGCCTATGAAATAGATGAACGTCTAAAAAGTATTTTGGAAAAGAATTTAAAAGCGTTTTCTAATGTGAAAATTGTTTATTCGGATTTTTTAGAAAGAGTTATAAAGGAAGACGTGAAAGGTTATTGTTTTAATAAATTATATGTTGTTGCAAATTTACCTTATTATATTACAACACCTATTATTGAAAAAATAATTCGTGAGGATCTACCAATAGAAAAAATTGTTGTTATGGTACAAAAAGAAGTAGGAGATCGCTTTTCTGCTAAGATTGGAACAAAAGATTATAATTCGTTGTCAATTTTTTTACAGTATCATTATGAAGTAAGAAAAGAATTTATTGTAAGTAGAAATTGTTTTGTTCCAAAGCCTAATGTTGATAGTGTAATCGTTTCACTTGCTAGAAGAAAAAACAAAGAAAAAATTAATCATGTGGATAAGTTTGAACAATTGGTAAGAGATAGTTTTCGATATAAGAGAAAAAATTTAAGAAATAATTTACAAGGGTATTCATTGCCTATTATTTCCTCAGTATTATCAAAATACGGAGTTGATCTAACGACTCGAGCAGAGAGTATTTCGTTAGAGATATTTATTGATTTAGTAAATGCATTATTTCCTTAATGTATTTTTTTATTCATTTTTTTGCCTTTGATTACATAAGATGTTTTGGTGATAATTATGCATTTTAAGATTGGGGATTATGTAACAAGGAAATCTTATCAAAATGATATTTTATTTATTATTATTGATATTATTGATAATACTGCCTTGCTAAAAGGAATTGATGTGAGATTATTAGCAGATAGTGAGTTAAATGATTTAGAAAAGTCAGAGGTTTTAGAGGACATGAAAAAGGAAGATGCAACTATTCTAAGTCGTTTAAAAGAAGAAAATCGTCTTGATCGTTCTGAATATTTTTATTTACCAGGGAAAGTTTTACATATAGATGGCGACTTTGAATATCTAAATCGTTGTATGAATTTTTATCGTTCTATGAATATTAATGCCTATGGCGTAAAAATTAAAGAGGAAGAAGTTGCTGATAGACTACCTATGATGTTAGAAAACGTAAAACCAGATATTGTGGTAATTACAGGACATGATTCTAGACAAAAACGAAATGGAAAATATGTATACAAAAATTCAGATAATTTCATTTCCGCGGTGAAATCTGCTAGAAATTATGAAAAAAATCAAGATAAATTGATGATTATAGCAGGAGCTTGTCAATCTAATTATGAAGAGTTAATAAAAGCAGGAGCTAATTTTGCTTCTAGTCCTAAAAGAATTAATATACATGCCTTAGATCCTGCTATTGTCGCCGTATCTATTGCTTTAACAGAAAAAAGGAAGGAAATAGACTTGATTAATATATTAGAAAAAACAAAATATGGAACTGATGGAATGGGAGGAATTATTACGAATGGTTGTATGTATGTGGGGTATCCTAGATGATGATGTTAGATAAAATAAGAACAGAAATAGAGAATAATAAAGGTAAATTAATTTCCTTTCGCTTTAACGGGGCGAGGAATCAAATTGAAGTTTTTGATGGAATGATAGTAAACACGTATAAATATGTTTTTTTAGTGAAGGTAAACAATGCCAATCAGTCCATCCGCTCGTATACTTATACAGACATTTTGATTGACAATTTGGAAATTATTCACGAAAACTCTTGAAAAAACTTTAATAATATTATAAAATAAAATTATATAAAGTCGTCAGACTTTAGAGGGAGGAAAGCACATGAAAATTACATCAGTCAGTGTACGGAAAATAGAAAAAGAAGGATCTAGAATGAAGGGAATTGCATCAGTTCTATTGGACGATAGCTTTGCTGTTCACGATATCCGCATTATCGAAGGAGATAATGGATTATTTATCGCTATGCCAAGCCGTAAGATTACAGCTCGCGGAGAAGGAGAAGTCGATAGATATCGCGATATTGCCCATCCTATAAATTCTGAAGTTCGTGCTATGTTTGAACAAGTGATTCTTGATGCGTACAAAAATGCTGAAGATGAACCTGTTGAATCAGAAGAAGAATAATGTAATAGCAAAATAGGTTAATACCTATTTTTTTTTGGTATAAAAATTTTCTTAAACGCATACATTGTATTGGGAGGAATGTATGTGGATAAAAATGATGGAATCAATAGTTATAATCACGGTGTTAGTGTTATTGAACGAAAAAATTTACTAGTAACAGGAGTTAAAAAGATTGACAGTTTTGACGATGAAGAATTTTATATGGATACAGTAATGGGATACTTAATTGTTAAAGGAGAAGGATTAGAATTGATTAAATTAGATACCTTACAAGGAAATGTATCAATAAAAGGATTAATAAAAAGCTTTTCCTATGCCGAAAATGCAAAAGAAAAAGATAAAGAAAATAGTTTATTCACAAAATTATTCAAATGATTAATTTAGAAATGCAAATTCAATCATTACTAATTTCCTTTGTCTATGGGATGTTTGTTGCTTTTTTATATAATTATCACTATAAATTTATTTATTATAAGAAAAAGTGGTTACGTCTTCCTTTCTCATTAATTTTTTGTTTAGATGCTACCTTTCTATTTTTTATTCTCATGTTAAAAATTAATTATGGTTTAATTCATTTGTATTTCATCTTAAGTGTGATTTTAGGATTCTTTCTTGGTGTAGTAAAGACAAAATCTATTCGAAAGTAATTGAATTTTGTCTTTTTTTTTGTTATCCTTAGAATAGGATGATGAAAATGAATTTAAGTGGAAGAGTTGTAGTTTTAGGATTAATTAGTGCATTTGCTATCTTTATAACAGTGAGTACAATTACTAACTATTGGATAGAGATATATCAAAAGTATAAGGAAAAGGATGAATTAGAACAACAGTTAGTAGACTTAATGGAAGAGGAAGAAAGTCTAAAAGTAGACGTTGGGCGTTTACAAGATGCTGATTATGTAGCTAGATATGCTAGAGAAAAATATCTCTATTCTAAAGAAGGTGAATTTATTTTTCGCTTGCCTAAAGAATAAAAAAATAGGAAAAATCTTTATCCGACAAAATTATATTCAATCGTATTGTATATTACCCGTGGTGATAGATATGATGAGATATATTTTGTGTGTTCTATTAAGTATTGTAATTTTTGATTTTTTAAGTGAATTTTTAATAT
Source organism: uncultured Bacilli bacterium (assembly GCA_949440065.1). Classification (GTDB taxonomy): domain Bacteria; phylum Bacillota_I; class Bacilli_A; order RF39; family UBA660; genus CASRZP01. Next base: position 3,189 of record CASRZP010000013.1, read on the forward strand.
TAATAGGTGCAAAAAAAATAAAGTATGATAAAATAGGATTAGTGGCCTTAATTATTGGCAATATTGTTGTCAAATATTTTACGGTAACTGATTTTTATAGTGTTTACATTTTGGAATATATATGGTATGGTTTATTCTTGTATGAATTATTTTTGATGTTAAGGGAATTATTAAAAAGATTATACGGGAAATTAAAACGAGAACGACGGAGGAAAAATGCTTGATTTAACACAATATTTTAGTAAAAAATTAAATATCAAATCTAGTGATATTATCGTTATTGGATGTTCCTATGGACCAGATTCTATGGCGTTATTACATCAGTTAATTACTTATCGAAAAAAGGTTCCTTTTAAAATTGTATGTGCACATGTAAATCATCAAATAAGAAAAGAAAGCAAAATCGAAGAAGAAAAGTTAGAAGAATATTGTAGAATTAACCAAGTTTATTTTGAAATGTTAAGAATTGAAAAATACGGTGATGATAATTTCCATCATTCAGCACGTGAAATCCGTTACAACTTTTTTCAAGAAGTAGTAATAAAGTATCAGGCTGAGTATTTAATGACAGCACATCATGGGGATGATTTGATGGAAACGATTCTTATGCGATTAGTAAGAGGGTCTAGTATTAAAGGATATAGTGGTTTTAATGAGATAGTAGAATGTCCTAATTATAAAATTATTCGCCCGTTTATTCATTACACGAAAGAAGAGTTACTTGCATATGATTCATATTACAATGTTCCTTATGCAATTGATTCTTCTAATGAAAAACGAGTATATACAAGAAATCGTTATCGTATGGAATTACTACCTTTTTTGAAAGAAGAAGACAAAAATGTTCATGAAAAATTTTTGAAATTTAGTTTATTATTAAAAGAATGTGATCATTTTATAGAAAAACAATCGAAGAAAAGTTTAAAAAAAGTTTTTCGAAATCAATGTTTGGATATTAAACAATATAAAGAGTTAGATGAGTTTTTACAAAAAAAGATAATTTTCCTAATGTTAGAAGAAATTTACCAAAAGGATTTAAATGTTATTGCAATGCGGCATGTGAATCTTTTGTTTGAACTGATCTATTCAAAAAGAGCTAATGCGAAAGTTTATTTGCCCAATCATGTCATTGCGATCAAAAGTTACCATCAGTTGATGATTGAAAAAGATGAAAATTCACCGTTAGAATCATATGATGTTCAATTTTTTGATTATTTGAAATTACCCAATGGTAAAAATTTAAAACTTATGATAGAATGTGATAGCAATGGCAATGATATTTGTCGTTTAAATAGTAAAGATGTTACTTTACCTCTTTATGTTAGAACAAGAAAAATTGGAGATAAGATGGCTCTTAGGAATTCTGGTCATAAAAAATTAAAAGATATCTTTATTGATGAGAAGATTCCTAGTCGTTATCGTGATAACTGGCCAGTGGTTGTGGACTCTAAAGGAGAAGTTCTTTGGCTCCCGGGATTAAAAAAATCAAAAAAAACTCGTAAAATTAATGAAGAGTGTGATATAATAATAAAATATTATTAAAGGAGGAGATTTTATGAACAAGCGAAATATAAAAAAAAGCATTATTCCATATCTTGCCTTAGCCCTTATTTTAATGGGAATTTTCTATGGATTTAATGTATTAAACAAAAAGGTAAACGTATTTTCTTATGATGAATTTATGAAAAACGTTAATCAAGGTAAGGTTGTCGAAATTGCTGTAACACCACGTGATAGAGCTCAAACTTATGAAATAGTTGGTAAATTAAAAGATTACAAAGAAAATGAATCATTCTTTGTAAGGGTGCCTCTTTCTAATGAAATGATGAAAAAAATCATGGAAGCCTCAGAAATATTTGAGTTTAAATTTGTTACCCATGATGATCCAGAGTCTAGTTCTCTACTATTGATTTTAGTCAATGTAGTTCCTATCTTAATTTTAGTAGGAGGAGCATTCTTCTTATTTACAAGACAAATGGGTGGAGCTAATAAATCTATGGATTTTGGAAAAAGCAAAGCTAAGTTAAGTAGTGACAAAAATAAAGTAACATTTAATGATGTAGCAGGATTAAAAGAAGAAAAAGAAGAAGTTAAAGAATTAATTGATTTCTTAAAAAGCCCAAAAAAATTTCAAAAATTAGGTGCACGAATTCCTAAGGGTGTTTTACTCTTTGGTCCTCCAGGAACTGGTAAAACTTTACTCGCTCGTGCTGTTGCAGGAGAGGCGAATGTACCGTTTTATTATATTAGTGGTTCTGACTTTGTAGAATTATTCGTAGGTGTGGGTGCAAGTCGCGTTCGTGATATGTTCCAACAGGCAAAAAGAAATGCTCCGTGTTTAATTTTTATCGATGAAATTGATGCTGTAGGTCGTCAACGTGGAACAGGTTTAGGTGGAGGACACGATGAACGTGAACAAACGCTAAATCAATTGTTAACTGAGATGGATGGTTTTGGAGAAAATGAAGGAATTATCATTATCGCTGCTACAAATAGACCTGATGTTCTTGACCCAGCATTATTAAGACCAGGTAGATTTGATCGCCAGGTAACCGTTAACTTACCAGATATTAAAGGACGTGAAGAAATTTTAAAAGTACATGCTAGAAATAAAGTGTTATCTAAAGGGGTAACCTTAGAAAATTTAGCAAAACGTACACCAGGATTTAGTGGAGCAGACCTTGAAAACTTATTAAATGAAGCAGCTCTTTTAGCTGTACGCCGTAACAAAGAAGCCATTACCATGAGTGAAATTGATGAAGCTACAGATAGAGTATTAATGGGACCTGCTAAAACAAGTAGAAAATATAGCGAAGAAGACCGTAAGATTGTATCGTATCACGAAGCAGGACATGTTGTATTAGGATTAAAATTAAATGATGCGAACGATGTTCAAAAAGTAACCATTATTCCTCGAGGTCCAGCTGGAGGGTATGCCATGATGGTACCTAAAGAAGAGAGAATGAATGCAACGAAAGATGACTTATTAGAAGAAATTACTGGCTTACTTGGTGGTAGAGTATCAGAAGAATTAATCTTTAACAAAATTACCACTGGAGCACAAAATGATTTTGAAAAAGCTACAAAAATAGCTCGTGCTATGGTTACTGAGTATGGAATGAGTGATTTAGGTCCAATGCAATTAGAACAACAAGAAGGTGCCGCTTTCTTAGGACGCGATTACAATAAAGTGCGTAATTTTTCTAATGAAGTTGCTCATGAAATCGACTTGGAAATGCGTAAAATCATTGATAATTGTTATGCTAATGCAAGAAAAATTCTAGATGAAAATCGTGATTTATTAAAATTAATTGCCGATGCCTTATTAGAATATGAAACACTAACTAAAGAACAAATTGAATATTTAGTAGAAAATGGACATATGGAGGAAGAAGAAGAAAACTATGAACGTATGTCGTTAACAAAATTACGTGAAATTGCTAAAGAAAAAGACATCGAAGATTACGATAAATTAAATAAAGCTGATTTAATTAAGGAACTAAACAATAAATAATAGTTCCTTTTTCTAAAGGAGAAAACATGAAATGGTGTATTGGAAACGTTGAAATAAAAAACCAAATAGTATTAGCTCCTATGGCTGGCGTTTGTAATTGTGCATTTCGTCGGATAGTAAAAGAAATGGGAGCTGGGCTCATTTATGCTGAGATGGTAAGTGATAAAGCCATTGTCTATCATAGCAAAAAAACGATAGATATGCTTTATATGAAAGAAGAAGAACGTCCGATTGTCCAACAGATATTTGGATCAGATAAAACGACGTTTGTTGAAGCAGCAAAGTTTATTTTAGATAAGATGAAACCAGATATCATTGATATTAATATGGGATGTCCTGTTCCTAAGGTGGCTCTTCGTGCACAAGCTGGTGCTGCTTTATTAAAAGATAAAGAAAAAATTTATGAAATTGTAAAGGCCGTAGTAGATGAAGTAGATATTCCTGTTACCGTAAAAATTAGAAGTGGTTGGAGTCAAGAAGATATTAATGCGGTAGAAGTTGCACAAATTTGTGAAAAAGCAGGTGCCAAAGCGATTTGTATTCATGCTAGGACAAGAAGTCAAGGTTATAGTGGAAAGGCTGATTGGAATATCATCAAGCAGGTAAAAAAAGCAGTAAAAATTCCTGTTATTGGCAATGGTGATGTGACTAGTGCAGAATTAGCTAAAAAAATGCTAGAAGATACAGGATGCGATGCCGTAATGATAGGAAGAGGGGCTTTGGGAAATCCTTGGTTAATTAAAGATGCCATTAACTATATTGATTATGGCATAGAACCTAGAAAAGTTCCTTTTACGGAAAGAATAGAAATGTGTCTACATCATTTAGCCTATTTAAAAGAATTAAAAGATGAACATATTGCTGCGACAGAAATAAGAAGTCACATTGCATGGTACTTAAAAGGAATGCCAAATTCCACAGAGATTAAAAATAAAGTCTACCAAACGAAGAAAATTGATGATATAATTTTAATATTAAATCAATACAAAGAAGTTGTAGAGAAAGGAGAATAAGATGAAGGCATATTTTTTGCAAAGATTTCTAGCATATCTTATCGATGTTATTTTGATAGTTTTGGTTGTGTCATTAATAGTGGCTTTCTTTCCCCAAAATGATAATTTAGATAAATTAAATCAGGAAATGAAAAATTTAACAGAACAATATTTGAATAGAGAAGTTGATGCGAGGGAATATTTGGTAAAATCTAGTGACATTAATTATGATATTGCTTATCAGCAAGTTTTTACTACTATCCTGAATATTAGTGCATTTATTCTTTACTTTATTGTTTTTCAGTATTATAATAAGGGGCAAACCGTGGGAAAGAAATTATTAAAAATTAGGACAACTAGAGTAGATGGAAAAGAATTACAAATGAATGATTTAGCACTTCGTTCTTTGATTATTCATTCTATTTTGGTGGATATGACGTTATTAGCCATTACTCTGTTTGCAAATAAAGAAATCTATTTTTATAGTAGTAATATTTTAGAAGTAGTCCAGTCTATTCTCTTAATTGTTGCTCTAGTTATGGTGATTTTTAGAAAAGATGGCCGAGGTTTACATGATTTAATAGGAAACACTATTGTTGTTATGGATAATACAAAAAAGGAGTTGGTAGTATGCGAGGAGAATTAACAGAACAAGAATTAGTAAGGCGTGAAAAGGCACAAGAGTTAAAGGAAAAAGGAATTGACCCGTTTGGACATCGTTTTGATGTAACAACAGATTCTAAAGAAATCAAAGAAAAATATGCATCTTATGATAAAGAACAATTACATGAAATGCAAATTCCTGTTACCATAGCAGGTAGAATTATGACAAAACGTAGTAAGGGAAAAGTTGGTTTCATGCATATTCAAGATAAACATGGGCAAATTCAAATTTATGTACGAAAAGATGTAATCGGAGAAGAACAATATGAACTTTTTAAAAAAGCGGATATTGGTGATATTGTTGGAATTAAAGGTGATGTATTTAGAACCGATATGGGTGAATTAACCGTAAAAGCAATGGAATACATTCACTTAGTCAAAGCATTACGTCCTCTTCCTGAAAAATTTCATGGTTTAAGTGATGTAGAAGAACGTTTTAGAAGACGTTATGTCGATTTAATTATGAATGAGGATGCAAAAAAAATTGCCTTTATGCGTCCTAAAATTATTCGTTCTATCCAACATTATCTAGATTCCCTAGATTATACAGAAGTAGAAACCCCAGTTTTAGGAACGATTCTTGGTGGTGCAAGTGCAAAACCATTTGTTACCCATCATAATACTTTAAATATTGATATGTACCTACGTATTGCTACTGAGTTATCCCTAAAAAGATTGTTAGTCGGAGGCATGGATGGTGTATATGAAATAGGTCGTTTATTTAGAAACGAAGGAATGGATAGAACACATAACCCTGAGTTTACTACGATTGAAGTCTATAAAGCGTATAGCGATTTAGAAGGAATGATGGACTTAGTTGAGGGAATTATTAGTAATACTGCAATGGAAGTGTTAGGTACATATGATATTACTTGGAAAGGGCATAATATTTCTTTAGCACCTCATTATAAAAGAGTTCACATGGTAGATGCGATTAAAGAAAAAACAGGAATTGATTTTTTCAACATTACTTCATTTGAAGAGGCGAAGAACTTAGCAATAGAGCATCATATTGAAGTAGAAGAACATTTCCAATTTGGACATATCGTTAATGCTTTCTTTGAAAAATATGTAGAAGAAGAAATTATTGAACCTACTATGATTTATGGTCATCCCATTGAAATTAGCCCTTTAGCGAAAAAGGATCCTAAAGACCCTAGATTTACACAACGATTTGAACTATTTATTTGTGGTAATGAATATGCTAATGCTTTCACGGAGTTAAATGATCCTATTGACCAGTGGGAAAGATTTAATGCTCAATTACAAGAGAGAGAATTAGGAAACGAAGAAGCCAATGAAATGGATATCGACTTTGTTGAAGCATTAGAATATGGAATGCCACCAGCAGGAGGTTTAGGAATGGGAATTGATCGTTTGGTGATGATGTTAACAGGAAGCGAAAGTATTCGTGAAGTTATCTTATTTCCAACGATGAAGTTAAAAGAGAAAGACTAATTTATATCTTTCTTTTCTATTGCTGTAAAATTTATGTAAAGTATTTGTTTTCTTTATTATTTGATTGTATAATAAACATGGGAGGAAGAAATGAAAAAATATAATTGGTTAAAGTGGGTATTATTATCCTTATTACTAGTTGTGTTACTTTCTTGGATTATACCAGCAGCACAATTTCAAGGAAACTTTATTGACTTAGGAAGAACACAAATTGGTTTATTTGATTTAGGAACATATCCGCTAGTATGTTTGATGTACTTTGGCTATATTGCCTTATTCATGTTATGTGTCGGAGGACTTTATGGAATATTGAATCAAACAGGAGTTTATCGAAAATTATTAGATAAATTAGCTGATTTGTTTAAAGGAAGGGAATCTATCTTTTTGATGGTAACTATTCTTATCATTACCTTATTAACTTCGATATCAGGACTAACCGTGGGCTTATTTTTAATCTTTCCATTGATTATTTCTTTGATCTTATTAATGGGATACAATAAAATTGTAGCAGCAAGCGTAACCGTTGGAAGTATGGTTATTGGAATATTTGGAAATTTATTTGGTAGTACAACGAGTAATTTGAATGATATTTTATCGCTACCTTATAAAGAAGAAATTGTAACCAAAATCATTCTTTTAGTAATCGGCTTGGTGTTACTAATTTATCATACTTTAACGTATGCGAAAAAGGTAAAATCAGATTCATCAGTAGAATCAAGAGAATACATACCAGAAAAAGTAGAAACCAAAAAGAAAATATGGCCTGCCGTGGTATTATTTGATTTATTAATCCTTTTTGTCATTTTATCCCTAACCGATTGGCAAGGTGCTTTCAAAATTGATTTATTTAGCGATATTACCAAAAAAGCAGCAGAATTTGAAATTGGTGGTTTCCCTATTTTTGCTAAGATTTTAGGTTCTAACTTGTTGGGAACGACACCGCTTGCCTTCGGGTCATGGACTTTGCGTGAAATTATTCCTGTAATCATTATCGTATGCTTGCTTTTAGTAGCCGTTTATCGTATTAAAATTAAGGATGCTTTAGATGGTTTTGCTTCAGGAATGAAAAAAGCACTTTATCCAGTACTATTGGTATCTATTATATACATGATATTAATCATGACGACATATCATCCATTTCAATTGGTAATTTATAAGTCAATTTTTGGATTGGCCAATGGATTTAATGTGCTAACAACATCATTAGTCGCTATTTTATCCTCATTCTTTAATCCAGAATTACTTTATGGTTCAGAAGCAAGCCTACGTTATTTTGTTAGCATTATCACCAATAAAGAATTATATCCAATTGTAGAAATTATTTATCAAACATTATATGCTTGTGTGATGCTAATTGCACCAACGAGTGTCGTTTTAGTAGGAACCTTATCGTATTTAAAAGTTCCATACAAAAACTGGCTAGGCTATGTCTGGAAACTACTGTTAGAATTAGTGGTAATCGCCTTTATTGTCTTTACCATTTTAACGGTAGTAAATTAAGAGCAATTGCTCTTTTTCTTTTTCTCATCAATATTTCTACCAAAAAAGCAAATTTTTCATTTGCTCTTACCATTATTCATCAATTTTCTTCGTCACTAGATTCGTTAAATACCAGTCTACATCTAACTCACTTTCCAAATCTTCCTTTTTTACCTCTTGATTAAAAAGCTTATTTTTAAAACAAAAATCAATTAATTCTTCAAGAGTAGCAAACTTCTTATTAATAATATCCGTATACCCTACATACACATTAGGTTTTTTCTCTAATTTATACATAAACTCTCCTTATTATTCTATTATAACCAATAATAAGAAAAAAAGTTAGTATTTTGTCATTTTTTTTGTGTCATAATTCTTTGCCTTTCCTATCAAAATACGCATAGAATAGAATTGTAGATGGAGGATAAAAAATATGTTTTCTAAATTTGATGAAGATGCACAAAAAATTTTAATTAATGCAAGAAAAGAAATGACGTTATTAAAACATCCTTATGTTGGAAGTGAACACTTATTACTTGCAATGTTAGCCATTCCTTCCTTGGAGATTACAAAAAGATTAAAAGAATATCAATTAACTTATGATACATTTAAGGAACAATTAATCGAAGTTATTGGGATAGGAAGCGATGCAAATGATTGGTTTTTATACACTCCCTTATTAAAGAGAGTAATGGAAACAGCTATTTTAAATAGTAAAGAAGTTTCAGATGGAGTGGTAAGCCCAGAACATTTGTTTTTAGCACTACTTGAAGAAAGTGAAGGAGTAGCCATTCGTATTATGTTGGGAATGAATGTTGATTTGGATAGTTTATATGAAGAAATTTCTAATCAATTCACTTCTCGTACCAAAAGAAAATCAAAAAAACTTTATGTAGATGAGTTTGCCGTTGATTTTAGCAAAAAAGCGATGAACAATGAAATAGATCCAGTGATAGGAAGAGAAGAAGAAATTTCAAGAATTATTGAAATATTACTAAGGAGAACAAAAAACAATCCTTTACTTTTAGGAGAAGCAGGCGTAGGAAAAACAGCAATTGTTGAAGGATTAGCCCAAATGATTCATGATCAAGGAGTTCCTAATCAATTAAAAAATAAACGCATTTTATCTTTATCTATGGCTTCATTAGTTGCAGGAACCAAGTATCGAGGAGAATTTGAAGAGCGAATTAATAAAATTATTAAAGAATTAGAAGATGCGAATGATGTGATTGTTTTTATTGATGAAATTCATACCCTTGTAGGCGCAGGAGGTGCAGAAGGAGCCATTGATGCTTCTAATATCTTAAAGCCTGCTTTAGCTCGTGGTAAAATCAAACTTATTGGAGCGACAACAAGTGATGAGTATAAACAATTTATTGAAAAAGATAAAGCTTTAGCAAGACGTTTCCAATTAGTAGAAATTTTAGAACCAAATAGCCAAAAAGTATTGGATATTCTAACAAAATTAAAACCTATTTATGAAAGTTTTCATAACGTTGAGATTCCTGATAAATTATTGTCTTTTATGGTAGAGTTATCAAATAAGTATATAAAAAATGCTCGTCAACCAGATAAGACCATTGATATTTTAGATGAAGTATGTGCAAAAGTCTCTCTAGTACAGGATAAAAATGATCAGAAATTAGAACAATTAAGAGAAAAGAAAAAAGCTCTTGCTATTAAGAAAAACACAGCCATTGTAAATCAGGATTTTAACGAAGCCTCAAAAATCAAAAGTGAGGAGCAACAAATTGAATCAGAAATTAATAAATTAGAACTTCTTCGCTTTAAAAATACCAAGAAAAAACAAGTCACCAAAGAAATGATTGCCAAGGTAGTGTATTTAAAAACCAAAATTCCTGTATATGAAGTAGAAAAGGATCAGTTAGAAAAAGTCAATCAAATAAAAGAGTCATTAAAAACCAAAATTTTTGGACAAGATGAAGTGATTGAGCGTTTATGTGAAGTAACCAAACGTATTTTACTTGGGTTGAAAGTAGATAATCGACCATCTTCTTTCTTATTAGTAGGTCCATCTGGTATTGGAAAAACGATGTTAGCCAAAGAGTATGCTAAGGAATTTTTTAATAATCAATTGATACGTATTGATATGAATGAATTTAAAGAAGCTCATAGCATTAGCAAAATCATTGGTGCTCCTCCTGGTTATGTGGGATACGATAATAATCGAAATATTTTAGAAAAAGTAAGGGATAACCCGTTTTCTGTAATTTTATTAGATGAAATAGAAAAAGCTCATCCAGCGATTATTTCTTTATTTCTACAAGCTTTAGATGAAGGACATTTATCAGATGCTACAGGAAAACTCGTAAATTTTGAACATGTTACTTTCTTGATGACTTCAAACCTTGGATTTAGCCATCATACCTTAGGTTTCTCTAACGAAAAAGAAAACCAAATCAAAAGAAAACTGAACGATACTTTTAGTATTGAATTTATGAATCGAATTGGAGAAGTCTTTATTTTAGATTATTTAAATCAACCAACCGTAGAGCAAATTATAAAAAAGGAATTAAAAGATACGCAAAGACGATTTAAAGAAAAAGATGTTCAGGTACGTTTTTCTAAAGAAATAGTAAATGAATTATTGATGGAGTCCAATTATCAAGAGTATGGTGCTAGAAAAATCAAAAGACTAATTGAAGAAAAAATTGAAAACCAAATTATTGACTTAGTAATGAGTGGAAAAACAAACTTATGTATTCAAAAGTTGGATATGGTTACAGAGTAAATAGTTAATGATTAAAAAAGAAACATATCACTTAAAGATATGTTTCTTTGTATATATATGATTTTAGTGAATGTATTTATTTTAATTTCATCAATTTTTTTAATTGAGGTTTATAATTAGGTATACTGTCAAACAAATTAACAGAAATTGGTGTTTGGTAATATTGATATTGTTTTTTCTTTTCTACTTTGTAAATTGGTTTTATTTTATTATTTAAAGGAGTATCTTCTTTTTGATATCCTATAATTTGGCTAGAAGAATATAAATGTTCTCGATAAGTAACTAGTTCTGGTATCACAATACCAAAATCTAAATCACAAAATTCTGCATGAGTTGATAGTTCAATAAAATTAGCAAGCAATCTTCGAACACAAAATTCATGATAATCTTCGTAATCTAATAAAATTAATTTTTCACCATATTTATTTTGTAACATATGTAATAATTCTTTTCCTGTGGTATTCCTTAATCTTTGTTGATAATATTCTTTAATATAATAATCAATTAGTGTTTCTTGTGTTAAATGGTCAGGGTTATTTAGGTAATATTGATGTAATTCTAAACTAGGCGCTAAAGTATTATCGAATTTACCATGAAAATTTTTAGAAATTCCTCCATCATGACTAATAGAAAGTGGAGTATATTGTTCTATATAATTTTTGCCAATTTTATATGTTCCATTTCCTTTGATTTGGTCATAACTAGAAGTACCAATAATCACATTTTGATATTCGTTTTGCGCACAATAAATTTGTAAAAACATTTTTATTAAATCTTTGATATCACTATCTAACTCGTTAATTTTATAGTGTGGCTGCAATGAAATTTCTATCAAACCACCGTAATCATTAACCTGAAATCCTGGACTGAAAATACCATATTCCCCACATTTAGAAAAGATGATATATGTGTTGTTCTGGTTTTTGCTTTGAATATAATTGATTATTTGGTTCAAAAGAGAATAATCTGTAACGTTTTTAAAAATGTCAGAGTCAAAATATTTCTTATTTAGTATCATCTCATAGTACACATCTTCACTATTTATATATCAATAATTTATTTTATTCATACATAACCCTCCAAAAACATATGATGATAATTCAAGCATGCGATACTTATTTTGTAGTATGATTTTCGTTGGCATACCTTATAAACTGTGATATAATAACGGCAGGTGAGAAGAAATGGAAAAAGTAAGAACAAGATTTGCCCCAAGTCCTACGGGGTATATGCATTTAGGAAATTTAAGAAGTGCATTATTTGAATATTTAATTGCGAAAAAAGAAAATGGTACATTTATTTTAAGAATTGAAGATACTGACCAGAAGAGAGTAGTAACGGATGCAGTAAAATTTATCACAGATACCCTATCATTATGTAATATTCATGTAGATGAAGGACCTATGCAAGGTGGAGAATATGGGCCTTATTTTCAAAGTGAACGTTTAGAAATTTATCAAAATTATGCTAAACAACTAGTAGATATGGGAAAAGCTTACTATTGTTTTTGTGATGAAGAGAGATTAGAAGAATTAAGAGAAGAAGCGAATCTTAGAAAAGTAGCCTTTTTATATGATGGACATTGCCGTAATTTATCAAAAGAAGAAATAGAAGAAAAACTAAAAAATAATACACCATACGTTATTCGTCAAGCTATGCCAAAAGATGGAGTTACTTCCTATGATGATTTAGTCTATGGGCATATTGCTGTTGAAAATGCTTTATTAGAAGATCAAATATTAATCAAATCAGATGGATATCCTACTTATAATTTTGCTAATGTTATCGATGATCATTTAATGCATATCACCCATGTGGTAAGGGGAAATGAGTATTTATCATCGACACCTAAATATTTATTGTTATATCAAGCTTTCCATTGGACGTCTCCTTTATATATCCATTTACCTCATATCGTAAAAGAAGGAGGAAAAAAGTTATCCAAACGTGAAGGAGATGCCTCTTTCATGGACTTATATAATGAAGGATATTTACCAGAAGCCATTATTAATTATCTTGCTTTATTAGGATGGAGTCCTAGTGATAATCAAGAAATCTTTTCTATGGATGAATTAATAGAAAAATTTGATTACCACCGAATCAATAATTCGCCAGCAATATATGATGTGAAAAAATTACAATGGATCAATGCTCAGTATATTAAAAAACTATCCTTAGATGAACTATGTGAGTTAACTTTACCTTTTTTAGAAGAAGCTTATGATTTATCCGTTAAGTCTAAAGAATGGATAAAAGAGTTAATTCGCATTTATCAAAATCATTTATCTTATGGAAAAGAAATGGTAGAATTGGTAGAATTGTTCTTTAAAGAAGAAATAACCATAGATTTAGAAGCTAAGGAGTTTATGAAACAAGAAGGAATAGAAAATACGCTAAAAATATTTAAAAACAAAATAGAAAAGATTTTTTGGTCAGTAGAGTCTATTAATCAAGCGATTATGGATACTAAAGAGGAAAGTGGTGCTAAGGGTAAACTTCTTTATATGCCAATTCGTATCAAAACAACAGGACAAATGCATGGGCCTGAGTTACCAGAGACTTTATTCTTATTAGGAAAAGATACGGTATTAAAACGTTTATCTTAACATAGATAATACAAAAGAGGTGAATAGATTGAAATTTTATAATACATTAACCAAAAGAGTAGATGAGTTTGTTCCATATGAAGAGGGTATAGTAAGAATGTATACCTGTGGACCTACGGTATATTATTATGCACATATTGGAAATCTTCGTACCTATGTTTTTGAAGACATTTTGGAAAAGGGCTTGACTTACTGTGGTTACCAGGTAAAACGAGTAATGAATATTACCGATGTAGGACATATGACAAGTGATGCCGATACTGGCGAAGATAAAATGGAAAAAGGGGCTAAGCGAGAAGGGAAAACCGTTTACGAGATTGCTGATTTTTATACGAAAGCTTTTTTTGAAGATTTAGAAAAGTTAAATGTGAAAAAACCAGAAATTGTAGAAAAAGCTAGTGACCATATTGATCAGTATATTAAAATGGTAGAACAACTTCTTCAAAAAGGATACGCTTACATTTCTAATGGTAATGTGTATTTTGATATTAGTAAAATTCCTAATTATTATGAGCTATCAGGAAAAGTGCAAGAAGAGTTAATGGTAGGGGTTAGGGATACCGTAGAAAATGATGAAGCAAAAAGAAATCCTTTTGACTTTGGTTTGTGGTTTACCTTATCCAAGTTTGAAAATCAAGCGATGAAATGGGACTCACCTTGGGGAGTAGGCTATCCTGGATGGCATATTGAATGTTCTGGAATTGCTGCTTTATATTTAGGTGAGTATATTGATATTCATTGCGGTGGAGTAGATAATATTTTTCCACATCACTCGAATGAAATCGCTCAAAGTGAATCTTATTTTGGACATAAGTGGTGTAACTTTTGGATGCATGGAGAACATCTAAATGATGCTAAGGGCAAAATGAGTAAGTCAAATGGAGAAATATTAACCATATCTACACTAGAAAAACAGGGCTTTTCTCCATTAAGTTATCGTTATTTTTGCTTAGGAAGTCATTATCGAAAACAATTATTATTTAGTATGGAATCATTAAACATTGCTTCATCTTCTTATCGTAAATTAAAATCAAAAGTCCAATCAATTAAGGAAGAGGGAGAATATCAAGAAGATCTTGCGTTATCTTATCAAGAAAAATTTAAGGAAGCAATAGGTAATGATTTAAATACATCGATGATGTTAACGATATTGTTTGATGTATTAAAAGATGATAAATTAAGTGGACTTACTAAAATTTCATTAGTAAAATCTTTTGATACGGTATTATCATTAGATTTATTAAAGAAAGAAGAAAAAGTGGATGATGATTTAGATTCTTTTGTGCAAGAGAAAATTCAGGAAAGAATATTGGCTAAACAAAATAAAGATTATCAAAAGGCAGATGCGATACGTGATGAATTACTTGCTATGGGGATTAGGCTAAAAGATGGAAAAGAGAAAACGACATATGAACGTTTATAAGGAGTTGAGTGTATGCCAATATACTATGGATTAGATTTAACTGGATGGATATTAATCGTAATTGCGTCTATTATTACGATTGTTGCTGATTGTTATGTGAATAAAAGTTATGGAAAGTATAAAAGAATAAAGACTAAAAATGAGTTAACAGGAGTAGAAGTTGCTAGAAAAATATTGGATGCCAATGGTCTAGAAGATGTACACGTGGTAGAAACAAAGGGTGTTTTGTCTGATCATTATGACCCTGGGAGAAAGGTAGTAAGACTATCTAAGGAAATTTTTCATGGGACGACAATAGCAGCAGCAAGTGTAGCAGCACATGAAGTAGGTCATGCTATACAAGATCAAGATAACTATATCATGATTAGAATTCGTGGAATGCTAGTACCGTTTGTTAACTTTGGTTCAAAATTTGGTTATATTGTTTTATTTATTGGTTTAATCTTTGGTTATATTAATCTAGCTTGGGGAGGAATTGCTTTATTATTACTTATTTTAGTTTTTCAACTAGTAACTTTACCTGTAGAATTCGATGCTTCCAATAGAGCATTAGTGCAATTAGAAAAACAGGATATCTTATTAAAAGATGAAATACAAGGAAGCAAAAAGATGTTAAAAGCAGCAGCCTACACTTACGTAGCTGGACTAGCCAATACTATCTTACAAATTTTAAGGTTAGTTTTAATTGTTTTAGATCAAGACGATAGATAAAGGTAGTCTTTCTTTTTCTTTGGAGGAGTTTATGGATATTTTACAAATTAATGTTTTGGTACTAGCTTATTTGGGAGATAGTGTATATGAAAACTATATTAGAAATTATTTAATTCATCAAAAAGTTGCTAAAGTTAATGACTTACAAGTCTTAGCTGTCAATTACGTTAGTGCGAAAAACCAAGCAAAATTTTATGAGCAATTGATAAAACAAGAATTTTTAACAAAAGATGAATTAGAAATAGGTACAAGAGCAAGAAATCATTCCTCATCTCATCATCCTAAGAATTGTGATATATTAACCTATAAACATGCAACTGCATTAGAAGCAATTCTTGGGTATTTAGAGTTATCTAATCAACAACATAGAATTACTGAAATTATGGACTATATTGTGAAGGAGTATCCAGTATGTTAGTGTATGGTAGAAACGTTGCTATAGAAATGTTAAAAAAATCAAAAAAGATAAAAAAAGCCTTTTTGCAGACTAATTTTAGAGATGAAACCATTTTTTCCCTAATAGAAAAAGCGAAAATTCCCGTTGTTTATCAGGACAAAAAGGAATTAGATCGAATTGCAAAAGAAAATCATCAAGGTATAATATTAGACGTTATGGATTACCAGTATGCTTCTATTGACGAAATGATACAAACCCATCCAAAGTTTGTTGTCATTTTAGACCATTTAGAAGATCCTCATAACTTAGGAGCAATTATTAGAACAGCTGAAGCCGCGGGAGTTGATTTTGTAATTATTCCAAAAGATAGAGGGGTAAGCGTTAATGCAACCGTGATGAAAACGAGTGCTGGAGCCTTGGAAAATATGAAAATTGTTCAAGTTACTAACTTGGTGCAAATCATCGAACGATTAAAAAAAGAACAATTTTGGATCATTGGTACTGACATGGAAAATAGTACAGATTATCGTAATTTAGATTATCAGGGAAACATTGCCTTAGTTATCGGTAATGAAGGACATGGAATGAGTAGATTAGTAAGAGAATCTTGCGATTTTGTAGCTAAAATACCAATGAGGGGAAAGGTAAATAGTCTAAATGCATCCGTTGCAGCAGCGATTATGATTTATGAGGTAGTCCGTAACCAATAGAAAGTAGGTTACTATGGATTACACAAAAATAAATGATTATGAAGTTTTATATTTAGTTAAAGAAAATGATGAAGTTGCGACAGAATTACTATATAAAAAATATCAACCATTAATTGATAAAAAGGCGTACTATTATTATCGATTATATCAAAGTAGAGGAATCGATTTAGATGAATTAAAGCAAGAAGGATACGTTGGTTTACAAAAAGCTTTAAGTCAGTTTGATG
>CASRZP010000014.1 GCA_949440065.1 uncultured Bacilli bacterium
AAAGCATAAAACTTTTTCTTCTAAATGATTTTTAAAATGAGACAAATCATTACTTTTTTCAATACAATTCATTATCGCAGAAATTCTTAAATCTTCTAAGATATCTTCCCTTAAAAAGTCTTCTACTCTAGATAATGGTAATTCTTGTTTCTTACTAAATTGATAATGTTCATCAATTATATTTTTAATAGAAGATAAATCTACGTTAGACACATAAGCAAAATAGTTGATATGATAATTTACAATTAGCATTCTTAATAATTCATCATTACTTGTACATCCAACAGCATTAACATCATCTAAAACATATTCCATTACTTTTCTAACTAATGAAATATCAGGAATAATGTGTTCATCCAAAGTACCTTCTTCATCATACATCATACATAAATCATATAATTTTTTTCCCATTTGTATATAAGGATTGTTTACCCACATATATTGCATTTTTATCACCTTTTCTATTTTCTTTTATCAAATTTTTTTACATAAGTTTTTTCTTTTTCTTGTAAAACAGCCATTTGTAAGGAAGGGCTATCCAAAACATTATAGAAATCTTTTAAAAAGTAATAGTTGCCTTCAAACTCTTTATCCGATAATTGATGAATGGCTAATTTGTTCATTAGAGTGTACTCTTCCCTCGTTTTTTTTCCTTGAATGGCTAAGAGGATATATTCATTTTTTAATAAAAGATGTTTTAGCGTTTTATAGCCCTCAGGATTTTTTACCTTCAAGTATTCGATTAAATAATGAAAATAGTTCGTCATCTTTATTTCTTGATAACGTCTTTTAAAGTCGCGATATGAAACTAGGAAGCAAGAAAAAGTTGATTCATCATTACTATTTTCTAATATTTTCTTTTTTAAGTTTTCTTGTAACTCCTTTAAGCGATAAGGAACTTGGTATTGTTTTAAAATACTATCGCCAAAATCTTTTTGATACATTTCATAAATAGACCAGCCTAATTCACTAGTTAAAGGAAGAATGTTATTCATCTGATAAAATCGATAATTTCGTAAAAATTCTTCCACTAACTCTTCAATAACAAGATAATCTTTTTCCATAAACTCATCTATTTTGGAGTGAAATTTACCGAAATATCGTTTTAGCAAAGGAGTAAAAAGACGTTCTTTGAAGTTCTCTAAACTATTTAAGTCAATTAATAAAATCATAATATTTTTTCTTAGTTGATCTAGAAAATCATGATCACAAAAATCTTCCAGCGAATCGATAAAACTATGGTCCCCTTCCCATTCTTGGTACTGTTTTTCAAGCAAATGGTACCACGTGGCAGGGCTCGTTTGGTTATAGCGATTGTAACAGTTGATATGATAACTAGAAATTAACATTTTCAATACATCATCAAAAGTTTGGTATCCTAGTTGTTTAGGGTTTGCCATTATTCTTTGAATGAGTGATGAACTAATCAAAGATTCTCTAGCGAATGGAATTTGTTCTCTTTTTGATTGCTCATACAAATGATACATTTTTTGACCTAAAACTAAATATGGGTCTTCCATAAATATGTACATATATTTCCCCCTTTGATGTTTTTCTATTTTACTATTTTTCTTAATAAATAGCAAGAAAAAATGAATTATTCATTCCTTTAAAAGACAAAATAAAAACCCTCGTAATAAGGGTAAATTTACAACATGGTGACCAGTACGGGATTCGGACCCGTGAATGCCGCCGTGAAAGGGCGGTGTGTTAAGCCACTTCACCAACTGGCCATATGGCGCCTCAACTAGGACTTGAACCTAGGACCCCTTGATTAACAGTCAAGTGCTCTAACCAACTGAGCTATTGAGGCATTATTAATGGTGGACCTGACAGGACTTGAACCTGTGACCCCACGCTTATCAAGCGTGTGCTCTAACCAACTGAGCTACAAGCCCATTTTTCTCTTTTTTCCTTGGCACTATTTCATTCTACAATAAGTTTTCCAATAATGCAAGTTATTTTTAAAAATTTTTAGAAAAATATGTAGCTCTATCTACAGTATTCCCCAAAACAATAAATAAATTACTACAAAATTATCATTAACGCAAGCTTTTTTCATTAAACCATGAAAAAAGTAGCATTTAATACTACTTATGATTATCTTTCTATTTTAGAACACTATCTTAAAAATTCATTAGATTTCGGATGCAATAATCGTTTGGCATACCAATCAACATGCTTAATTAAGAAACGATAGCAATAAATTGATTCAATAATTAATAATACTAACACAATCCCCCATACGATGGGAAGTAAAACAATATTAAATAAGTTATAAAACACAATAATCGCTACAATAAAAATAGACAACATACTAAAGAACAATATTTTTCTTAATAAATTAAACGGTTGACTAATATGGTGAAGTAACATAAAGCCAATAGATGCCGTAATCAATACAGACATGGTCGAACTAATCTCATAAGATAAAGAGAATAATTGACTAAGAATAGAAATCATAATGATATTAAGTACAATGGTTAATGAAGCAGGTAACGCCTTTGACACAACGTTAATAAAGAAATGTCCTTTGATTTTTTCTTTGTTTGATTCTAGTGCTAAGATAAAAGATGGTATTCCAATCGTTACAACACTAATTAAGGATAATTGAATTGGCATAAATGGGTACGACATGCTAGTAAATAAAATCAATACCGATAGCAAAAAGGAAAAAATTGTTTTTACCAAAAATAAACTTGCTGAACGCTGAATATTGTTAATAGTTCTTCTACCTTCAAAAACAACATGTGGCATGGCACTAAAATCAGAATTTAACAATACAAGTTGACTCACATTTCTTGCTGCTTCACTTCCATTTCCCATCGCAATCGAACAATCGGACTCTTTTAAAGCTAAGACATCGTTTACTCCATCTCCCGTCATAGCTACGGTATGCCCTTTTTGTTGTAACGCTTTTACGATTTGCTGCTTTTGTTTTGGAGCAACCCTTCCAAAAACCGTGTATTCATCTACTTGATTTAACCAAGTGTCATCTTGTTGGCTACTACAATCAATGAATTTTTCTACTTCTAAACCTGCTTTTTTGGCGATATGATACACGGTATTTACATCATCTCCCGAAATAATTTTAAGGTCGACGTTTTGTTTTTTAAAATAAGATAAGGTCTTTTTCGCTGAATTTTTTATTTTATCTTGAAGTAAAATAATAGCTAAAGCTAAAGAATTAGTAAACTCATCTTTTTCCATTTTTCCTCTTGCCAACACTAAAACTCGATTATTTTTCGCATATTCTACTATTTTTTCATCTAAAGAATGGTCTTTTTTCTCTAGAACAAACTCCTTAGCACCAAGAAAATACGTATACCCATCTTCTAAGGTCACACCTGAACGTTTTTTAGCTGAGGAAAAGGGGTATTTTTTGACTACCTTGGGAATGGTTTTGGGTAAATAATAATTGGATAACGCCATCGCAGTAGGATTTTTATCTTCCAAAGCTTTGGTAATGGTACCTAGTATTTCTTTAACATCCACTTTGTTATCTAACACGACAAGATCAACTACTTCCATAACCCCTTCGGTAATCGTTCCTGTTTTATCTAAACAAAGAACATCCACTCTAGCAAGAGTTTCGATGCAATATAATTCTTGCACTAAGACTTTAAATTTCGCTAAACGCATAACACTAACAGCTAAAACGGTACTTGTTAATAAGATTAGACCTTCTGGAATCATACCAATTAAGGCAGCAACGGTATGAAGTATGCAATCGGTAATATTACTATCTGGTAAGAAATACTCACGATAAAAAAGTAAGATAGCTAAAGGAAAAATGAAAATAGAAATGAGTTTTAAAATGCTATTTAAGGAATGCATAATTTCAGAATTTACTTTTTTTACATACTTAGCACCACTAGAAATTTGAGAAGTATAATTGTCTTCTCCAACGTGTCTTATTTGTGCTTTAGTATGTCCTAAAACAATGAAACTTCCTGATTTTAATAAATCATTTTGGTGTTTTTCTAAAGCATCTGCTTCACCAGTAATAAAAGATTCGTTTACTTCCACATCTCCTTCTAAGATAATAGAATCAGCGATAACTTGATCACCTAGTTCATAAACAATTAAATCATCAAGAACAACTTCATTAACGTCAATTTCAATTTGTCTTCCATCACGTATGACTTTGGCTTTATTACTAGCTAAAACAGCTAATTTATCAATAGTTTTCTTCGCATGAATTTCTTGAAAGATACTAATTAAAGTATTGCAAAAAATAATTCCTAAAAAAGTTAAATTTTTATAAGATCCAACAATAAAAACAGCTATTCCTAATAGTAAATTAATGATATTGAATAAAGTAATTACATTATTTAAAATAATTTGACAAATGCTTTTGGTAGGAACTGTAGTATCATAGTTTACTAATCCATCATTAATTCGTTTTTCGACTTCTTCTATGGTTAGTCCTGTTTCTATATTCGTTCTTTGATATTTTTCCATTAGTATTTCACCTACTTTTTGTATTTGCTTTAATATTATTCTATCGCTAAAGTGGAAGATTGTATAGAAAAATTTTTAATTTAGGTATTCCTTTCTTAGGCTTTTTATGTTACAATGAATGAGTCATTAGAAATTATGGGCTGTTAGCTCAGTTGGTAGAGCAACTGACTCTTAATCAGTGGGTCTAGGGTTCGAATCCCTAACAGCCCACCATAATGGAATAGTAAAATCTAGAAAATTCTCTAGATTTTTTTTCTTATAAAAAGACGAATGGCTCGCCTTTAAAATATTAGTTTCTACTTTCTCTTTTAATTTAGCATCGGATCAAAGTCTTTTAGCATAACTCCTCCTAAAATACCATTTTCATATTGAAAAGTAAAAGTCATACTAGATGTATCATAATATAAATTTTTAATTTTTTTGTTCTTTTGATATAAATTAAGTAACTCTCTCATCGACTCTACTTTTTTGGTGTCCTCCATTGCTTTAATATGATTACTTTTCATTAACTCTTCTACTCCTTTATCTACATCAGTTTTGTTGTCTTGATAAATTTGCTGTACAAAAGAAGCTTTAGATTGTTTTGGATAAAAGATAAAAGTAACTCCTCCTAGTAATAAAGCAATTAAACCAACGACGACTAAGATTTTCTTTTTCATCTTTTATCCTTCCACTACTTTTGTTTCGCTATTTACTTCTAATTTTTCTTCTCTTTTTCCAAAAACCTTATAAATGATAAAAGAAATAATCGATAAGGCAATTAAAATATAACCATAATGGCTTAACGAACTCATGGATAACTGAATACCATTTTCTTGTGCCACACTGGTAATTATCATCCCAATGACAAAAGATAACACACTATAGATGACACCTACAATAAACGAAGCAAGCGAAAAATTAAACAACCATCCATAATAATTTTTCTTTAACAAGCAAATGATGATAATACACACAACAACTATACTAATGATAATTCCTTTAAACGTATCTCCTGTTAAAAAACGGTAACCATCAAGAACAATTTTAGCTTCCCCACTAATGCTATTTTTCATTTCTTTGATGTTTTCATTTACTGTCTTATTTAATTCATCACTCGATACTAAATCTAAGATTTGATTTTTATCACTTTCTGATAAAGTAATACCATACTCTTTTAAAATAACCTCATTTTCGTTAATTAAGGTCTCTACTTCCTTTTGAATATCTATCGATAATTCATTTTTCTCTGTTGTTAAGACTTCTAATAGTTCATCATAATACTTTTCCATCAATTTCTTAATACTTGTATTATTATTTAACTCTTTTTCTATTTTTTCTACTACTTCATGAGAAATTGATTCCTTCGTTGACTCTTCTACTACTTTTACCAAATTATTTTTTATTTCATTTTTCACTAGTCCATCAGCAGTATCCATCAGTAATCCTTTAGCACTCAAGCTAACACCAAGAATTCCTAATAAGAAAATCATACCTAATGTTAAAATAAACGTAATCAACTTTTTCATTTTTTCACCTCTAACACCATTTATACCACTAGTATAAAGCAAACTTTTCCATTTGCAAAGAAAAAAGTGCAAAGTTTTTAAGCACTTTTATCCTTTGTATCCTTTTATTCCTTTATTTCCTTTTAAACTAGAAAAACCTTGTAAAATATTACTATCAAAAGAATGCACTTTACCTACTCGCTTTTTATAATCTTTAATGGCAATATTGATAATATCATCTAACAATTCGGTATATGTTTTTCCTTTAGGCTCCCATAAGTAAAAGGCTAAGCTTCCTGGAATGGAATTTACTTCGTTTATATAGACTTTATTTTTTTTGCTATCGATTAGAAAGTCGATTCGACAAACTCCACTACTTCCTAATGAACGAAAAGCGCAAATAGCAATATCTTCGATTTCTTCTACTAACTCTTCTGATAAATCAGCAGGAATCTTTCTTGCTGTTTGTAGCATTCCTTTAGAAGGTGTTTTCACACTACCTTTGCTTTTACTATTTCCAATGTATTTATCTTCGTAAGTTAGAAAATCTTTTTTCGGTACTACTTCTTCGATAACGCTTACTTCTTGATGCTCGTAGTTTCCTAGTACACTAATGTTGACTTCTTTTAAGTTTTCTACTATTTCTTCTACAACAATTCTACTATCATAAATAATGGCATTTTCAATGGCATCTTGTAATTCATCCGTGTTTTTAGCCACTTGTATTCCTACACTACTACCTAATGTCGCAGGTTTAATAATAACTGGATAGTTTAATTTTTTAATGTTTTCTAATACGGCTTCTTTATTTAATTTATAATCAATATCATAAAACCATTTATATTTGGCAAGTGGTAGGTTTTCTCCTTTAAAAATTTCTTTCATGTAAATTTTATCTTGCCCAGTAACGGATGCATACACATTACTTCCTGTATATGGAATACCAATGGAATGCAAGTATCCTTGTAAAACACCATCTTCTACATTCGTCCCATGAACAATAGGAAACGCTAAGTCAATGGTCTTAATCACTCTTGAGAAGAACCCCTTAGTCTTTAAGACAAATTCTCCTCTACGATGATATAAAACAACATTTTTCGCATATTTTTTAATTAAATCCATATCTTGAAATGTTTCGATATCTTTTAACATTTCTCCCGTGTACCACTCACGATCTTTGGTAATGTAAATGGGAATAATTTCATATTTTTCTGTATCCATTTTGTTCATCGCCTGAATGGCTGAGATAATACTTACCTCATGTTCAACACTTTCTCCCCCAAAAATTACTCCTACACGAATACGCATACTTTATCCTCCTACTCATTATACATATCTGGCAAATCATTTTCAAATAAGGCATAGACTTTTTTTTCTTTTCCTAGCGATTGCAAGTAAGGAAATGCTTCTAAAATGTCGTCATATACAATGATATTCTCTTTAGGAAATCCTGCTTGCTTTAATCCCTCTAGAATAGGTATGGTTCGCTTTTTTCCAATTAAAATGGCAGTATCAGCAACACTAGCTATTTGTCTACCAAATTCAAAATTGTATTCTTTTTCTTTATCACCTAGTTCTATCATACCAGGAGTTACCACAATTTTCAAGCCATCTGTAAAGTTAGCTAACACTTCTAAAGCACTTTTTGCTCCTACAGGATTAGAATTATAAGCATCATCAATTTGATAAAAGTTTCCTAATTTTTTTAATTCTAATCGATGTTCAACAGGTTGTACCATTTTAACGGCACGTATTAAATCAATGGTAGGAATATTGAATTCTATTCCTAAGGCAAGACTTGCTAAGATATTATACACATTGTGTTTACCTAATAATTTGGTTGTGAATTCTCCTTCGTTTTTACCTTTTATTACTAAATCAAAAGTGGTTCCTTGGCTACTACATTTAATATTTTTGGCTACTAAATCAGCAGTTGTATCTTCTATTCCTATCCAAATAATTTTACATTTATTTTTTAACTTGTAATCTACTTGATAAGGATCATCCTTATTTAATACTCCTATTCCATCTTCTGGTAAAGATTCAATGAGTTCAAATTTTCCTTTTTGAATATTTTCTCTACTACCAAAGGTTTCTAAATGGGCTGTACCAATGGTTGTTAAAATTCCATATTTTGGTTTTACTAGTTGACATAATCCATGAATTTCCCCTTTAACGTAAGCTCCCATTTCAGCGATAAAGATTTCATCAAATTTGTCTAAATGGTTGTTAATGGTAATCATTAGTCCATAGTATGTATTTAAGTTTTTCGGTGTGGGACAAGTATTGTATTTAACAGCTAGAATGTCATTTAAGATATTTTTGCTACTCGTTTTTCCATAACTTCCTGTGATACCAATAATTTTTAAATGGTTCATCTGTTTTAATTTATTTTTTGCTTTTTTCTCGTAATAATGATAAATTCCTCTTTCCATAGGATAATTGATTAACATAGCCAAAAACACAAAGTAGAAATTAAAACTAGTAAGTAAGGTAAGAATTAGCACAGGAATGTATTTTTCTTCTAGAAAATAAAAGGAAAATATCACAATTATCCATAGAAGTATGCAAGTTGAGATTAATCTTTTTATTCTAGCAGTAACAACTAATGGTTTTTTGATTTCCATAGATGATTGTTCTAGCCAGTGGAAAATGGCACTTATTAGGTAAAAACAAGTAAGGAGTATTAACACGATATGATTAAACCATCCACTTGGTATAATATGACATATTCCTAAAATGGCTACTACGACACCTAAGAAGTCTAAGCGAAATACTTCTTTTAGGTTATGCAATGTCCAACGAAGGTAGCGATTATTCTCGTTATATAGGTTTTGTTGTAACATATGAAGTGACCTTTTGGTTTTATAGAAATTAATGATGATTAAAGAGGCAAAAAGTAAGTAATAAGTAAACATAAACTAAGTCCTTTCTATAGGAATTCTTCTAATATTTTAGTAACATAAGACAAGTTTTCCAAGTAAGCATAATGACTTGCGTTAGGAAGTACAATTAGTCCAGCATCAGGAAGAAGTTGTTCTAATTTCTTAGCATCGCTAACGGGTGCTTCGGTATCTAATTCACCCCAGATGAGTAAAGTGGGTGCAAAAACTTCCATGGCTTCTTTGGATAAATCATAATTGACTACGTTAACTAAGGTATCTCGCATAATATTGGATGCGTTTTTATAATCTGTTGAACCAAGGTGTTTTTTCATTTTATCTCCTAAAGGAGCTAAAAATTTGATTTGGTATAATTTTTTATAGAGTTTCTGTTTCATGGATAAAGGTTTTTCTTCTTTTACGCAGGGAGATCCAAAAAGAACTAATTTTTTGACTGGATGATTCGCTGCATACATAATAGCAACACGTCCACCGAAGGAATGCCCCATAATGATGGGACAACTAATTTTTAACTCATCCAGAAACTCGGACAACATGATAGCATAATCTTTGGTTGTCCAAGGCTCTTTAGGTTCATCACTTTCACCAAATCCTGGAAAATCTAAAATGGTAATTTTATGATTTTGTTCAAAGGCGTTTCCTAAAGGTTTCATCATTTCAATATTTTGTCCCCAGCCATGAAGAAGAACGATATCTTCTCCCTTACCATATTGTATGTAATTAATATCAACATCTTTAATACGTTTTTTCAAATTTACCACCGCCTACATTGTACCAAACTTCTTTGAAAAAGTCTTTACTTTTTTTGATAAAACAGCTAAAAACCACTTTCTACATAAATAATTTAAATGTTTAAAATTTTTCCTGTTTTTATCATTTAAAAAAATAATTTTAAATCATCATTTTTACCAAAATTATTTTGTTTATCCTATCTACTTTATTATATTAAAAATTATATGGTTTAAAATCGAAATCAAATCCCGTATAAGTTGAATGTTTTATATTTAAATAGTTGTCTATATCTTCTTTTGCCTTTTCTGAAACTTTATTAATTCTAAAAATTCCATTATCAGTTTTAGTTAACGGAATAATATATCTTCTTTTTCCTTTTACACGAATACAATATTTTCCCTTTTCCAAAACTTCACTTCCATAAACGGAAGTTGCATTTTGAAATTTTATAAAGTTTTCACTAATATATTTATCTTCACAATTTATTATTTTATCTATTACTTCTTTCTCTGATAAACGATATAAATCGTCTATTGTCAAATAGCCTTTAACATTCATTGATTTGACTATGTCAGCTAAAAATTGCATCACTGTTCTATCTTTATCACTTACCCATTCTGGCCATAATTTTGAAATAATACCGATGTACTTTTCACAAATATCCATATGATTGAATCCTAATTCCTCAATTTTCTCTTCATTTTTTAAAATAGTAACATCATTATAAATTTCCTTTATGCTATCAAGTTCCCAAACTCTATGAAATACTAGTCCACTTGAAAAAGTATATTCAAATCTATCAGCACTTAACTTAGGTGTATCATTATCAGCAATAGGATAAATATGATAATCTGATACTTCTTCTACTTTAATACCATCTCTTTTTAATAGACTAGTTATTTCTTTTGAATTTCTTATTATTTGTTCTGTTCTTTCTTCAGTGGATTCTTGATACTCTGAATCGCCATTCATAAAGTCTATACAATGTTTAAAAGTAGGAGTTGCTATATCATGAAATAAACCTGCTAACGTTTGTTTCTTATCTTTGGTAAAATGCCATATGATTAAGGCTACACCAACACTATGATCTAAGTTTGAATACCAATATCTAACATTAAACACTTTTGAATAGTCAGTTCCACAACTCATACTTGTTCCATCTATTCTTTGCATTTCTGGTGTTTCAATATATTCTAACAACCAATTAGGAAATTCGGGAGATAATATATTAAAATATTGCTTTACTTCTTCATTTAAATTTTCTAAATACTTACTACTCATCAAAAAATTTCTCCTTACTTAATTTTTTATACGTTTTCATTATACTGTATTTTATCAACAAAAACCATAACTAAAACAAAAACTTTTATTAAAAAAGATAATAAATTTTGAATAAGTTTTTATAAGTTCTTAAATGTCTTTAGAGCCCCTTATTGATAAGCATTTAAGACATTTTTGATTTTGGAAGATATTAACACATATTTTTATATTCTATTTGTTTTTCGTCTAACCAAATTATTTCACAATAATGAGAATATGTTAATTCATCCGACAGTGTCGGACATTTTGAAAATATCTCATAAAACCTTCTATAATATCTTAATCTAGTTTGGGTATATCCTTTTCCAAATTCTTTTGTTAACTTTTCTGAATATTCTTTAATAATACCTTCTCCATAATGTTTACCTGCCTCTAATAGTAATTTTCCTACATTGTAATATGTTGTTAAATCACTTTTATTCTTACTATAATCTTTTACTTTTTTAGTAATTTCATTATTTATCATTTGTTGATGATTATCTTATCAATTAGTAGTAAAATAATTCTAAAATTTTATAAATATGCTTACATATAAAGAAATGTTGCACAAGAACCAAACTAGATTTTTTATAAAAGAGAACTAAATTTTAGTCCTCTTACTATTCTATTACTCTAATACACTACTTGATATTGAACCTAACGCTACTATCATACGCCAAAAACTTATTTTTCGTTTTCTCATCTTCTCCTTCTATCGAAGAACTTAAAAAACTTATCTTACCCTGATGGTTTTTTTGATTGTTCAAATGATTTTCATTAAGTAAAAACTCTACGCGCTTACCAATTCCCATACTCCCATCAATAATCGGAACATCGATAATTTTCTTTATCCTATTTTTAATCAAAGGATAATGGGTACACCCTAAAACAACACAATCCACTTTTCCTACCCAAGGAGTTAGTAATTCTTGTAAATACGAATCCACCTCATCACCTTTTTCAATCAAATTCGCTAACTTACGACAAGGCAAAAAGTGAATGGCCTCTTTTTTATCCAATGATGATACAAATTGATGAAGCTTTTCACTTTTAATCGAAGCAGGTGTTGCCATTAACAAACAAGAGTTCGTATCATAAACATCAATAGCTACCTTAACAGCAGGATACGTTGCCACAAAAAGCACATCAGGATACATCACTCTTAACTGATCCACCGCGTTTAAGCTTGCCGTATTACAAGCCACCACGATAAGTTTACAATTTTTCTTAAGCAACTCCTCCACACAAGACTTAGCACAAGTAATAATTTCTTCTATGCTCTTTTGTCCATAGGGATGATTTTTAGTATCGGCATAATAGATAAAATCTTCATGAGGAAGTAATGCTTTTAATTCTGCTAAAATACTAAGTCCTCCAATACCAGAGTCAAAAACACCAATGGGAAAATTCATATTTATCCACCTCTTATTAGACTCAGGTAGTCCTTCTAAAATTTTCATCTCTATCATCTTCTCAATTAACGTTTTCGAAACGTGTCCTCGTTTTTGCACATCTTCAACACTAATAAATGGTTGTTTCTCTCGCTCTTCTACAATCGAAGTAGCAACGTTTGTGCCTAGTCCATCTAACGTTCTAAACGGAGGAATTAACGTATTATTCTCTTCATCGACTAGAAAATTTTGACTATCACTTTTATTCATATCGATGGCACCAAAATGAATTCCCCTAGCCGTTGCTTCTAACGCTACTTCTAAACAACCTAAAATTCCTTCTTCCTTATTACTCTTTTCATAGCCCTTAGCGTTAATTTCTTCCATTTTTTCTCTAATTGCATCATACCCCTTCATCATCGTTTCAATATCAAAATCACTAATACGAACCGAAAAGTAAGCAGCATAATACAAAATAGGCATATGCACTTTAAACCAAGCAATACGCAAAGCACTCATAACATAAGCGCAAGCATGTGCCTTTGGGAACATATACTTTATCTTATGACAAGACTCAATATACCATTCGGGAATATCCTTCTCCTTCATCTTCTCTTCCCAAATCTTCCAGCCTTCAGGATCTTTAGAAGGTTTTCCTTTTCTTACAAACTCCATCGTCTTAAACGCATCCTTTGGTGCAAGTCCATGATACATCAAATATACCATAATATCATCACGGCATCCGATAACTTCTTTAAATGGTACCACGTTATTACGAATTAATTCACTGGCATTTCCTGCCCATACATCCGTTCCATGAGAAAGTCCTGAAATTTTCACCAACTCGGAAAACGTCTTTGGCTTAGTCTCTACCAACATTTGAATAACAAACTTTGTACCTAACTCAGGTAGTCCTAAAGTTCCCGTTGGACACATAATCTGTTCAGGTGTCACCTTTAAAGCTTCGGTTGATGATAAAAGACTCATTACCTCTTTATCATCAAATGGTAGCGTTCTCACATCTATTCCTGATAAATCTTGTAACATACGTAAAATCGTCGGATCATCGTGTCCTAGTATATCAAGTTTTAATACATCTTGATCAATCGCATGATAATCAAAGTGTGTCGTTCGCCAAAGAGAATTCTCATCATCAGCGGGATACTGGAAAGGTGTAAAATCATAAACATCCATATATCCAGGAATAACGACAATTCCTCCTGGATGTTGGCCAGTTGTACGTTTAACTCCTGTACAACCTATGGCTAGTCTTTCTATTTCAGCAGACCTTACGGAGGTAATTCCCTTATCCTCAAAATACCCCTTGACGTACCCATAAGCCGTTTTTTCTGCTACTGTTCCAATGGTACCTGCACGATAAACATTATCTTCACCAAAAAGAACCTTCGTATATTCATGTGCTTTCCATTGATAATCTCCTGAGAAGTTTAAATCGATATCAGGAACTTTATCCATATCAAACCCTAAGAAAGTAGCAAACGGCATATCTTGCCCTTCTTTAGATAACATTTCCCCACAGATAGGACACACTAAATCTGGTAAATCATATCCAAAATCGAATGTTTACACTTTTTACACAAATAATGTGCTGGTAACGGGTTAACTTCAGTAATACCCATCATAGTTGCCACGAAACTAGAACCTACTGAACCACGACTTCCCACAAGATAGCCATCATCATTACTTTTCTTTACTAATTTTTGGGCAATTAAGTAAATGACATCGAACCCACCTTTGATGATACCCGATAGCTCTTGTTCAATACGTTCATTAATTAAGGTTGGCAAAGGATCCCCATACATTTCATGTGCTTTTCCATAGACTAGTTCCTTCACCGTCTCAGTAGCATTTTCAATTTTAGGAGAAAAAGGTATTCCTCCTGTTTCAATAATGACTTCAATGATTTCCACCATATCGGCTATTTTTTTCGGATTTTCTATGACTAGTAAATGGGCTAATTCGCTATCTAAAAAGGAAAAATCATTTAACATCTCTTCTGTTGTTCTAAAATGGTTACTAGGAATTTCCGTAATATTATTTCTTGCTAAAGGATGACGTCCTCCACCTGGCACTTTTTGGTTGACAATAATTTCTCGGTAAATCTTATCTTCCTTTGTCAAATGATGAACGTCCCCCGTTGCTACAATGAGTTTACCAGCATCCATCGTTACTCTAATGATTTTGTTCAAATGTTCTTGCAGTTCCATTTTATTACCAAAATCTCCTGATTGTAATAAGTGGATATAACAATCCATTGGTTGCACTTCAACATAGTCATAAAAACGAATAATATTAGTTAACTCTTGCTCACTTTTACTCTTTCCTTCTTTAAAGACTTCACTTTCATAGCATCCACTACCAATTAATAATCCTTCACGTAATTTAGCAATTTCACTACGTAAAATTCTTGGTGTTTTATACAAATACTTGGTGTTTGCTAAACTAATGATTTTAAATAAATTTTTTAAACCTACTTTATTTTTTACTAAAATGTTAACATGATGACTACGTCCATATTTATGAATTTCTTCCGTTGACACTAACTTGTCAATATCTTTAATGGTCTCTATGTTACGACTATCTAATTTTTTCATCATTTTATGGAAAACTAATGCTGTTCCTTCAGCATCATAATCACCACGGTGGTGTGAAGATTCATCCCATGGTACATCATATCGCTTGACCAATGCCGATAAGCTATGACGACTATAGGTGTTATCCAGTGTTTGCGATAATACTAAAGTATCAATAACGGTATTTTTAAATTGTCCCAAGTTATATTTTTGATAAGCCATTTCTAAGAAGGATACATCAAATTTCGCATTATGGGCTACCATTGGTAAATCCCCAAACCATTCGATAAAGCGTTTCACGGCGTTTTCTTCGTTATCTTTACCCTCTAGCATTTCATCAGTAATGGAAGTTACTTCGGTAATTTTTTTAGGAAGTTTACGTCCTGGGTTAATTAACTCATCATATCGATCGATGATTTCCCCTTGATGAATTTTAACCGCGCCGATTTCGATGATAGAATCTCCTCCACCAGCGTTAAAACCTGTTGTTTCAAAGTCAAATACAACGTAAGTGTTTTCTAGCAATGGTGCATCCACTGGACGAATAACGATGTTTACTTCATCGTCAATCATCGTTAATTCTGTTCCATAAATGACTTTAAAAGGTTCTTCTCCTTCTTTTAATGATTTATTGATATCGCATACCATATGATAAGCATCAGGATACGCTTGTGCTCCATTATGATCAGTAATTGCTATAGCAGAATGCCCCCATTTACGTGCCTGTTTGATTAATTTTTTAACATCAACTACTCCATCCATTTGACTCATCATGGTATGCGTATGTAATTCTATACGTTTTTCACTTGCTTCATCTTTAATCTCATCATTTGAAATTTCTACTTCATTAATATCTCTAGCGTTCAACACAATTTCTTTAGAAAACACATCGTTTTTGGTGTATCCTCTAATTTTAAACCAATTTCCTGGCTTTAATTTTTTTTGTAATCTTTCATAATCATCATTATCTCTTACAAAGACTTTACAGTAAATACTATCGGTATAATCTGTCAACTTTAACGTAATAATTTTGAAATCAGATTTACTGGATTCAAAGTATTCAACACCAAAGACAAAAGCAGTAACTACAATATTATTATCTTCTCCGATAATATTTTTAATTTCAATAGACTCTTCTAAAATGCTTCTACCTAAAACAGCATCAGGGTCATTTTCTTGTTTTTTTCGATAAAACTTAGGTTTTTCTTTTTTTTCTTCTATCTCTTTTACCTCTTCTTTGTGTTCTGTTTCTTTTTTCTTAAAATTTTCAAGATGTAATACTAGGTCTTGCTGAATTTTTTCTAATAAATTTTCTTGACTTTTCGCATTAACCACCACTTCTATGGAGCGATTAAATCCAAACTGACTATATAAATGACTTAAGCTATCTTTAATCGATGCAAATTGTCGTTCTTCTGCTTGGTTAGCCACTTCGATTTCTAATCTATCTTCTTCCACCTTAAGATACTCAGTAAAATTTAGAGCAAATGGAAATTCACTACTTAATCGATGAAGGAAAAAAGGATAATACTCTTCTACTTGGTTAAGATTTTCCTTTTCTACTTGAAAGAAAACTTCAATTTCATCTACTCCTGGAATACGATTTTTCTCTTTTTCTAAAAACTTTTGAACGATGGATAAAGGTAGTGACTCATTTACATCAATTAATACCGTAAACTTTTTTTTCTCTTCATTGACGATGACTTTCTTTAATTTTGCCGATAAAAAAGATGCATTTTCTTCTTCTGTTAAATGAAAAGCATCTAATATCACTTTTAACTTTTGTTCCATAGCAATTCCCCCCCTACTACATTATATTACTTCTATATCTTCTGTTTGCTCAATGATTTTGCATTTGCTAATACAAAAATCGATAAATTTCCGTAAATCATACTTACTAAAATCTTGAATTGGCTCATATAAATCGATATCAAAAACGATTTTATCTCGCATCATACAATTTAGCATATCTTCTTTTTTGGTTCCTAAATACATTAACCAGTATGGATATAAGGACTGTTTTAATTGTTTAACAATAGGTGCTCCTACTTGATACTGACTGCTATTAGAAACTCTTGTGTACATTTCGTTTTGAATGGCTAGTTCTAAGACGGCATCAACAATATCGTTATAAGGCTTGGCATAATTTAGTTCGTTTTTTAGTACATAATGAATCATTTCCATAATGGTTTTTAATGGTTGTGATACATCAATTCTTCTACCAATGACTAAGGTTTTGGCGTTTTCTACTTCGTTATATAACGTTGTATCAAATAGTGGATGGACAATTAAAACGTTGTATTCATAAGATGAATTAAATCTTAAAATGTTCTTTAATTCTTCTAAAATTTTCTTTTTAGTGTCATCCCATACTTTCATTAGTAAAAGGCGATGGTCTTCTGCTCCTTTCTTAAGGGATTCATAAATGGGACTTTTAAAAACATACTCGTATAAAGTATTATCGTTTGGGATATAATTTTTTTGTTCTTTGATAATTTCTAGAGAATCCTTTTGCATGTCATTGTACTGCTTTTGATAAGTTGACCATATTCTTTTTTTCATATTGGCAACCCATTCTGTAATAGATGGTTGAAACAGCAAATTCCAAGCAAGCATGTAATCATTTACAAAAAAGTTAAATTTCATAAAATCTCCACCTTACCGTCTTTCTTAATACTACTATAACATAGTTATTTATATTTTTAAACAGTTGATGACAAAATATGATAAAATATTTAAAAAATAACGTCAAGTTTTAACGATGAAGGAAAAAAGTTTAAAAAACTAACTAAAAAAGAAAACGACTAAAGATTAATCGTTTTTTAGTTTACTTATTAATTTTTACTACTGCTCGAGCTCCACAATAAATATGAGAAGACATAGTATTGTTTACTTGTATATTTGCATTTTCCCCTCCTACTCCCCAAACGTAAGAAAAGTGACTTGCATCTGCACTACTCGTCCAATAAGCATAAGACGAACCATTTACCGTTCCACCTAAATTTGATGCATAATACAAATAATTATACATCCATACAGGACATGATTTAACATCTTGTGTACATCCTAAAATAGAAGCTTCTTGGACGCTTATCATTCTGGCTTTAGCTGTTCTCTCGTTTAATAAATATTTATTAGTTGTACAAGAAAAAAGTTTATTAGTATTATTATAACTACATCCTGTATAAAAATTATCTTTAAAGACTGTTGAACCTAGCGTATATGTTTGATCAAGTACGTTATACCACGATGATGTAGCATTTTCTAATAATGGAAGTATTGTTACAGGTCCTTTTGTATTATCATTAGCATTAGCATACCATGGTTGTAAATCAATAATATTTTCTCGTTGCTGTAAGGTTAATGTATCTCCTTCATCAAACATCACATGAAAGTATTTTTCTTCGGTGTCATTTACTTTATATTTAATGATTGTTCCTGGTTCATATGTTTCTGGTGCTTCTATTTCTTTACAAGTTACTTCTTCTCCAGTTACACAAAAGGTACTTGAATTAGTTGTTTCATCATACTTCCAAATGTTAGATATATTTTTATTTTTTGGTGGTTCTGGAGTAGCAAAAATATCTTGTTTAGCGTACACATTAATTTTTATTCCATATTTTCTTGCTTCTCCATTAGGAATTTGTGTATTTTCATCTACCCATAGACGAAGTCGATAATGATGTATTGTTGTTCCTGCTTGTGTAAAATTACCAGAATCTAAAATCATACTTCCAACAGGTGAACCT
>CASRZP010000015.1 GCA_949440065.1 uncultured Bacilli bacterium
TTAATTTATTAGTAATCACTCCATCTACCTTAATCGTTGGATCCATTGTTCCTGCCTTAATGGTGATAGCTGACTTTTCTATTGTAGGTGTAGTAAATAAAGCATAAGATACAAGCATGAGAATAATTCCCGTTAAAAGAATAGTTATTCCCACGATTAAAAATGTTCCTTTCTTATTTTTCATTGCTTCTTACTCCTTTCGTTATCACAACAAAAAGAACAAGGAACACTTCTCTTGCCCTTATCGTATATGGGGTTTACTTTAAAAGTTGCCCCCCCCCCTAGTTAATTTTTTGTTAATTTTCATATCGTTCACCTATTCTTCAATAACACTTTATCACACTTTTTAACTTCTAGCAACTTTTTATTTTCATTTTTCTATACTTGACATTTTTTCTTTTATTAATTGATAGTAACTACTGTTCTCTTCTTGATGTTTTTCTAATTCTTCTAAAATCACTAAATAATTTTCTTTGGCCTTGTCATACTCTTTTAATTCTATGTAAATATCTCCTAGACTTTCATAAGCATTTAACACATGTAAATGATATTTTTCATGTAACGCTTCAGCACATTTTATTCTTTTATTGGCTATTTCTAAAGCTTTGTCGTAGTCTTTCAAATTTAAATATAATGTTGCTAATGTTTGCATTGCACTTATCGCATGTACTCCTACTTCCCCATCAATTAACACAAATATATCATATGCTTTTAACGCTAACGATAGGGCTTCTTGATTTTCTTTTTTTGCCATTAAAATTCTAGCTTCCGCGATATATTGTGATCCTATATCAAAACTTTTTTCCTCTACTACTTTTTCAAATATCTTGCGACTGACTTTTAAATATTCTTCTGCTTCACTAAACTTTTCTAATTTAATCAAGACAAGAGCAATACACTTATTTAAATAACCTTCATCTCTAGAATTTGGTGCTAACTTGCTAGTAATAGCTAACGCCTTTTTAAAATAATCACACGCATCTATTTGCTTTCTTCGATATAAGGAAATATCTCCTAATTCATAATAAATTTTAGAAGCATCTTCACTCATCATGTGATTTTCTTCTTCCAAAATGGTTAACAGTTTTCTTAATATTTCTTCTGCTTCATCATAATTTGCTACTTCATTCATCATCGTTACCATCGAAAAATAAAAATCTTTATCGATAAGCGATACATTAGAAAACTTATGATATATACTTTTCGCTATTTCACCATAAATCAATTTATTTTCCTTATCCATATGCCAATTTTCAAATTGTTCTTTTAAATTTTTCATTAAAATGCGACATGTATTAAAATTAGGTTGATACTTTTTTGAAATAACATCAGCAATTACTGGATGAAGGGAAACTTTATCTAAATATAAGTCATATAAAAGCCAGCTTTTTTTAATCAATTCATCAACAAAAACACAATCATTTAATTCGCATAACGTAGCAAAAGTTTCTATATTAACTCCTGTATGAGGAAACATCCATAAATTACATAGGATATCAATTTCTTCTTTGGTTAATTTTGATGTATCAAATAACAAACTAATATATCCATATATGGTATTCGCTTTTGAAAATCCATGATTTACTGTTCCATCTATACTAGATGCTCCATCTTTTTGTAAAGTAGATAACATATCCATAGGTTTAATACGTTTGCTACTCATTAGTTTAGCAATTAATTCAATGGTTAGTGTGTGTCCACCGATAAGATTTAAAATTTTTAAAATATCTTCTTTTTCTTCTTCTTTAATTGCTCTTTTATAATAAAAAGCAAATAATGCCAATTGTTCTTCCTTGGTATGAAATGGCTCTACTTTGATTACAGGATATCCTAAATACTCAAAATCATTTCTCGTAGTAAATAAAACTTGATATTCACCTTTTAAAAATTCTTCTAAATATTCATCACTTTCTGTATCAAAATTATCAATAACAATTAAGGTGTTTTTATCTGTTAGTTCTTTTAATTTTTCTAACTTTCTAGTAAAGTATTCATCTTCTCCTTCTCCATCCATTGGTGAGAAATTAGAAATAAAAAGTTCTTTATTACTAATCACCATATCTTTTATATTAGAAGTATATTTCATTAATAAAATGGTTTTATACTCATTTTGATACATCTGAATATATTTTTTAGCTATTTCTGTTTTTCCAATTCCTCCCATTCCCATAAGAAAGACTCTTCCATATTGTGTTAGTTGTTCATGTATTTCATTGATTTCTTTTTCTCTACCAATGAAGTTGATATTAGAAAATATAGCACTACTTTTAATTTGCGTTTCTTTTCTTTCTTCTTTAGTTTCTTGTGTGTTTCCTAATAAATAAGATATTTTATCCGCAAGTTCATCAATTCTATCTTGCATTGGTGGAGTAAGGGCATCAATCCAGTGCATTCTTCCAATATAGTATTTGGCATCATTACTAATTTCATCATTTGAAATATGAAATGGTAATATCGATATTTTATCGTTTTTCCTAAGTCGTTCAACAGCAATATTAATTTCATTTAACACGTCTTCTGAGAAAGATGATTCTTTATTTAAAACAAGGACAAATACTCTACATTTTTCTATGGCACTAACAATACTTCTAGCATAAGCATCTTCTGTATTCCTTGGGGCATACCAAACGCGAATCCCCATACTTTCTAATTTATTACAAATGGCCTCGGTTATTTCAAGACAAGTTCTTGTATGATGGGAAATAAAGACATCTACTTTTTGTTCCATTTTTACTCACTCCTCATATTCTTTTTATTTTTCCTCTTTTATCATATCAAAAAGGGCATCAATAATATCGTAATCACTCTTCTTAAGATCTATTTTCCCTCCTGTTATTTTTTCTAATTGCTCACTTAAATGGTCTAACTCATCATAAGAGACTAACGCAGGATGCAATTTTGCTAAATGATAAACGTAGTGATGTACTATTTTTTCGTATTCTTCTACTTCTTTAATTGACGAAGCTCGATAACCATCAGCTCTCATATAAGCATTCCATCGATCATGTTCATTTTTTGCTAACACATCGCGAACCTCATCTTTAGATAATATTTCCTTAATCTCTTGTAAGGAGGCATTTTCTTTTTTTAAAATAGAGTAAATTTTATATTTAATATGAAGTGCTGTAGCACGGGATGAATTTTTATAGTATTCGATTTTATAATATTCCTTGTATTCTTTATCTAATGGATTATAAGCTAAATGAACTTTTTTAGCCAATTGTTCTATTTTTTCATTTAAAATATTTTTCTTACCATATAAATCTTCTATACTTCCAAAAGGATAAAATTCATAGTTACATCCACGTTCAT
This sequence comes from uncultured Bacilli bacterium, assembly GCA_949440065.1. Lineage (GTDB taxonomy): Bacteria > Bacillota_I > Bacilli_A > RF39 > UBA660 > CASRZP01. The sequence continues at coordinate 3,313 of CASRZP010000015.1, forward strand.
TTTTTAAAAGTTCAATTTGCTTTTTCTTTTCTGGGCTTTTAATATTTAAGGTAATGATAGGCTTTTTATTTTCAATTAAGTAATATTGTCTTAAATCAAGAGCGATATTTAAATTTTTATTATCTTCTTTTAAGGATATGACAATATAATTAACCTTTTTTCCATATTCATCTAAAATTTGTTTTCCTTTTATGGTATTAATATTTGCTTCATGAAAATGAATTTGATAATTGGGCATTTTTAATTCTGGATATTTCCATTCAAAGGATTGTTTAATTTGTTCCATATTTTCATCAACGATATTAATTTCTAATTGATAGTCTACCATTTGACCACAGTAAGTGATGGCTTTTAAAAATTCTATTCCAACACTTCCTGCACCGATAATTAAAACGGAAATCATTTGGTTAGTAGCATTTTTATATAAAGGCATTTCATCTAATACTTGATAGACCATTTGAGAAATTTCATTGATCATAATGGTTTTGATATTTCCTTTTTCAGTCGAATCAATCATGATTCTTGCCTCTTCTTGATTTGAAAATAAATAGATGGTAATATCTTTATTTTCTTCTTTTCTTTTAGAAATTAATTCTAGTGTTTGACTTAGATTTTTATCTTGATTATTAGAAATTTCATATATTTTTATTTCACGGCGATAAGGTTTTAAGTTGATTTCGCTAGCCTCTTTTTTTAATATGATACCTTTTTTGTTCTTGATTCGTTCATAATATTCTATTCTTTCATCTATATCACACATAATAACAATATTATCTTTTTGTTTTAAGGCCTCCATTAATAAAATGGATTTTTCGTTCACTTCTGAGAAGATATAAACACTTTTCTTAGTACTTATTTTAGAACGGATTTCATCCATTTTATTTCCGATAAAGGCAACAATGACTCCTGCTGTTAATATTGGGGCTAAAATAGAATACAAATATAGTACATACTTATATATTTCATATAATTCTTGTGGAACAACCTTTAAAATGTCAAAGTTTCCCGACATGGAAGGAATTTTAATAGCATAAAAGACAGTTTTAATTAGTGTGGTAATGATATCATTATTATAATATAAGGGAAAGGACAAAAAACCAGTAGCAATAACAATTCCGCCTAGGGCGATAGATAAAGCTTTTAATTGGGAATTTTTGTTTTTATATACCATTATCATGGCTACTAAAAAGATAACAATTGATAAACTTAAAAATACAACAAACATAAACTACTACTCCTTTTTCTCGTTTATTATATCATACTTTATACTATATTTTAAAATTTATTTTACTATTTTTACGCTAATAGAAAAAACTTACCGAGGTAAGTCTATTCACTAGTAACTGTGATATCTCCGTTAGCATGAGGAATGGTACCAGTAACAAAGGTTGCTGCACTGCTACCATCAGTGATTCTTTTCCAATCAAAACTTCTCCCTGTTTTATTAACGATTGCAGTTAAATCTTTATTAGCATCATTTTTTTTTGAAAACGCGGAGGATTCTATTGTTGTTACACCCGTTCCTATTGTCACACTCGCTAATTCATTATAAGAAAATGCAGCACGCCCAATTGTTGTTACACTATCAGGTACTGTTAAATTTGCTAATTGATTGCTCCAAAATGCACGCTGTCCAATTGTGATTACATTATCAGGAATTACTATACTTGTTAACTGATTATTCTCAAATGTACCTTCAGGAATGCTAGTTAACCCTTTTCCTATTGTTACACTAGTTAATTCATTATCAGAAAATACACGATTTCCAAGACTTGTTACACTGTCAGGAATTGTTACACTTGTTAATTGATTAGAAGAAAATGCACCACTTTCTATTGTTGTTACATTATCAGGAATTGTTACACTTGTTAATTGATTACCAGAAAAGGCATATGCTTCAATAGTTGTTACATTATCTGGTATTGTTACATTGGTTAATTCATTATAAGAAAATGCATTATATCCAATATCGGTAACAGTATCAGATATTGTTACACTGGTTAATTGATTGTGATAAAATACAAAACCATCAATTATTGTCACACTATCAGGAATTACTACATCTGTTAATTGATTATTACTAAATGCAGCCCAACCAATAGTTTTTACGCTATTAGGTATTATTACACTAGTTAATTTATTTTCAGCAAAAGCGTGCGATTCTATATTGGTAACACTATCAGAAATAATAACAGAATTCAAATTTCTATTTTCAAATGCCTTCTCTCCAATTGTCTTTACTTCTATGCCATTAATTACATCAGGTATTATTACATCCATTGAACAAGCACTAGAATATCCATACCCTGTAATAGTTGCTGTTGAAGAATTAAAGTAAAAACATAAAGACGGAATGATATGAGTATCTTCTGGCATAGTCAATGGATAACTTTCTAATCCTCCTAAAGAACCTAAAGTAATTGTTTGTTCTGTACCCCATGTATTCTCTACATATATAGAATATGTTTGCTTACCGTTTGATGGCAATATAACTCCATTTTCTCCTGGAGGTGTATCTATTCCTGTTCCATCTAAATATCTTATATCAACATAATAATAACCAGATGACTCATAATATGGTAATTCTCCTATGTAGTAAAATAAAAATCTACCTGTAGCAGCATTCAAATTTTCTAATGTTACTGTGAAAACCTTTTCTGTTCCTGCAGGAATTGTTAATTGATTAGTTAATACACCATCTACTTTTATCGTCGGATCCATTGTTCCTGCCTTAATCGTTATTGCAGACTTTTCTATTGATGGTGCTGTAAATAATGCATGCGAGGTGTATAGTAAAATAATTCCTATCAGTAAACAAGTTACACTTAAAATAACAATAGTTCCTTTCTTATTTTTCATTGCTCCTTACTCCTTTCGTTATCACAACAAAAAGAACAAGAAACTATACTCTTGCCCTTATCATATATGGGGTTTACTTTAAAAGCTGCCCCCCCCCCTAGTTAATTTTTGGTTAATTTTCATACTTACTCATTCCTTTTTATTCGTCTAATTTTAAATTATGGTACACATCTTGTACATCATCAATATCTTCAAGTTGTTCTACTAAATTCATAACCTTTTCCTTACCTTCATCATCTAGCTCAATTAAATTATCTGCCATATACGTAACCTCACTCGTTAAAAACTCCTTAACGCCCATCTCTTCTAAAGCCGTTTTTACTTCAATCATATCTTCAGCCTTAGTATAAACTTCATACGTATCATCACTATTTACCACATCAATGGCACCATGATCAAGGGAAGTCATTAATACATCTTCTTCATTATAGTCACTAGGAATCACAATAATCCCTTTTCGATTAAACATATAACTAACAGACCCGTCTGTTCCAAGGTTACCACCGCGTTTGGTGAAGGCCGCTCTAACTAAACTTGCCGTACGATTTCTATTATCCGTTAAGCAGTCCACCATGAAGGCAACACCCCCGTGACCATACCCTTCATAACGAATAGACTCATAATTTTCACCATCTGCTCCACCTTTTGCCTTATCGATAGCTTTTTGAATATTATCCTTTGGCATATTCGCACTTCTTGCTTTTTCTACTACCATACGTAAATTCGGATTACTATCAGGATCTGGTGTTCCTGCCTTCGCTGCTACATATAACTCTTTTGCTAACTTTTGAAATAATTTTCCACGTTGTGCATCCAATTCCCCTTTCTTACGATGAATTGTTGCCCATTTTGAATGTCCACTCATAAAATTTCTCCTATCTACCTATTAAATCAATAATCACCGGGGATAAAATCAATAACATCAACAAAGGAATAAAGAAAATAACGGAGATTACACTAACACGAATAGGAATTTTACTAATTTTCTCCTTCGTCTCTAGCACTTTCTTATCCCTAATATAGTCTATTTGATTATAAAGCGTTTCAACAATACTATTTCCAAAAATATTCGATTGTGATAAATTTAAAATAATATTATTGATGGTATTCGAGGGAATTCTCCTCTTTAACTCTTCTAAAGCCTCATTTAAGCCCTTTCCAAAACGAACCTCTTCTAGTGTTTTTTGAAATTCCTTAGATAGCAAGGAATCAATATTCGATGATGTTATCTCTAACGCTGTTTTTAAGGTATGACCCGATTCAATGGATAAAGTCAATACCTCAAAGAAATACATCGCATCACTATCTAAGTGTCGCCTTCTTTTTTCTACCTTTCTATCGATCCACCACTTTGGGAGAAACACATAATATAAAAAAGTAAACACTGGTGCAAAAATATATCCCCACTCAAATAAGTATAATATCATAAAAAAGAGAAATGCGCTAGTTAAAAGCCTAATATTTAGAAAAATAACTGCTGAATAACTATCCTGAAATCCGAGCAAATCAATTTTTGTTTGCATTTTATCAATAGTATCTTGACGATAAATTTTTCTTGCCAGCTCAACTTTTTTAGCCATTATCTCAATCCTCCTTAATTGTCATTACTTTTTTAATAATAACGATGTATGAAATGTAAATCGTTAAAATCACTGCTAATAAAATAAATCCAAGAACACTGGTAATTAATGGTGTAAAATAATCAGGGTTCAGGATAAAAATCAAAAAGAATATTCCAACAGGAATAAAGATTAAAATCTTAAATATTGCATTAGCAGATGCAGTTAAAGACTTTAACTCTTGTTGTAGTTTACGCCTACTAAAGAAACTTCGCTCAATCGATGAAAATACTTTAACAATATTTCCTCCTGTTTGATTTAGTATGGTTAAACTAGTAGTCATATATTTTACTTCATCTAAACTAACCCGACGAGAAAATCTATCAAATACTGTCTCTAGGCTTAAACCAAAGGTAAGGTCAATATACATTTTCATAAACTCATCTTTAATAGGACCATCAAGTTCTTCGGCAACAATTTTTATCGCTTGCATCATACTTCTACCTGACTTAAAAGCATTATTCATAATAATAACAGCTTTCAATAAATCATTTTCAATTTGTTTCTCCCTTAATTTCCTTTTAGAAATCAAAAACAAATCAGGCAAGAAGAAGCCAATTAACACGCTATATAATACTTGTAATACAGTAATACTTTTATATTGTAAAACATCTGATAATAACACAACAAGAAAAGTAGCAATACTCGATAAGAATTTATAAGAAATATAATCCATCGGGTCTTCTTTTTCCCTTTTTGTACCATCCATATAAACGGTGTATTTTAAACTATAAGAGTCAAAAATTTTAATTTTTTTAAAAAACCGCGACATTTTATTGACTATTTTTTCTAAAAGTCTATACAAATGGTCAAAAAACGATGAATTATCCCCATTTACTGGATCGATTGCATAAGAGCCGATTCGCTGTTCAATACTAATCGACCTAGTTATGCGAATTAACCAGATGATTACGCCAAAAAGACCTAAGATAATAGCAATTTGGATAATAAACAAGGATAAATCAAACTCTCCCATGATTAATCACCTTCTATCTTTTTGCCTTTTTTTCCTAAATTTTGAAAAATATCATCAACGCTAGTGATTCCCTTATTCTTGATTTTGGTATAAGTTTGTGGAACATAATCGTATAAAACAAATTCGCCATTAACCTCATTAGACTTAGTCAATCCTTTTTGTAAGAAGGCAAAGATATCATGTAGTTGTATTTCATCATTTTTAATCCCAACAACTTCTGTAATTTTTATAATTTTTCGTCTTCCATCACTCAATCTTTCAATATGAATAATTAAATCAATAGCATTTTCTATATATTCCCTAACGGCTTTAATAGGAATTTCTAAGCCACTCATTAATACCATAGTTTCCAAACGGTGTAAGGCATCAATGGGACTATTCGCATGCAGTGTTGTTAAGCTTCCTTCATGTCCTGTGTTCATGGCTTGTAACATATCAAAGGCTTCTTTCCCACGAACTTCACCAACAATGATTCGATCGGGTCGCATTCTTAAGGAGTTAATCACTAAGTCACGAATGGTTACTTCATCGCCACTTCGATAATTAGTAGTTTTTGTTTCCAAGGTAATGACATGAGGTTGTTTTAATTTTAATTCTGCAGCATCTTCAATAGTGATTACTCGCTCATCGGTACCGATGAAACTAGATAAAATATTTAATATCGTCGTCTTACCACTACCTGTTCCTCCACAGACTAAGATATTTAACTTTCCCATGACGGACGCTTCTAGGAACCTTGCCATGTAAGGTGTTAAGGTACCATTACGTAAAAGATCTTCAATATCTGACATATTTTCTTTAAATTTACGAATAGTTAATATAGGTCCACGTAAGCTTAAAGGCGGAATAATAGCATTAATTCTTGAACCATCTTTTAATCTAGAGTCAACCATAGGGTTTGCTGCATCAATCGTTCTACCAAGGGGTTGAATCATTCGCTGAATCGTTCTTAAAATATGTTCTTGATTAATAAAGGATACAGTTTCATCTTTTACGACATGTCCATCAATTTCCACATAAATTTCATTGGGAGCATTTACCATAATCTCCGTTACAGAACTATCATCTAACAACTCTGTAATTGGACCATAGCCATTAATTTCATTATCAATTAAGTTAAAAATGTGACTACGTTCAAGATTAGATAAATCGTATCCTTCTAAAGTTCTATCGATTTCATTATTGATATACTCTGTTAATAAGGTCGTATCTGGGACATTGTTATCAATAATATTTTGGATAATCTTACTTCGTAACTGATCAAGAAGACCTTTATCTTTAAAGATATCATAATCAGCAACAATTTCTTGCTTCTTTCTTAATGGTTGTTTATCTAATTCAAATTCTTCTAATAAGGTTTTCTTTGCCATTTTTTACTCCTCCTCGATGATTTCTTTAGCCATGGTAACTAGATGTTCATAACTTTTTCTACTTTTGTAAATTTCTGCTTCTCCTAGGCGATGATAAACTTTATCCATTACCATCTGGTCAATATTTTTAATATGTAAATCTCTTGGAATGGTATAATCAATATTATGTTTTATCACGTTTCTAATGTCGAAGTGAGAAAAATATTTTTTTTCTGGAGATATAGCTTCATTTAATACGACTTTAACGTTATCTTTTTCAATATCTTTTAATATAGACATAAAAGATTTACTACTTTTTAAATCTTGGGCATCATTGGTTAAAAGGTAAAGTAAAAGATTAGCATTATCCATTAAGATAAGGGAGTTTCGACTTAACCCGTGGGAAGTATCGATTAAAATAACATCATAACGGTAACTTACGGTATTTAAAATAATTTCTAAGTACTTGCCATCAATCTTTAAAGCTTGACGAGGATCTTTAGGGCTTACTAAACAATCGATGTTTTCTTGGTAATTCACTACATAGTTAGCAATATCTTCAAAACGATTATTACTTAAATCATCTGCAGTATTATATATTGTTTTCGTATCTTTCAATCCAAGGTTTAAGGCAATGCTTCCTGTAAATAAGTCCATATCTAAGATGATGACTTTTTTCCCTAATTTTTTATAAATCAAAGCAAGTTGAGTCGTTAATATGGTTTTCCCTACTCCTCCTTTCATGCTGGTAATACATATAATTTTTCCTTTTTTACTGGCCATTTCTATCACTCCTTGATGGACATTTTTTTAATTTCATTGGTTTTTCTGTTATAAGCGTATTTGCTTTTTAGAGAATACGTTTTGATATTGATGATTTTTCCAAAGAGACTATCCATATTTTTTTCTAGGGTAATTATAGATAGAGAATCTTCTGTTGAAAGAGTAAATTGAATATTAGTATCGTTTTTGTTAATCAATTTTTGAACACATATTTCATCGCAAGGGTTTTCACTTTGGTAAGTTATAATGTATTTGCTTAGATTATCAAGTTTATTGATTTCTAGTAACATCATTCCTGTATCGGTAACGATTCCGACCATTAAGAGGATAACGGGAAGCAATAAGACGAATAAGACTAAAACTTGTCCTTTGTTATTCATATGGCACCACCCGTTTTACTTTCACGGTGTAAGGATTATTTAGGATTTTGTTTAACCCTGGGGTTAATAGATTCATTTTTCCTGCTAGCTCGATGTTAACAAAGTGATCATTTCCATAGGTTAAAAGTACATCAATATGGTATGTGGAATCTTTATTAGCAAGTTCGACTAAGTAATCATATCCTTCTCCATTTTCTAAGGCGTTGATGATGTCACTCGTTTTATTTTCTAAATGACTTTTGGCACTCATGATAGAACCTATGTCGATGATTAAAAAGAAGATGAATACCACCATGGGTAGAAGCATAACGAATTCGATTAGTGCTTGCCCTTTTTTATTTTTTAATATCAAAGTACCACCTTCCCTATTATTAAATTCATTATATCATAGCCCACAAAAAAAAGGAAGAATTCTTGTCAAAAAGATGAATTTGTGTTATGATGTATACATATGAAGGAAACTTCATACAATAAAAAAGGGAAATACTTAACTTTTCCATGTTGAGTACTTACCCTAGAAATTAAGGACAGTACTTAATCATAATGATTGAGTACTACTTTTTTTATATCGCTAAAGCTATTATAGCTATTGCCAATAAAAAGATGATTATGATCTGAAAAGTGATTAATAAATCTTTTTTCTTCATAAACATCAAGCCTCCTTCTTGTTTGAAGTAGCGAGTACCCAACTGTTAAATATTTCCTAAATAAATTATAGATTATCCACTCGTTTTACACGAGAAATTAACACGAATTTTTATTGCCAATTTTTACCATAAACCTACATGAAAACTAGAATGAAGAAAAGGAAATGTTTTGTACATACTACATTTCCTTTTATTTTGCTTTTTTAATCCTCTTCGTGGTGATGGCATCCACATTGATGTTCACATGAATGATTATGATCATGTTCATGTTGACAAGCACCACCGCAGGAACAAGCATCATCTTCTAATTCACTAGAAGCATACTCATCCATGGCTAGTTTTTCATCTAAATAATAAATTAAAGCATCCATAGAGATAATCTCTTCCTCTTTACTTCTTGTGTCCTTAATTTTTAATTCATTATTGTCTAAATCTTCGCTATTAAGAATCAATAAAAACTTTGCATTCAATCTTTCTGCTTGACGGAATTGTCCTTTCAAATTACGATTTTGATATTCCATATCAACATTAAATCCATTAAGACGTAATTCTTGAGCTAAGTAAGTAGCATACTTCTTTTCTTCATCGTTTACATAAAGAATAAACGCATCAATTTCTTCTTCAATTGGTAAATTTATCCCTGCTTTTTCTAAGGCAAGTAAGGTTCTTCCAATACCAATACCAAAGCCAATCCCTGGAGTTTCTGGTCCACCAAGTTGTTCTACTAAACCATTGTATCTACCTCCAGCACCTAAAGCACTTTGACTTCCCATGCCTTCAATATCTGCTGTGAATTCAAATACCGTATGTTGATAATAATCAAGTCCTCTTACAATATTCGGATTGATTTCATATTCTATTTTTAATAAATCTAAGTACTCTAGCACTTCCTCAAAACGTTTTTTACTTGCCTCATTTAAATGGTCAATTGTTTTTGGGGCATTTTTTAATATAGGATTTTCATTATCTACTTTACAATCTAAAATACGTAATGGATTCTTTTCAAATCGGGCTTTGCAATCTTCACACAATTCATCTATATGAGGACGAAAATAGTCAATTAACACATTACGATAATTACTTCTAGACTCTTCATCTCCTAAAGAGTTAATTTGCACCTTTACATTCGTTAGTCCTAGTAAGCGATAAAAGTTTACAGCAAGAGAAATCACTTCAGCATCCATTACGGCATCATCACACCCTAAAACTTCCACACCAAACTGGGTTAGTTCTCTATCTCTTCCTGATTGGGGACGCTCATAACGATACATCGTCCCATTATAATATATTTTTACTGGTTGATTAGGATCTCCATACAGTTTATTTTCAATATAACTTCTTACAATTCCTGCCGTTCCTTCTGGTCTTAAGGTAATTGCTCTATCCCCTCGATCGGTAAAATCATAAGTTTCTTTGGTTACGATATCACTAGTTTCTCCAATTCCACGATGAAATAATTCACTCGCTTCAAATAAAGGCGTACGCATATAAGAATAGTTATATTTTTCCATTAGCGAATCAATTAATTTATCTACATACTTCCATTTTTTAGCTTCAACACCATAAATATCGTGACATCCTTTTTGTTTAGTAATCATATTTAACATTCCTTTCTATAATCATTTTCTTTTTACTATAAGAAAAGAGGTTTATTGCTACGTACATCATCACAAATCTCTCTTTCCTAGTCAAATGTTTTAATCGATTTTTTCTTTCACTTGGTTAATATGCTTGATGATATCATCTTTAAAGAATCGATAAGTACAATTTAGTAAGATAAAGATAGGAAGTGCTAACATGATTCCCACAACACCCCAAACAGCTCCTCCTAAAAATACAGCAAAGATGGTTAATAAAGGATTGATATTATTGGTTTTTCCATAAATTTTAGGAGAAATAACGTAACCATCAAGTTGAGGGAACAATAAACAAATAATAATTGTTCCAATAAAAGTTGGTGTTGATACCACACTTGCTGTAATTACCGCGATGATATTAGTAATTAGTCCTCCGAAGTATGGTATTACCGTAGTAACACAAGCAAGTATTCCTAAAAGTAACCAGTTGGGATGTCCTACTAGACGAAATACTACACTATACTCTACTAACTGAATTGCCATAAACAAAAGTAGTCCTTTTAAATATTGACTTAGTTCAACATCTAGCGATTTCACATAATTAAAACCGCGATTTTTAAAATCTAGCAAGAAATTCTTAACCCATGCTCTAATTTTATCCATATCAATCAAAAAGTACACAGAAGCAATCAAAATAATAATTCCCTTTGTGACAATATCAATAGACTTACTAACAATATTAATGGTTCCATCAGAAACGATTTTTCCTAAACTTTTAATTAATTCATTCAACGTATCGACAATAGTAATTTGAAAATCTCCCAAGTTAACATCAAACTTACTAGAAATATCTTGTAAAACTTCAATAATTGCTTTAGAGAAAGATACTAACTGATCATATACTAATGGTAATGTTAAAGAAATTAATAATACTGTTAATAAAAGAAGTAAAATAACAACAATAGCTACGGACAGATTCTTTCTTAGCCCTTTTCCCTCTAAAAATTTAACAAAAGGATATAAAGCGTAAGCGATCGCAAAAGCAACAATGAAAGGGAAAATGACACTAAAGAACTTTAAGACAATTCCCCCCCATATACCAATGGTAGATACGCCTATATAAGCTACCAACATAAAGACTAAAATATTAATTAGATTATAATTTAATTTGTTTTTAAACATGATTTATCACCTCGATAATACGATGGTTACTGGTCCATCATTTACTAATTGAACTTGCATATTCTCTTGAAATACTCCACTAGCAACTCTTACATATTTTTTTAATTCTTGATTAAAACATTCATAAAGAACTCTTGCTTTATCTGCTTTCATCGCCTCTTGCCAAGAAGGACGACATCCTTTACTACAATCAGCATATAAAGTAAACTGAGAAATCGATAAGATACTTCCTTTAACATCTAAAATAGATAAGTTCATCATCTCGTTACTATCATCAAAAATACGTAATCCAACGATTTTTTTTGCCATGTATTCAATGGTCTGTTTATTATCTCCTTCACAAAATCCAACGAGTAAGACTAATCCATGGTCGATTTGTCCTACTATTTTTGAATCAACGCTAACACTTGCTTCCTTACTTCTTTGTACAACAACTCTCATTTTATCACTCTTTCTATCTCCTCAACAAAGGAAAGTTTTCTTAACTCTTTAAATAACTTTTCCAAATCTTTTTGATGATAAAGAGCAATTTCTATTTCATACATTACTTTATTACTAGCAAGAGTTGTATTAATTTTATTGACTAAAATATCACAAGAATTCGCCTTTTGAATGATATCTACCAAATGATTTTCAGCATTTTTCATATAAATGTTAATATCAGTATTAAAACGATGATTAACTTTCTCATTCCATTCAACTTTAATGGTTCGATCTTCAACATAGGTTAAATTATGACAAATGCTACGGTGAACAGTAATGCCATTTCCTTTAGTAATATAGCCAATAATTTCATCGTCAGGAATTGGTTTACAACAAGAAGCAAGGGACACTTTAACTTTATCAATACCATCAACTATCACATCATTTTCTTGTACTTTTGCTACTACTTTTACTTTCGGAGTAACATCTACTTCTTCCTTTGGTTTGACTAAAGTCCTAACAACTGCTTTTGTACTAATTTTTCCTACACCAATTTGGAAATATAATTCTAATAAGTTGTCAATTTTTAAAAGTTTTAAAAGTAAATTAATATTTTCTTCTTTATTAAAATCCTGAAAGGAAATCTTTTGCTTTCGTAATTCTTTTTCTATTGTCTCTTTGCCTCGTTCAATGTAACTACTTCGCTCACTTTTGGCAAAAAAGGATTTAATTTTGTTTCTTGCTTGAGTCGTTTTTACGATATTTAACCATTCTTTGGAAGGCCCTACACTACTTTTACTGGTATTAATTTTTACGATATCGTTATTTTGTAGTTCATAATTTAGAGGAACAATACTATTATTGACCATAGCCCCTACCATAGTGTCTCCTACTTTACTGTGTACACGGTAAGCAAAATCAATTGGCGTTGCTCCTATTGGTAATTCAATGATATCTCCCATCGGAGTAAAAACATAAATGTTATTATTTAATACTTCATCTTTAACGCTGTTAACAAATTCTTCACTACTCATTTTATCTTCTTGTAATTCCATAATAGCTTTAAAAAATTGAAGTTTTTGCTCAGTGGTATTTTGTAGTAATTGACTAGCATCTTTGTGTTCTTTATATGCCCAGTGAGAGGCTATTCCATTTTCTGCTACTTCATCCATTTGATAAGTACGAATTTGAATTTCGAACAAATAACCATCAATTCCAAATACTGTAGTATGTAGCGACTGATACATATTAGCTTTTGGCATGGCAATATAGTCTTTAAATCTTTTAGGAAGAGGTCTAAATTTAGAATGAATAATTCCTAAGGCTAAGTAACATTCTTGGGTAGTATTGACTAAGATTCTTAGGGCTGATAAATCATAAATATCGCTAAACTTTTTTCCTTTGTCTAATTTGTTATATATACTATAAATACTCTTTGCTCGACCTTTAATTTCAAAAGCAATGTTGTGTTCTGTTAGTAAATTAGCCACTTCTTTTTGCATTTTAATAACGGTATTTTCTCGTTCTAATTTGGTTTTATTGAGTTTTTCTGCAATATCATAAAACACATCTGGTTTTAAATAACGTAATGACAAATCTTCTAGTTCACTTTTAATTTTATGAATTCCTAAATGATGAGCAATAGGTGCCAAGATTTCAATGGTTTCTTTAGCAATGGATTTTTGTTTTTCTAAGGGAAGTGCAAATAATGTTCTCATGTTATGCAATCGATCAGCAAGTTTTACAATAATAGCACGAACATCTTCACTCATTCCAACGATGATTTTTTTATAGTATTCAATTAAATAATCGTTTTCTGTAGAAAAGTTAATTTTTGATAATTTAGTGACCCCATATACTAATTTTGCTACTTCACTTCCAAAATCTTTTTCTAGCTCTTCATAAGTAACATCGCAATCTTCTAATACATCATGTAAAAGTCCTGCTTGTATTGTTGGTGTATCTGCGTAAATTGTTGTTAAAATAATCGCTACATTTAATGGATGTACGATATATTTGTCGCCAGACTTTCGATATTGTCCTTCATGTTTACTATCAGCATATTCAAAAGTTGCCTTTATCTTTTCTAAATTTTCTTTTTCCTTAATGTATGTTCCTGCTTTTTGAATTAAGTCTTCAATACTATTATATTGACCTTTATCTTTATGCAAAATCATCACCTCCACTACTCATCTAGAAAAAAACTACTCTCGATATGAATTATATCATTAACAACGGAAGAAATCGATAAATTTTTTTCAAATTGCCATTTCTTTTGCTTTAACGATTCAAAGATGTCTTTCTCTTTGATTTCGGTGAACCCTTCTTGATGTAGGTTTTTCTTACGAAGTGTAAGAACAGGTAAGATTTTTTGATAAAGTTCTTCTTGTGTTTCGATCATACTGTCCATACTTCACCTCATCAACTTTTCCCCTTTTCTTATTGCTTGTGATTCTTTTTTTAATTTTTTATTCCTTTATTTTGGCACGATCAAATGCTTGGTTGTAAACTTGTTGTAATTGTGTTATGGAAACATGGGTATACACTTGAGTAGTTTTTAAGGAAGCATGCCCTAATAATTGTTGTACGCTAGTTAAATCGCATCCTTGATTTAATAACTCCGTTGCAAAGGTATGACGTAACATATGGGGAGAAATATGCTTCTGTAACGAAGTTTGTTTAATTATTTTATTTAGTATAAAGGTAATTCCTCTTTCTGTCAATCTACTTCCTAAATGATTTAAAAAAAGTTCTTCTACTTTTAATTTATTCAATTGCTTTCGACTATTTTCTAAATACTTTTCTAAATATTTTTGACAAACCTCATCAAAATAAACATAACGCTCTTTATTTCCTTTTCCTAGTATTTTGATGCTTAAGTTAGAAAAGTCAATATCGGATACTTTAATATTTACTAATTCACCCACACGTACTCCTGTTGTGTACAATACTTCCAAAATTGCTCGATTTCTTAGTCCTAGAGGCATAGAAGTATCTATTACTTGGAATAACTCTTCCAATTCACGATGTTCAAAATAGCGAGGTAGTAACTTTTCTGTTTTTAAGTTTCTTACCGCTTGATAGTAATTCACACTAATTTTCTCTTCCTTTTCTAAAAAGGAATAAAATCCTCGTACAGCACTTAATTTTCGATTTACTGTGGTGTTTTTGTTATTTTTTTGTTCTTTAATATAAGATAGATAAAAACGAATATCCGATGGTTCAATAGATAAGTAAGATAGCTCTTCTTGTTTTAGGAAAAGAAGATATTCTTCTAAGTCGATTCTATAACTTAAAATGGTATCACTACTATAGTTTCTTTCATATTCTAAATACGATAAATATTTTTCTAAGTCCTTCATCGCTTCACTAACATATTTCC
>CASRZP010000016.1 GCA_949440065.1 uncultured Bacilli bacterium
GAATAACTGGAGCAACGGGTCCAACGGGTCCACAAGGAATAGCTGGAGTAACAGGTCCAACGGGACTAACGGGACCAACGGGTCCAACAGGTCCAAATGCAGGATTAAATGCTTATGGTGGTAAATATAGTGATACCGCTCAAACACTTAACTTAGGAATTGGTACACAAGCTCAAATTGGTTTACCTACCGCTATGCCAAATTTAAATGTTACTTATACTCCTGCTAACAGTATAACTGTAGCTCAAGCGGGATCTTATGAAATCAATTATTATAGTAATGTTTCCGTTGCTGTGGGAACAACAGTTACTTTTGCTGTAAGAAATAATGGAACAAATATTGCATCTACTGTGATTTCAAGAGTTTTAGCTGTTGGTGTTAGCACAAATTACAGTGGTAGTACGATTGTTAATTTATCGGCAGGTGCTGTGATTGATATGGCCATTTCGGCTTTACTAGCTATTGGTGTTACATTAGGATCTGGTGTTAATGCAACTTTAACAGTTAAGAAGATCAATTAAAATATATAAATGGAAATCAAGGAAATATAAAAAATCCTTGATTTTTTTTAAATGTTATAGTAAAAAAACTTAGTATAATGGCATTTTATTATGACTTTTATTTCTTTAGGGAACAAGTTTTTTCTTTTTCATATAATATAGCAAAAAGGAGGAATAAACTTGAAATATCATTATAAGGTGTGTGTGTATGCAATTTGTAAAAATGAAGAACAATTTGTTGATCGTTTTGTTAAGTCACTAAGTGAAGCAGACGCCATTTATGTTTTAGATACAGGTTCTACGGATAATACGGTAAAAAAATTAAAAAAACACGGGGTACATGTTAAAGAAGAAAAGATTGAACCTTGGCGTTTTGATGTGGCAAGAAATCATTCGTTAGATATGGTTCCAAATGATGCTGATATTTGTGTATGTCTAGATTTGGATGAATGTCTAATTGATGGATGGCGTGAGATATTAGAAAATATTTGGGACAGTACGACAACTTTATTACATTATAATTATAATTGGAGCTTAGATGAAAAAGGAAAACCTTTGGTAAATTTTTATATTGGTAAAATTCATTCTCGTCATGGCTACATTTGGACACATCCAGTGCATGAAGTGCTAACTAGAATACTTCCTAATGAAAAAATAAAAGTAACGGATGATATTACGGTAAACCATTATCCAGATAATACGAAATCTAGAGGAAGTTACTTACCTTTATTAGAATTATCCGTAAAAGAGGACCCTTTGGATGATAGAAATATGCATTATCTAGGACGAGAATATATGTTTTATGGTCGCTATCAAGAATGCATTGATACGCTAATTCATCATCTAGGAATGACTAAAGCTACTTGGCGTGATGAACGATGTGCATCAATGCGTTTTATTGCAAGAAGTTATGAAAATTTAAATCGAATAGAAGAAGCGAAGATGTGGTATCAAAAAGCGATGGTTGAAGCACCATATTTAAGAGAACCATTTTTTGAGTACGCCATGTTAATGTATCAATTAAATCAAGATAAAGATGCGATTAAGTATTTTAAAAAAGCATTAAAAATTGTTAAAAATCCAAAGTGTTATATTAATGATCCAAGATGTTATGATGGAACGATAGAAGATGTACTTTCGATTTGTTATTATCGCGCGCAAAAATATAATTTAGCATTTACTTATGTGAAAAAAGCTCTAGCGTTAAATCCAGATAATGATCGAATTAAGAAAAATTATGAATTGATAAAAAAGGAAAGGGATAAGCAAAAAGAAGAAAAATAGGAAGTTTCCTTTTTGTTTACTTAGGACCTGTTATTGGGGAAAAATTTTGTTAAAATTAAGATAAGATAAAGGAACAACGATACATCATTATCGTTTACGTTTATGGGTAGATGAAAATGCACAAATTCCTAATGGCGAATCAAGAAAATATGGAGTAAAAGTAAATGTGTATGCTAAGCAAGGCCAAATTGAGTTAACTGATGAAGCTTGTTTTACTTTTTCTAAAGGAACAATTACTGCGTATGATGATACTTGTCCCAAAGATATAGTAATTCCTAATACAATCAATGAAATACCTGTTACAAACATTGCAAGTAGTGCTTTTGCCAACAAACAATTAACTAGTGTTATCATTCCTAGTGGTGTGACCAGTATTGGAAATAGTGCCTTTTCTAGTAATCAATTAACCAGTGTAGTGATTCCTAATAGTGTCACAACTATTGAAGAGCGTACTTTTAACACAAATCAGTTAAAAAAAGTAGTTATTTCTAATCAAGTAACAAATATAGGAAAAAACGCTTTTGCTAATAATCAATTAACAGAAGTTTCTCTTCCTGATAGTGTAACCACAATCAGTGCATCGGCGCTTAATGACAATCCATTAACACATGTTGTAATTCCTAAAAATGTAACAACAATAGAACAAAGGGCATTAGGTTCAACAATAGAATACGTTATCAATCAGACAGGAAAAGCATTTGATTGGGTATATGTAACTAAGGGAAGTATTAATCTAGATGGTAGTCCAATTGCGTATTTTGTAACACGAGTAAATAACGAATATAATATTACGGTTACGGATAAATAATTTGTAAACGTTTATACTGAATTGAAAGAAAAACGCAAAATAAGTTATTACCATATTAAAAAATATTAAAATAAAAGTTATCATTAAAACGATGGCTTTTTCTTTGGTAGAATTTTAATAGGAACTAAAGTTTTTTCCCATTTTTTTAAAATCTTTTTTACCTCTTCACTAGGTAATTGATTAAACCTTTCTCTTGCTTGAGTAATTTCTCTTCCTCTAACTTCAATCGTTACCAAAGACTTGAATAAATCTTCTTTCTTCCTTAAAAAATAAATCACACATTCACCATTTGCTATTTTTTCTGCATATAATCGTACACAATTAGACATTTGCTTGCTTTCATCTAGTAACTCTTCTAATGATTTAGCAGGAACTATTTTATAAACATCATCTTCATAAACATTTACCATAGCATAATCGGCTATCCTTTTTATTTTGTTATCAAGGCTTGGATCTTTCTTTAATTCTAACTGCTGATATAAAATATTATGCTGCTTTTGTAAATTTTTAGGGAATAAAATGTTTTGGTTTAGTAAATCTAATTCTAGCCTTCTTGCTATTTCTAAATAATCATGATATAAATCAAGGCTATCTACCGTAAGATTTTCCTTATCAAAATACTTTTTTATCTTATCTAAAGGAAGAGAAAACTCCTTTTTAAATATTTCCATGATATAAGGATTTTGTTCGATGAACCTTAATGTTTCTAAGTTTTCCTTAGGGTATAATGTTAGAGCATTTAATAGTGAATAACTAATATCTAATTTTTGCATAAAAGGTAAAAATCTTTTTTCTACCCCGAATATTTCTACAAATTTTCCTTTTTTCTTAAATTGATTGGCAGAATGAAATGCTAACTGATAAAGTCCAAATTTTAGTAAATACGCAAAGCTTTTACAATAAACGGGAAAAAACGTAAGTTGTGCTAGAAAAATAGCGTTACCTTTATTTAAATAATCACTATATTCCCATAAATGACTATATTGATAAATCGTGTCTTTTAACTTTTCTAAATTCTTAGGATACAAATAAGATACATCATCATTAGTAAGCATACTTTCTAAATCATTATATTTCTTATCATCTTCTTTCGATAAATCGTCTTCCAAAAAATTTAGGTCAATACTATATTCACACACATCAAAAGAAAAAAACAGCTGACTAACCACATCAAAAATGCCATCTTGTTTTATCCAATAGACTTTATTTATTCTTATATCACTATATTTTTTAACATTAGTAATATAAGGATTATCATAATAAACTGTCTCCTTTAATATATAAAGTAAAGCTTGATGGTTGATGACATCAAAGAAATAATACTTTTTATCAAAAGAAAAATAATGAAAATATACATCTTGTATTTCATCCGTTAGATAGAGCTCTTTAAAAGTGTAAAGTTCTTCTATATCGTAGTTTTCTAAATGAGTACAGGATGTTTCATGTTTTATTTGACACTTTGGACAGTAAAAGTTATCTTCTAGTGGAGTAAGACATTTAGCACAGTAACACTTTTTTTCTATATACTGATAAATAATCATGTTATTGGATTGTTCACTAATCCAGTGGATAACTTCTTTGGGAAGATCTTCCTTGGTTTTCAAGTAGGGAATATCTTCTATTATACTTTGATAATCATTAGATATTTTTAACTGAAACATGCATCTTCACTTCCTGTTTTTCTTCCTAAAAAAGGAAAATTGTAAAGGAACAGGGTCATAGAAAGAACCACCGAAAGGGTGACAACGTAAAATTCGTTTAATTCCTAAATACATTCCTTTTCCTGTTCCAAACTTGATAATTGCCTCAATCATATAATTTGAACACGTTGGATAAAATCTACATAACTTATGCGAAGATAAAGGTAGTTTTTGATAAAACTTGATTATTGAAATGATAAATTTTTTCATTTTCCATCACGTCAATAGTGTAACATATTTTTACCTTTTCACCAAAGAAAAAACGCTAGAAGTTGTAGCGTTATATCATCAACCTTAGTACAGAAATAATACTTAATGCTGTATTGTGCATAGCATGCATACTAATAGAGGTAAACACACTTTCTGTTTTATCATACATATAAGCAAAAGCAATTCCTAGTGAACTATAGGGAATGATAAATAATAAATCAAGTGGTGTACGAATAGAGAAGATAACATGTAGGGCACCAAAGAAGATACCAGAACTTAAAATAAACACCCATCTTTTTTTCTTTAAGGCATCATAGAACGTTTTTCTAAAACAAATCTCTTCAATGATAGGTGCTAAAAGCCCTGTATTTATCACCATAACCCAAGGTAGAGCCTTTAACATTTGTTGGACTAACTCTTCATTGGCTGCTTGTTGTCTTACCAAAATTCCTAAAATCACATTACTTGCCATCATACCAATTAGTCCAATTAACCAGTATTTTATACCAATATCTAAATTTTTAAAAGCATTCTTTTTAAATTTTACCCATTCTTCTTTCAAATCTTTAAAATAAATGAGAACTAAAATAAGGGCTAACATAATATTAGAAAATAAAGATAAATAAATACTAATTTCTGGAGTAATTTCCTTAATATGAAATAAAATAATAGGTATTTCACCAAACAAATCAGAAAAGAAAAACAAAATAATAACTAACATTCCTTTTAAATAATAACGATATTTTTTCAAAAATTCCATTTTTTTACCTCCTTATGAATCTTGTTTCTTCTTAATTCTTTCGTAATTTTTTCATCTTGTCAAGAATTTCTTTTAAATTTTGGATAAATTATCTTAAGAATTTACAAAAAAATGTTGTATTATTGATTTGATGTGTGTTATAATTCATCTAGAAAGG
Source organism: uncultured Bacilli bacterium (assembly GCA_949440065.1). Classification (GTDB taxonomy): domain Bacteria; phylum Bacillota_I; class Bacilli_A; order RF39; family UBA660; genus CASRZP01. Next base: position 5,420 of record CASRZP010000016.1, read on the forward strand.
AGTGGGAAATAGCCCCACTCTTTATGTTTGAATGGAGGTAGGAAAGTGTTAGAAAAAGTTAAGGAGAAAGTTGATTCTAAAATTTGTGCACTAAACTTGATGGTGAGCAATGTTTATCTAGAAGAAGAGGGGAAAATAAAAACATTAAACGTCGAACTAGATAGTAGTGAGGGAATTGATTTAGATTTAATTACTAAGGCAAGTGAGATAATTAATCCGATTATGGATGAGTTAAATCTAATAGAAGGAGAATATGTGTTAGATATTCACTCAAAAGAAAAAGGTGATTTAAATGATTAATGAAAAAGAATTTTTAAAAGCAGTTGACTTTATCATTAAAGAAAAAGGAGTTAGCGAAGATGTTGTGTTTAGTTCTATGGAATTAGCCTTAGTCTCAGCTTACCGTAAGCATACAGGAAAATCGAATGGAAAAGCTGTAATTGATAGAAAAACAGGAGAAATTCATGTGTATTCTTACTGGATAGTGGTAGAAGATGAACGTCTTGATGAAGATGGAGATTTAATTATGCCAGCAGATAATGAAATAACGTTATCTGAGGCTAGGTTGAAAGATTCATCTATTCAAGTAGGAGATACTATTCAAGAAGAAGTAACTACGGAAGACTTTGGACGTGTGGCAGCAAGCACAGCAAAACAAGTTATCATTCAAAAAATGCGTGAAGCAGAACGAGATAGTATTATGGGAGAATTTGGGGATAAACAAGATGAATTATTAATTGGTACTGTAGCGTTAGAAGATCCAGATAACTACTATATCGACCTTGGAAGAGTAAATGGAATTTTACCAAAGAAAGACATTATTCCAGGGGAGAAAATTGAAATGGGTTCACAAATTAAAGTGTATGTGTCAAAAGTTGACAATAATGGTAAAAGTTTACTTGTATTATTAAGTAGAACCCATTATGGTTTTATCAAACGTTTGTTTGAACTTGAAATACCTGAGTTATCCGATGGGACACTTCTACTTTATAGCGTAGCTCGTGAAGCTGGAGCAAGAAGTAAAGTAGCAGTCTACTCTAATCATCCTAAAGTAGATCCAATTGGTGCTTGTATTGGAGAAAAAGGAAGTCGTATTGCTAGAATTATGGAAGAAGTTCATGGGGAAAAAATTGATATCATTAAATACGATAAGGATCCAGCAATATTTATTGAAAATGCCCTATCGCCAGCTAAAAATTTAAAAGTTGCGATAACCGATCCTAAAAAACAAGAAGCACTAGTCATCACAGATCAGGCAAATTTTTCTCTAGCTATTGGAAAAAAAGGGCAAAATGCTAAACTTGCTAGTCGATTAACACATTATAAAATCGATATTAAAACGAAAGAACAAGCAAAAGAATATGGAATTAATTTTAGAGATTAATCTATAATGTTAAGGAGGCCTTTGATGAAGGTAAAAAAAATACCACTTCGTAGTTGTGTAGTCACCAAGGAACAATATCCTAAGGTGGAGTTAATTAGGATAGTAAAAGATAAAGAAGGAAATGTGTTTTTAGACTTAACAGGAAAAGCGAATGGAAGAGGAGCTTATATCAAAAAAGATATAGAGGTAGTAGAAAAAGCGAAAAAGACGAAAGCATTAAACCGTGCATTAAAGACAAATATCAGTGAGGAAATTTATGAGCAGTTAATAAATATCATTAAAAATTAATGGGAGGTAGATTTATGAATATATTAGAGTATGCGATGGATGTAGATAAAACAATAGATGAAATTAAAGCATTATGTGATAAGCTACAAATTTCATATACGAATGAGGAGTCTATATTAAGTGATGAAGATATCATTTTATTAGATAATGAGATACAAAATCAAGTAACAGAAGATGAGATAAATGAAATTAGTGAAGAAGAAGAGCTAGATGATCGAGTAGAGCAAATGGCTTTAGAAGCAAACATCGATATGGATAGCCCTATGGTAAAAAAGGAAAAGGTAAAGTCAAAAGTTGAATTAAAAACAGATGCTAAAAACAAATTCCTAAAAGATCGTAAGGAAATGTACAAGCATAAAGAAAAATTGATGAGTAATAAGCAAGAAAAGGATGAGCAAGTGGTATTATATCAAGAAGGAATGAGTGTAGCCAGTCTTGCTGATATTTTGGCGGTAAATGCTGTTGATTTGATTAAAAAATTGATGGGTTTAGGGGTAATGGCAAATATCAATCATCCATTGACCTATGACTTAGCAGAGCTTTTAGTGGTAGATTATGGTAAGGAACTAAAGAAAGAAGAAACAGCTGATATTTCTAATTTTGAAAATTTTGAAGTGATAGATAAAGAAGAAGATTTAGTATCTAGACCTCCAGTAGTAACGGTAATGGGGCACGTAGATCATGGAAAAACCTCTCTTTTGGATGCCATTAGAAAAACCAATGTTACTAGTGGTGAAGCAGGAGGAATTACTCAAGCAATAGGAGCTTATCAAGTTCGTTGTAATGATCGTTTAATTACCTTTATCGACACACCTGGGCATGAAGCGTTTACCCAGATGCGTGCACGTGGTGCTAGTGTTACTGATATTGTTATTATTATTGTAGCAGCTGATGATGGGGTAATGCCACAGACGATTGAAGCAATCGATCATGCAAAAGCTGCGAATGTACCAATATTAGTGGCGATTAATAAAATGGATAAGCCAAATGCTAACCCTGATAGAGTATTAACGGAATTAGTAGAGCATGGCTTAACACCAGAAGCATGGGGCGGGGATGTTATTGTTAGTAAGATCTCAGCTTTAACGGGTGAGGGAATACCTGAACTTTTGGAAAATATTTTATTAGTTGCTGATATGAAAGAGCTAAAGGCTAACCCTAATCGTTATGCCACAGGTACAGTTTTAGAGTCTAGGGTAGATAAGCATATTGGAAGTGTGGCTACAGTGTTAGTACAAAATGGTACTCTCCGTTTAGGAGATCCCATCGTTTTAGGAGTAAGTGCAGGAAAAATTAGAACTTTAAAAAATGATCAAGGAGTGGATATTACTGAAGCTCTACCTAGTATGCCTGTAGAAATTACTGGTGTGTCTGAATTACCTAGTGCAGGGGATAAATTTATGGCTTTTGAAACAGAAAAGGAAGCTAAGAGTATTGCTTTATCTAGATTAGAACGTACAAAACAAAAAGCATCCAATCAAAATGGTCTTAGTTTAGATGATTTATTTTCTCAGATGAGGCAAGGAATGAAAGAAGTTAATGTTATTTTAAAAGCCGATGTGAATGGTTCTCAAGAAGCGGTTCGTCAATCGTTAGAAAAGCTTAATGTTGAAGGCGTTAAGATTAAAATGGTACGCAGTAGCACAGGCCCAGTTACCGAAAGTGATGTAGTCCTTGCCAATGCCTCTCACGCACTTATCATTGGATTTAATGTAAGAGCAAATTTAAAAACGAGTGAATTGGCAAAAGAATATGGTATTGAAATTCGTTATTATGATATTATTTATAAGGTTATTGAAGATATGGAAAATGCCTTAAAAGGAATGTTAGAACCAGAATATCAAGAAAATATTTTAGGGCAAGTAGAAGTTCGTCAGTTGTTTCGCTTTTCTAAAGTGGGTATCATTGCTGGAATTCATGTATTAACAGGTGTGATTAAGCAAAATAGTGATGTTAGAATTATTCGTGATGGTAAGGTAATATATACAAGTAAGTTAAAGTCACTACAACATGAGAAGGATCAAGTTAAAGAGTTAAAGAAAGATATGGAAGGTGGCTTGACGGTAGAAGGATTCCAAGACTTTAAAGAAAATGATGTGATTGAAGTGTTTGAAACAGTTGAGGTGAAGCGATAATGAATATTAAAATAGAAAGATTAAATCATGTTTTCGTCAAAGAGATTAGTGAAATTTTAGCAACAGAAATTAAAGATGATGATATTCACTTTGTAACGATTACTGGATGTGATATTAGTAGTGATTTGAGTTATTGTAAAGTATATTATACGGTGTTAGATGAAGAAAAAAAGGAAACGACACAAAAAGCTCTTGAGCGAGCTAGTTCTTTTGTTCGCGGAAAACTTAGTAGCCGTGTTGATATTCGACATACACCAGAATTATCATTTCATTTCGATGAATCCATTGAAAATGGTCAAAAAATTGAGAGAATTATTGATAAAATTCACGAAGAAAAATAATGAATGCGATATATGTAATTGATAAGGAAAAAGGATGTACCTCGCGTGATGTGGTGAATCGTTTAAGTAAGAAATTAAAAATCAAAAAACTAGGACACGCGGGAACTCTAGATCCTCTAGCAACAGGAGTTTTAGTAATTGCAAGTAATCGAGCAACCAAGTGTTTAGAATTTTTGCTTGATCATGACAAAGAATATATTGCCACGGTTCTTTTAGGAAAGGCCACCGATACATTGGATATTACAGGTAAAGTAATCATGGATCTGCCATCGGTTAGAAGTATATCCCAAAAAGAATTACAAGAAGTACTTAATCATTTTCAAGGAATCTATCTTCAAGAAGTGCCGATTTATTCTGCAATTCAAAGAAATGGTAAACGCCTTTATGAATATGCAAGAGATAATCAAGAGGTTGATTTACCAAAAAGGAAAGTTGCGATCGATCAAATTAAGTTACTAGAGTTAAGAAAAGATCAGAACAGATCTACCTTTTCTTTCCAAGTAACCGTCAGTAAAGGAACCTATATTCGTAGCTTGATTCGTGATATTGGATTAAAACTAGGAATTCCTTGTACGATGATTGAATTAAGAAGAATAAGGCAAGGCCAATTTTCCTTAAAGCAAGCGAAAACATTAGAAGAAATTGAACTTAATGACGGTTTAGAAATCGAAACTGTATTAAAAGAGATGTTTCCTGCATACGTTATTCCCCAAAATCGTGAAAAATGGGTTACCAATGGTGGAGCAATTGAACTTCCTTTAACGGATGAATTTGTTTTATTAGAAAACCATGATCACCAATTGATTGCCTTATACCAGAAACAAGGAGCTCTCTATCGAAGCAAACGTCAGTTTAATTTGTAAATATTATATAAATCCATAGGGTAGAAATTCTATCCTTTTTCTTATGATTAATTTTGCTAAGAAAAATGATATAGTTTAATAAATGCGAATTAATCAGCAATCAGCGAAATGAAATAAACTAAAGGATTTGTTAATAATATTCGAATCTATTATTTCGGTTATTAGTCTTTCCAAGTCATCTTTGTTCTTACTTAGAATATAATCAAGTAAACATAAGCTTTTTCAATATAATCGATTGGATCAAATATACTGAAGCCCTTAAGAAAAGTATCAACTTTATTTAAAAGAGTATCTTTAATAATATTTTCTATTAAATTTTATAGTTTTTTAGTATAATATTCATATGAGAAATCTCCTTTGTGTATTTTTGAGTCAATTACATTTTATCAGAGATTTCTCTTTTTGTGTGTCATCCCCAAACCATTTTACACTATCCAAAAACTAGATATTATCGACAAATAAAGAAAAGTGTGTTATAATCTGCCCAAATGGAAAGGGGAATAGGCGATGAATTTATTATTATTTTGGTTAGCAACAACTGTAGGAAGCTTTGGGATAAAAACGGCCAGTGTTTTAGGAATGGTGAAATTTGTTGCGGATACTGGTCATAAATTGAATATGGAAAAGGTACAATAACAAAATGAGTTAAATAAGAAAAATTCTTCTCGAATCAAATTACCCATATTATTCATTCCTTTAGTTAATGTGTTAAATGTGGTATATTGAGCTATGGAATATAACAAGATGAAAGCAACGTGTTTAGATGAATACAAAGAAGCGGGAGTTTTGGAAGAAAATAAGCACAAAGAAAGCCATGATGTATCTGATCACCAAGAAGAAGTCGAAGTAGTTAAAGAGCAAGCACAAAAAGAAGAGTTATCTACTAAATATCGTCTTAAGAAAGAAAAAGACAACTTAAGAAAGATGAAACAGGAATTATTAAGCAGTCAAAATAATCAGTTTGACTACTATGATAATCAACCATTTGTTAAACGAAAATAGCGTCATCATTGCTATTTTTTTCTTGGGAAAAACAAGAGGTAAATTAAGAAAATTAAAAACTATCTTGATCAAAATATACAAGATAGTACTAAAATTAGTGTTCAATCATAAGGAGAATAGAATAGGCTATTGAGTTAGTTGATAATGATCCACGATAAAATATAATAATGGAGAGTCAATTACTTGGTTTAATTTTAGATTTCGCATCTTCTAATTTGGGGTATCTATCTTATTGATAAACACTTTTTTGTTTTCCTTGATTAAGTCTTCAATGAAATTTTCTTTAATAGATTGATAACAAAAAACATAGAAATCACAATTGATATTCATTAGGAAAATCTCTTTGGATTCAACAGCTATTCCACAATTGAACGCGGGATCTTTGTTTTCTATGGTTAATACATCATTGGCTTGATGAGAAAATAAATAAATGGGAATATTTCGATAGTGCTCTACAATTTCTTATGAAAAATTTAATGAGCAAGAATATTGAAAAATCTAAGAATTTCTGTTTCGTAAGATAAAGAAAGCTTAAAGCTAAAGAGTAGTATTCTTAGCATTTTTGCTTTTATAAAGAGTACAAAAATTCTACTTAGCCTCGTTTACCTCCTAAAATATTAGAAGAAAACTCTCTTGAAAAAAGTGGAAAAATATGATATAATGTGCTCACATAAAAGGGGATAGGTGATATGTATGAATGTTTCATTAATTAGAGAAAATATTGAAAACATAGTGAATTTTCCATATGTTAATTTAGAAGTTCAAGAAATATTAATGGAAGAAGCCATTAATCAACAGTATATTATTACCAGTACTTCTCCTTTAATTCTAAAAGAAAACTATGCTATTGCACAAAACTCTATTTTAATTCAAGCTACATCTTTTAATCACTTGCCGTTTAATCACTATACCATTGAAGAACAAGAAGGACTACTTGAACTATTAAAATATACCGAGTATACCATAGATGATACCACGCCTAGTTTTATAAAATTAGACCCAAGGATTGTGCTTATTTCTATTAAACATGATCTTACTAGTTTTCAATATACATCTGTTGAATTATTAAAAAATAAAGAAATATTTCACTATCTGATAAAAAATCATTATCCCTTTACTAAAGAAACCCTTTGTTATTTACCTTTATATTATTTAATGGACGAAGAAATTCTCGATTTTTATTTAAAAAACTATTTTAAACTAGATAAAAATTCTAATCAATTTATCATGATGAAAACGCTTTTTAACCATTTATTGCACTATCCAGTAAAATTAAAAGATTTTGAATCTATCTTTCGTGTTTTCATTGAACAATCATGGACAACATTAAAAATTGAACAAGAAAATCGTTATAAAAATGTCTTAGGTAAACTTTGCAGTGAGTTAAGTCAAAATGAAGATATTGAAAAAATTCTTTCATCATCATTTTACGTATTGGACATGAAAAGAAAAATGAAGAAAAATTATGCTCTGCTAGATGAAAATTTAAGAAAATACCATCAATACTATCATCAACAAGAGGAAGAATTACTTCTTCAATCTAGAAACATAATTGCAGAATTTACTAAGAAATATCAAGCAATGATAAAAGAAAATTATATCATAGAAAAATTAGAAACTTACTTATCCTTAGTAAAACCATATTTTATAATAAATAGGAATCAAACAAGAATTACCAATAAAGCAAAAGAAAAACTACAAAGGGAAGTTTTAAGAGAAAAATATGATGCCAAGGAAACAAGCGTGATGCATTTTATTCATTATATCATTGGAAAATACCAAGATAAAGTAGACAGAGATACGTTAACCTTAATGGTAGAAGAGTTTATCTATAATAAAAATTCATCTATTACTCCACCAAAATTATATCAAGAATATTTAATCTATTTAAAGGTGCAAAAACTTATTCATCGTTTAAATCAAAACTATATTTCGTTTGACTCTTTTGAAGTAGAAAAGTACCAAAAATATATTTCTTATCATCAAAATCATTACGATTACCTAGGTAAAATTTTTACTTTAGAAGAATTATCTTCCTTAAAAAATTATCAAGAAAAAGAATGGATTTATCGCCAAATAAGAAAAGAATTAGTGAACTTTAGTAAAACTTTTATGACAGATGAGGAAAAATTAGAAAATCATCTTTTTGATATTAGCAAAAATCTTTCTTTTGATGATCAAAATTACGAATTTAATACTATTCTTTTCTTTAACCACTTTACTGTTCAAGATTTATTAGATGTTGGCTTTTTAACTATGATAGAAGAAAACATCAATTTAGGATATATTTTAAATCAAATCTTAGTTAATCAAGGGCTTCTTGCCTTCATGATGATAAGTAAAGATATCCAATCATTAGAATTTACTACTTTATTAGAAGAATATGAAATTACTACTGATAAACTAGTAGATATGGTAAAACACTTAAAAGATATTGTCTTCTTAGCAAGAAAAATGAATGTTGATATAACAGATTTTAAATCGTTTTGTCGATGGGGAAAAATAATCAAAGCTATTAGTAGCCTTGATGTTTATATTTTAGGAGAAGAGGTATTAGAAAAATTGTGTACAAAGTTAGAATTTACAAATCAAGATACTAAAGCAATTGTAAACCAAGGTGTAGATTTAGCTTGTCGTATGCGGTTTAAGGATAGGTTAACCATACCTTATATTAAAGGTAGTTATAAGGGCTATACTTATCAAATGTATGATGCTATAGATATAGAATTGCTAACATCAGGAATTGATACTAATTCATGTTTTAAAATTGAAGGACATGATCATGATTTTCTTCATTACTGTGCCTTAAATAAAAATGTCTTTGTGATAAAGTTTATGATGGATGATAACTTAATAGCAAGAGTTGCAGGTTTTAGAAATGGAAATGCTATATATTTTAACCAACTAAGGACAATATACGATTATGATGGTTTAGGATATACGAATAAGAATTTGTTAGAAAAAGAAGCTTTATTATCGCTAATGTACCATGTAAGTAGAGAAATAATAAAAATTTCTCAGCAAAATCCTTTAGAAAAAGATAAAATTGATTATTGTTTTATTACAAAAAGTTTTATTTTTAGTGAAGAGATGAGGAATGTAAATAAAGAAGTAAAGGCTGCCATTTCAAATTATCCAATGGATTATGTTAGTGAAAACTGGTATCATTTTATTGAAACGACGAAAAATTTAAAAGAAGCCAAACGAGAAAATCGTTTTACCAATGACTATGATAATTATCCTTTAATTTGTTTAGCTTCATCAACTAATGTAATGCCCAAAACAAAAGATGATATTAAAAAGAAAGATGTTCCTGCTTTGTACACTAGAACAAGGGGAGAAATCAAGGTTTACCATGAAATCAATGCTTCATTAAGGAAAAAACTTAATCAGTTAAAAGCTATTTATGCTTATTTAACAAAAACGTCTTTTGATGAGGTCATCTTTTCTCATGATGCTAAGATAATAATGGGAGATAATTGGTATATCGTTTATCAAAATGAAATACTTGATTTTTGCATTTTACCAGGGGATAAATATGCTTTAGTGGAATATCAAATGACTTTAGAGGAATTAAAAAAGTGCAAAAGGAGTAAAGTTTATCAAAAAATATAGTATAGAAATTTTGTTGATTTATCATCATGAATAGAGAATACAAAAATAGGAAAATGTTATCTCCTTAAAAAAAGATGAAAACCACTATTTACTTATCGATTTTGGTTTGATATAATGAATAATAGAAAAGGTATGGTGAGTAGAAATGGGAGCATGGAACCGTAGAAAAAAGTATCAACCTGTGCAAGATGATGGTCAACATATCTCATGGAATGTAAAATTAACAAGATTTTTAAAAAAAGAAATGACGATTACTGCTGTAGCAGTATTTGCCGTAATGATTGTAATATTGGGAAGTGCTTATGCAGTGTTTACATCGGTAAATCGTTCTAGTGGGTATAACACTATTCAAGTAGGAACACTAGCCATTACTTATGATGATACTTCTAGTGGATTAGGAAATACGATTAATTTAGCTAGTGCATACCCTGTAGCAGATGCTACTGGACAAGCAAGTACACCATATAAATTTAAAATTACAAACACAGGATCATTACCTGCTAATTACACCATCAAAATACAAGACGATACGACAGCTATTACTAATGATAAATGTAGTAGCAATCAATTAGATAAAGCTTATGTGAAATATAGTATTGATGGTGGAACTCCAGTTGTGTTATCAACGAAATCATCTACTGGCTATTTAGTCAATAGTGGAACACTAGCAGCAGGAGCATCAAAGACTATTCAATTAAGAATGTGGATAGCATCTAATGCAACAAATAGTGTATTAGGTAAGCATTATCACGGCAAGGTTGTTATTGATGGTTCACAACAATAAGAGTAAATAGAGGTGAGAACAATGGAGAAAACAAATAAAAAAAGAGTATTAATTACAACACTGATGATTCTGTTTGCGATTGTTGCTTTAGTGGGAGCAACGTATGCAGCATTTACTTATTTGGGAATTGGAGAAAAGAAAAACGTTATTGAAACAGGAGATTTAAGATTAAAGTTAGATGAAGGAACGTCAGCAGGTATATCACTAGATAATGCTGTTCCTGTAACAGATGAAGTTGGTTTAACGAATACACCATACAAGTTTACTTTAGAAAATACAGGTAGCCTACCAATGAAGTATCGTATTCGTGTAGTAGAAGATACTGCTGCTATTACTGCTGATGGATGTAGTAGTAAAAAATTAGATTTTGCTAAACTTCGCTTTCAAATTAAAAAGAATTCTACAGCTGGAAGTAGTCTACCTTTAAATAACGATAGTAATTATGTTATTGATGAAGGAACATTAGCAGTAAATGGAAAAAACACATATGAACTTAGATTATGGATTGCATCGACGGCAGGAAATGAAGTATCAGGAAAACACTTTCATGGTAAAATTACGGTAGAAGCTATTCAAAACGATCAAAACTTTTAGGGATGTGCGAAAGATGAAAATTAACCAAAAGCAAACTAAGGGGGCACCTTCTAAAATAAAATCTATATATTGTAAGGAATTTCAAGGAATAGGATACGAAATCTTGTTCTTTTTCTTGTACTAAATTTCTTCTTTGTTAACTTAGTGAATGAGTAAACAAAACAATGATATACTAAAAAAGAAAGTAGGGAAAATATGAAAGAAAAAAGGAAAATGTTAATCACATTAGTTTTGTTACTATCTATCATTTGTGTAACCATAGGAGTAACATTTGCAGCCTTTAGTTTTGTAAAACAAGGAACAGTGGAAAACACCTTAGAAACAGGAACAGTGATGTTAACGTATACGGAAGGAAAAACGGGGATAATTTTGGAAGATGCTTTGCCTATATCAGATGAAACAGGAAAACTTTTAACGGGCGAAAACAATACTTTTGACTTTACCGTAAGTGCGAATTTAGGAAAGGATACAGTAATTACTTATGAAGTAACAGCAGTAAAAATACCCATTACAGATATGGAACCTCTGTTAGATACTGAAGTAAAACTATATTTAGAACGAGCAGTTGATCCAGAAACTGCATATACTGAAATCATGGCACCAACAAATTTTATTCCAAAAGGTGAAGTAAGTGAAATAGGATCACCCCTTGGAAGTATGATACTAGATTCAGGAACATTTTCAAATGAAGGAGTGACAATCCATAATTATCGTTTACGTATGTGGGTAGATGAAAACACAGAAATTGGAGAAACACCTAAAAAGTATGGAATAAGAATTAATGTGTATGCGAAACAAGGAACGATAGAATCATCTACTACAGATGAATCATGTTTTGTTATAGGAGAGTATGCTTATGATGAGTTTGGAATGCCTATTGTAGAAGGACCATCAATAATTGGATATGATGAAAACTGTCCCAAAGATGTAGTAATTCCTAGCACGATTAATGGAGAAAAAGTATTATCCATTAGTGCAATGGCTTTTTCAGGAAAAATTTTAACATCTGTTGTTATTCCTGATGGTATACTTGCCATTGGTACAGCAGCTTTTTTGGGTAATCAATTGACGACTGTAACTATTCCAAATAGTGTAACTCTTATTGAAAATGCTGCATTTAACAGTAATCAATTTTCTGATGAAGAAGCATTTATCTATAAGCGAAATGCTGATGGAAGCATAGATTATACTACAATTATAAGTTACGCTGGAAAAAAACGGGATAATGTAATAATACCAAATAGTGTTACAACTATTGCAGATTGGGCGTTTGCTAATAATCAATTAACAAATGTAATCATTCCAAATAGTGTAACGAGTATTGGAGTGTTGGCATTTA
>CASRZP010000017.1 GCA_949440065.1 uncultured Bacilli bacterium
AACAAAGTAACGACAATTGTCTTTGTGGTGAAAGAGCTGCTTCTGGTTCATCTAAAATATATAAACCATGGTCAGTAAAACGATTTTTTACCAATTTCAAAAAAGATTCTCCATGAGAACATTCATGTAAATTACCACCGTATGAGCGATATATACCAAAAAAATCATCTTCTTCTCTTAACCTTTGTACTTCAGTAGCAAAATTGTAAAAACTCTCTGCCCGTAGAAAAAATTTTGTCTTTGGCAAATTATAGGTAGAAAGCGTTAAATAATCTGATAAATTTGAAGTGGTATTTTTAGTTTCATATCTAAAATTTTGTGTTCCCCCTTCCTTAGGTAATCCTAATGCAACCGCGATAGCTTCAATAAAAGTAGATTTTCCTATTCCATTTTCACCAATGAAAAAGGTAACTTGCGATTTAAATTGTAGTTCATCAAAATTTTTAACCACATCAATATTAAATGGATATTCATTAAAATTTTGAATCTTATCTTTTCTTAACGTTATCTTTTTTACCATTAAACCATTATCAAAGTCCATAATATACGCCTCTCTATCTATTCATCAAAAAGAAAAGTATGTATCTATTGTTATAGACACTCTTATTGTTTCTTATAAATTTAATAAATCCTTCTTCTTTTTATCAAACTCTTCTTGAGTAATAATTCCCATATCTAATAACTCTTTTGCCTTTTTCATTTCTTCATAAGGGTCACTTTCTACTTTGCTATTTTTATTTCCTTTTAACTTAGATGCTAATTGACTAGTTCCCTTTTTTGCTAAATCCACTCCTGTTGATAATTTATTTTTAATATTTTGCATTGTATTTTTTTCTTCTACCTCATTTATTGGGGTTGTCATATTTTCAATATCCATTAAAAATTCTTCATCACTATAATCAAAACTAGCTTTATCAAAAGCATCTTTCAATCTTTTCGCCATTGGCATCATTGATGCAAAGTTTAAACTTCCCGAAATTACTCCTCCTATAATAGGGACTGCCTTAGATACTCCCTGTGCCAAAGTGGTTTTTGTCATTTTTATTCCAATTTGACTAGTTATTTTTTTCAACATAGGATACCAAAATGTTTTCGTTAAAGCTTTTTGAGGTAACTTCTTTAATGTTGTTTTAGCAATTTGGGTAGATAGTACTCTTAATCCAGATACTGCTCCTGATACTCCAAACATTACTCCACAGTACAAGATAAGTTGATTTTTTACCTTCTCATCAGAAACTTTTCCTTCTTTCCACAAATCCTCAGCACCATAAATATAAGATAATTCTTGGGCTAACTTTAATGACATACCAAAAAATTGTAATATATCCGCAGGAATTGTTGCTGCCATGGCAAAACCTCCAGGAATTCCTGCAACAAATGATGCAACAGATGATTGACTAGTTCGCTTGAGTATCAGTTTATCAGCAATTTCATCGATTTTTTTCTGTTCTATTCCTGCAGCAACAGGACCTTTTTCTATAATTTCTTCTAAATTTTTGCAATGACTTGCAAATTCTTCAGCCAGAAACCTATCTCTAGATACTTTAACTCCAGGAATTTGTATTGATTTTGTGATGATTTCTTCTAGCATATATTCTTTTGCCATTTCTTTATTTTCCACTTTTATTTCACCTCTTATCATAAGAATTGTTTTTTTCGCGAGTATGAATTATCTCTTTTCTTTCATTCTTTTTAAATACTTTTTTTGTGAATCATCTAATTCTAAAGTTCCATAATCGTGTACATATTCAATAAAGTTCCCATTGAAATCTTTATAATAGGACCATTTATCTGGCTCTACTGCAATTTTCATAGAAATATCTTTGTTGATTCGACCTCCGACTAAACTATTTATCGCTTGAGTGGAAGAGAATGCTATTTCACTTTGTTTATCCATTATAATTCCAAAATAACTATCGTTTTTTATTGCTTTTTTCCATAGAGTAACAAACATATCTAACTCCATAAAAGGTAAAGCAATATCTTCGATAGAAAGTGTTTCTATTCCTTTCTGGTAATATTCTAAATAATATTTTTGATAAAATTCTTTTGACTGTAGTAAAACGCTAAGTAAATCATCTAAATCTACTATTTTAGAAAAATCTTTATTGAGGCTGTATTTATTCAATATTTCCGTTAAATTCTTCATTCTTTCATTAAGAACATCTCTAGCACTTATTGTGTTCGCTTTTAAAACAATCTCACTAGCTATAGAAAAATTTAAAAATTCTCTACTAATGGCATTGATTTTAATTTGATCAACTTTCCTGTTATTTAAAGAAAGTTTGGGAAATCCAATTTCATGAACATATATGGCTATGGGAGAATTTTTATCTAATACAATAGGATAATCATCAGCCATATTTTCTAAAAAATTTTTTCTTTTTTTCCCATCGTATCCATAGATAAATTGATGCCTACTACTTTCCATTATTTGTTGTTTTAAATATTCTTCATTATTATACATTTCCATAATATCCCCCTGGTTTTTTTAACTGCAACTTTTTTATATATAAAAGTCTATAGATATTGTTTTGATAATAGTCATCCCATTAAAAGTAGCGATTGGCTACTTTATCTTACATATTAAATAAATCGCTATGACTACCTGTTGCAAAAAGCAATAATATCAACTCGTTATTTTCAATCTTATATATCAGTAACCAATCAGGTTCAATATGACACTCATTACAATCCTTAAAATTTTTATCATCAATCAATTTATGGTTTTTATACTTTGAATCCAGTTCTTGATTATTAGCAAGTTTTTCTACAACTTTTATTAATTTTTCTATATCTTTATTTTGTTTGATGACTTTTTTTAAATTTTTATTAAACCTAGATGTAGTTTTTATTTCATAACATTATGATAACCTGTTGCTTGTATTTTACCATTTAATATATCTTCGCCTTCTTGTAATGCTTCTAAAAGTTCCTTACTTGGTTTAGGATTGCTAACTTCAAATGGGATACCATCTTTATTTATTAATTGTTTTATAGCCATATTAACAAAAGTACTCATGTTTAAACCTAAATTTTTAAGAATTCCATTGGCAACTTCTTTATCATGAGCATCAACTTGAACGCTGATGGCACTGGTTAATGTTTCCATATGTACACCTCATTTCATACAAATATATTATCATATATCAATAATATATGTCAACATTTTAACAATATAATATCACATATTTAATGTTTATATTAATATTTTATTAAATAATACAAAATATATGTATTCATGTTGTCTATTAATTGGATACGAATCAAATTTAAATTTTTTTATAGTAATTTTAAACAAAAGAAAAACCCCATAATACTTAAATTTATAGGGTTAAATGAACTTGATATCTTATCGTTTACTAAACTGTGGTGCACGACGAGCTTTTTTAAGACCAGGTTTTTTACGTTCTTTCTTACGAGCATCACGAGTAATAAATCCTGCTGCTTTTAAGATTTTACGATAACTATTTTCAGAATCTTTATCTGTTGTTTTATCATAATCTAATAAAGCACGAGTAATTCCTAAACGAATAGCTCCCGTTTGACCTGAGAATCCTCCACCTTTTACATCAGCTTCAACATCAAAAATTTCTCTTGTGTTTGTTAAGTCTAAAGGTTGAGTTAAATCCATTACTAGTGTTTCAAATGGTAAGTATTCATTAACATCTCTTCCATTTACGGTAATTTTTCCTGTTCCTGATGTTAATCTAACACGAGCTACACTAGTTTTTCTACGTCCTGTTCCTGTATAAACATTTTTATTTTTTGCCATTTTTTTCACCCTCCTTACTTAACATCCATAGCTACAGGCTTTTGTGCTGCATGTGGATGTGTATCTCCTTCATAAACGAATAATTTCTTATACATTGTGCGTCCTAAGCGGTTATGAGGTAACATACCTTTAACGGCACGTTCTACCATTTCAATTGGATATTTATCTCTCATTTCCTTAGCTGTTCTTTCTCTTAAACCACCTGGATACATTGAGTGATTGTAATACATTTTCTCTTCTAATTTGTTTCCTGTTAAGTTAACACTCTTAGCGTTGATAATGATGACAAAATCACCACAATCGATATGTGGAGTATAAGTTACCTTATGTTTTCCACGTAGTAAATGAGCTGCTTTACTAGCTACACGACCTAAAGATTCACCCTTAGCATCAATTACATACCATTTACGTTCTACTGTTTCTTTTTTTTGCATATAAGTATTCATAATTCTTTCCTTCTCCTTCTACTTAAATCAAATCTTCCCACGACTTGACTTATGTGGGGATATAAAATGTACCGATTAAAATTATACTAAACTATTGTCTCAAAGTCAATTAAAAATAGTGAAAAACACATGATTTTCGCACGAAAAATTCTAGATAATACCATTCTATGTGCCGATTTTTTCATTATTAATAAATAACATCGATTAAATATTGTCCACAAGCTGGAGCTCTAGGTGTTGACTCTATTCTTTTTTTAGCTTCTAACATTTTTCTAACATCAACTACATCCCTTTTTCTTTCCCCAATACGAATAAGTAACCCCACCATATTTCGTACTTGATATTTTAAAAAACCACTACCTTTAAATATTAATACCAAATGATTGTTATCATCTATTTCCACTTTAACATCACTAATCGTTCTAACACAATTTTCTTTTTCCACGTTTTCCGTTACAAACGCTCTAAAATCGTGAGTTCCTAAAAAATAAGTGATTCCTTCTTTTATCTTTTCTATATCTAATGAATGACAACACTGAAAAACATAATTTCTTTCTAATGGATTGTACTCGCCTAAATTTAAATAATAACGATATTCCTTTTCTTTTACCATATATCTAGCATGAAATTCTTCATCTACTTTTTCTACATTTTTCACATAAATATCATCAGGTAAATTACTATTTAATGCTCGTTTTAATTTTTCTATCGTAATTTCTACTTGTAAATCAAAGTGAGCTTTCTGATGTATCGCATGTACTCCTTTATCTGTTCTACCTGATGCTACGACTTTTGTTTCTTTCTTTTGATTAATAAAAGTTAGTGCTTTTTCTAAACAGCCTTGGACTGTACGTAATTCTGGTTGTATTTGATAGCCTTCAAAATTGGTTCCATCATAAGAAAATGTAATCAAATAACGCATAAATTCCTCCTTTTCTTACTATATCACAAATTCACGTGTTTATATATATCTTTAATTAAATCACGTATATCTCTATGATAAGTTAAGTGCACCTTTTTATTTTTAATGGCCTTTTCACTAAATAAAGTAATCGATGGTATGGCTATTTCCATTTTTTTTAATGTATCTATTTGAAAAAGCTCGTTTGCACTAGTAAATATATGGATATTTTCATGATGAAAAACGAGAAAATTTTCACACTCTTGATATAATTCATCTACATTTGCACTGCATAAGAAAATAATTTTACCCTTTTCTTGTGCCATTTTTTTAAATAGTTTTACTAATCTTTTTTTTCTTTTCGCATCAAGAAAGCGAAATGGTTCTTCTAAAATTAAAATTTTTGGATTACGATAAAGGATAAACGCTAAATGAAGAAGTTTTTTCTCTGAGCTAGATAGTTCATGAATAAAACGTGGCATGAATTCACTAGATAATCCTACTAAGGATAAGGCATAAGTAAACTTTTGTAACGATTTTTCACTATTTAAATGGTACACTTGATTATAGTATTGAAATTCATTTTCAACGGTATCTTTTCTAAAAATATTTTCGATACTATCTTGAATAATAAAAATATCGTTATCATCTTTTAATCTAATCGGACAATTCGTATCTTTTTCTAATGCTTCGTATAAAGATTCATCCTGAAATAAGGATAGTAACGTATGATAATCTTTTAAAACAACACCATATAAGTTAGGTAGTAACTCTCCTTCTAATTGGCTAGTATTCTTTTTTTTTAATACTACTTCCACAACTGTTCCACCATCCCATCCATATCTAATATAAAATGTTTTAGTACATCATAAAACATAAGTTTTAATGATAAATCAGCTAAAAATGGTAATGACAATCCAATACGATTTAATGTTTTATCTTCCTTGAACACGGCTAAAGGAGTACCTTCCATTAACAAATTTCCTTGATGGATAATTTTTAATTCATCTGCATATATGGCATCATTTAAGTCCTTAGTAGTTAAAATAATGGTTACATTTTCACTATTTTTTAACTGTTGAAGAATACCTAGAAATAAGTTTTTTTCCTGTTGGTTAAAATAGAGAAAAGGTTCATCTAATATAACGATTTTAGGGTGATGAATGATAGCAAGCAGAAATAAAAATATATTTTTTTCTTTTGGAGAAAGTGCTAAAATGGGTAAATTTAATAAGTTTTCTTGATGATATAACACTGCAATTTCATGAATACGATTGTTTATCTCTTTTTTTTTCCAACCTAAATATTCTAAAGGACGAATTAGTTCATCTTTTACAGTTTTTCCTGTTATCTTTTCTATTGGAATATCATTAGTACCTATTAAGGAAAATAATTGATGATTGTTATAACTTTCGATATATGTATGGTTTACAATAATTGAATTTTCTATTTTTTTTTGATGACTTAAGAAATGGACAAGTATCGTTTTTCCTGCATTGTTTCCTCCTGCTATAACATAAAATTTACCTTGTTCAAAAGAAAGTGATAATGCGTTAAAGATGGGAGAAAAAGATAAATGACGTACTTCAATGATAGGGTTCATTATCTTCTCACCATCCTATGACTTACTATTATAATCGAAAAAAATAGTAATATCAACAATAGTTAAAACTCTTTACATTTTCTTTACCAAATTTTCTTTTTCATTTTTTATTCATACAGAATACTAAAAAAGAAAACGTGGATAGTTTTCCTTATTAAAAATCTAATTTTTTTATTATCGTTTTGACTAGTTCTTGGCTTGCACCTACTTCTTGATATCTTCTAAGTTATAGGCAAAAACTTGATATCTACTAGCATAAATCATTTTACTTAGCGTTATTATTACATCGTTAATGCTTTGATTAGTGCTAACTGACTCTCTAATAGTAGCACCAATTATTTTTATTTTTTCCTTTGCTTTCTCTTTTAATGCCACTTCCTCATCTATCTCTTTTATTTCACCGTAGCAAAATAATTCATTAACCTTTTGCAAAAGCGTTAGTGATTGAGGTATTTCATCATCAATACTAAACGAATAATCTCCTAAGACTAAATTAAATGAAGCCAAAATAGATACCATAGTCTGCATTTTTATATTAATATCTTCTTGACTAAAATCTGGATTTTCTTGATAAAATAGTTGATAAACTTCAATTAATACTTTTGACTTTTTATCCATTGTAATTTTATTGATATGACTTAGAGAATCTATATATTTTAACCATGCATCTAATTTATCTTTTACTACATTATTATATGGATATTCCATAAGTATGGCATTATTAAAGGATACATTAAGTTTTGACCCAGCATGAAATTCTACATCAACATCTGCTAAAGTATTATCATTATTTTTGCTACCTATATATGAAATTAAAACTTTATGACTATATTTTATCATTTCATGATGATCTTTATCACAGTATTCTATCATTAACAAATTTTCATCACATGTATTTAAAATAGTTCTTATCCCAGATACAACATTTATCATGTTACTTGGAGATACATTCTGACTTAAAAACATACCAATTAACCTTCTTGATTTTTTCTTATCATAAAATTCATTGGGTGTACCTATATACTTGAAATGCAATGTAACACCATTTTTGTATTGAATAAATTTTTCTAATTTGATATTTTCCATAAATCCTCCATGTTACCATTATAACATGTTTTTATTCAAACTTCTTTTTTTGAATTTGATAGGTTATCTTCATTAATGTTCTAGTAGGAAGAAATCTTCCAAAAAACTTAGCCAATTTCATTTTAAATCCAGGGATAATAACCATTTTTTTTTTGAACATTTTATCTATTGCATACTTTGCTACGTAGCTACTAGATAATGGTTTAACAGAAAAATGAACATTAGCTATCTTGTTAAAATTAGTATCCACAGGTCCTGGACATAAAGTGGATAAATAAACACTTACCTTTTTCGCGCGCATTTCTTCGTTTAAGGCTTCGGTTAAATACAAAACATACGCTTTTGTCGCATAATACGTTGCCATTAAAGGTCCTGGTTGAAAGGCGGCAGATGATGCAACATTTAAAATATAACCTTTATTTCTTTTAACCATATCCTTTAGAAATAGTTTGGTTAAAATATGAAGTGCTTTAATATTTAAATCGACCATTTCCATTTCTTTGGATAAGTCAGTATCAATAAATTCTCCAGCTAAACCAAAACCTGCATTGTTAATTAAAATATCAATATTTTCATTTTTACAAATGACATATAACTCTTTTAATTTTTGTTCGTTCGATAAATCCATCACAATAATTTTTGTCTTTACTAATGAACTAAGTTCTTTTTGTAATTCTTCTAGTTTTTCTTTACTTCTTGCTACTAAAATTAATTCACAATTTTTTGTTGCTAAATATTTTGCCATATCGCATCCGATTCCACTAGATGCTCCTGTAATTAATGCCTTCATTTAACACCTCTATTTTCTAATGAATTCATCATAACAAAGAGTTTTTGTTGCTGTCAAGCATTTTTTCGAAGAAAAAAAAGACTATTACTAGTCTTCCTTTACTAACTCTATGACAACCATTAAG
This sequence comes from uncultured Bacilli bacterium, assembly GCA_949440065.1. Lineage (GTDB taxonomy): Bacteria > Bacillota_I > Bacilli_A > RF39 > UBA660 > CASRZP01. Next base: position 8,726 of record CASRZP010000017.1, read on the forward strand.
GCGTCATCCCCACGTCGTTCATCCATTTTAATAATTCTTGTGTATCCACCTTGACGTTTTTCATAACGTTTTGCAAGATCGTTAAAAATTTTACTTACTACTGCTTGATCATTATGAAGAAAAGCAAGAGCCTTACGACGAGATACTAAACTTCCGTTTTTTCCATAAGTAATCATTTTTTCAGCACATTTACGAACCTCTTTTGCACGAGTTTCAGTGGTTACTATTGATTCATTAATAACTAATTGCTTTGTTAATGTAGCCAACATACTTCTTCTATGTTTATTGGTTCGACCTAATTTTCTATATGCCATAGTTTAACCTCCTATTATTAATCTTCATCATGCAATACTAATCCAAGATCTCTAATCTTATCTAGCACTTCTTTTAATGATTTTTTACCTAAATTACGAATTTTCATCATATCATTTTCACTCTTGTTGACTAAATCTTGAAGTGTATGAATTCCTGCACGTTTTAAACAATTATAAGCACGAACAGAGAAATCTAAATCTTCAATTGTTGTTTCTAGCGTTTTTACTTTAGGATCTTCTGTTTTTTCTATCATTAATCCTGTAACATCAGCAATTTTACTTAAATCAGTAAGAATGTTAAAGTGTTCAATTAAAATTCTAGAAGATAAAGCAATTGCTTCTTCTGGCTTAATTGACCCGTTCGTCCAAACTTCTAAAATCAACTTATCATAGTTTTCATTTTGTCCAACGCGAGCACTTTCTACTTCGTAAGATACGCGTTCAATTGGTGCAAATAGTGAATCTATAGCAATAACACCAACTTGTTTGTTATCTAATAACTTCTTATTATCCTCACTTTTTACATATCCACGACCATTGGTTACAAGCATTTCCATAACTAGCGAACCACCTTTAGCAACGGTAGCTATAATTTGATCAGGATTTAAAATTTCAATATCAGCATCATGTTCTATATCCCCTGCTGTTACAATTCCTTCTTTTTGGACATTAATACGAATTGTTTTATTATCATTGGAATGATTTTTAACCACTACACTTTTTAAATTTAAGATAATAGTAGTTACATCTTCCACTACACCTTCAATAGTTTGAAATTCATGTAGTATTCCGTCAATTTTAACACTGGCGATTGCACTACCTGGTAAACTAGATAAAAGTACTCTTCTAAGGGCATTTCCTAATGTTGTACCAAAACCTCTTTCTAATGGTTCTAATTCAAACTTTCCATAAAAATTACTTTCTACACAATCAGTAATTTTATAAATTGGTTTTTCAAATTCTAACATGAAACTAACCTCCCTTTCTTATTAGCCACGAGGACGTTTAGGTGGGCGACATCCATTATGTGGTATTGGTGTTACGTCTTTTATTGCACTTATTTCTAAACCTGCTGTTTGAAGTGATCGAATAGCAGTCTCTCTACCTGGTCCTAAACCTTTTACGAAAACCTCTACTTTACGCATTCCTAAGTCGTATGCTGCTTTTCCTGCTGATTCTGCAGCAATTCCTGCTGCAAATGGAGTAGATTTTTTACTTCCTTTAAATCCTAATGCTCCACTTGAAGCCCAGCTAATTGCACTACCTTCTTTATCTGTAATCGTAACAATGGTATTATAAGCCATGGTTTAACCTCATTTTAAACAATAATCACAATTTTTTATTATACTTTCTTCTTATTTGCTACAACCTTACCGCGTCCTTTACGAGTACGGGCATTACGGTTTGTTCTTTGTCCTCTAACTGGTAAACCTTTTTTATGACGATATCCTTGATAGCAATTGATTTCCATTTTTGTTTTGATGTTCATACTAACTTCACGACGTAAATCACCTTCTGTGATATATTTCGCTACTTCGTTACGAATTTTGTCTAACTCATCATTAGACAATTCGCTTACACGTTTTGTCTCATCAATGCCTACATTTTTTACAATGGTCTTCGCTAAATTTCTTCCGATACCATAAATGTAAGTTAAACTAGTACCGATTTGCTTATCATTGGGAATATCTACACCTTTAATACGTGCCATTACTATACACCTCCTAAATTATCCTTGTCTTTGTTTGTGTTTTGGATTTTCACAAATCACCATAACGCGACCTTTACGCTTTACGATTTTACATTTTGAACAAATTGGTTTTACTGATGGTTTTACTTTCATTATAAATCCCTCCTACTATCTTCGATAGATTATACGCCCACGTGTTAAGTCATATGGGGTCATTTCGATCACTACCGTATCACCTGGGAAGATACGAATGTAATTCATTCGCATTTTACCAGAAACATAGGCGTCTTCAATAATATGACCGTTTTCTAGTTGTACTCTAAAATGACCACCGCGTGTTACTTCTAATACTTTTCCTTCTACTTCAATTACATCATCTTTAGCCATCGTTTCACTCTCCTGTTAATATTTCATACCCCGTTTTGGTAACTACTATTGTGTGCTCAAAATGTGCAGATGGACTCTCATCTTCACTGACAATTGTCCAGTCATCATCTAATATGCAAATTTCAGCACTTCCAAAGTTTAGCATTGGTTCAATAGCGATTACCATGCCTTCTTTTAATATTGAACCTGTATGGGGAATACCATAATTAGGTACCTCTGGATCTTCATGGACACTACAACCCACACCGTGTCCTACTAGTTCTTTGACTACTCCCAAATTATGCTTTTTTGCATACGTTTCTATAGCGTAGCCAATGTCTCCGATGTGATTTCCTGGTTTTACTTGCTTTAACCCTTCATACAAAGCATTCTTTGTATGTTCTAATAGGTATTCTTTATCTTTATCAATCTCACCTACAGGATATGACCAAGCTGAATCACCATGATAACCTTTATAACAAGCACCAATATCAATAGAAATAATATCACCATTTACTAGTTTTCTATTTCCTGGGATACCATGTACAACTTCATCATTAATACTTGTACATAAGGTAGCAGGAAATCCGTTGTAACCTTTAAAAGAAGGAGTTGCACCTTGGGATAAAATAAACTTTTCTGCTTTTTTATCTAATTCTTTCGTTGTTATTCCCTCTTTGATAAAAGGTTTTAGGTATTGATGAGTTAAATAAACAATTTTCCCTGCATGATGCAGAAGTTCTATTTCTCTTGGACTACGAATATTAATCATTTTTATCACTCTTACCCGTCACAATATTTATTACATCTTTTGAAATTTGTTCTTTGTTACGATTAGCATTTACGATATGTAATAAACCTTTTTGTTGATAAAAATCTATCAATGGACAAGTTTTCTCTAAATAGTTTTGATAACGTACTTCAAATGACTCCATATTATCATCACTTCTTTGATATAACTTTCCATGACATTTATCACAAATTGATTCCACTTTTGGTGATTGTGCTTCAACGTTAATGTTATAAATTGAACCACAATCTTTACAAATTCTTCTTCCTGTTATTCTTTTTTGAAGTATTTCTTTATCAATATCAAACAAGATAACAAAATCAATCTTTCTTTTTAAGTGAATCATAATTTCGTCTAGTTTATGTGCTTGTTCAATATATCGTGGAAATCCATCAAGAATAACACCTTGTTCATGGCTTAACTCTAATAAACGTTCTTCAATTAAGCGATAAACAATTTCTTCTTTTACAAATCCACCACTGGATAATGTTTCTCGAACATATTCACCTAATTCATCTTCTTGATTAGATACTTCTCTTAAGATATCTCCAATAGCAACATGGGCATATCCACATTCTTGTTTTAATAAGTCAGCCTGCGTACCTTTTCCAGCAGCAGGGGGAGCTAAAAATATAATTGTTTTCATCTTCGGTATGAGCCTCTACTATATGTGCTATCACGAGTATATTTTCTTGTTAATAAGCTTCCTTCCAATTGTTTATATGTCTCAAGTGCTACACCAACAACAATAAGTAGTCCTGTTCCTCCAATAGTAACCGTTGATGGCAATTTTGTTAAGCTACCAAATAGAATTGGAATTCCTGAGATAATGACTAGGAAAATACTACCCACTATTGTTAAATGACTTAAAACGCTACTAATATGTTTTTCGGTATCTTTACCTGGACGAACACCTGGGATATAACCTCCGTTTTCTTGTAAGTTCTTTGCTAAATCTTCTGGTTTTAATTGAACAAATGTATAGAAGTAAGCAAAGAAGAAAATCAAAATAACATAAATGATAAATCCAATTGGTTTCGTATAGTTTAGATATTGATTAACAAAACTAGTAAATCCTTCATTTTTGATAAAACTAGCGATTACTCCTGGAATAGATATTAGGCTTGATGCAAAGATTACGGGAACGACACCAGCCGAGTTAATTTTCACTGGCATAAAAGATTGTTGTGCACCATAAGCTGATGTTGACTTATTCGCATATTGTATAGGAATTTTTCGTTCTGCTTCTTGCACAAAGATTACTCCAATTAGAATAACTAAATAGATAATCACAAATAAGGCAAAGCTTCCAATTCCTAACCACATTTTAGCTGTATCCCCAAAGGTTACCATAGAGTTAAAAGCTGTAATAAACATTTGTGGTAGGGTATAAATAATACCCGCCATAATGATTAAACTTATTCCATTTCCAATACCTTTTTGGGTAATTTGATCTCCTAACCATAACATGAATGCTGTACCTGCTGTTAAAATGGTAGCAACATACATGTATTGAATAGCAGAAGCTGAATTCCCTAATACCATGAAAGAGAATGCATAACCTTCAATAAAGGCAAAAGCAATTCCTACGTATCTTGTAATTTGATTAATCTTTTGACGTCCTACGTGACCTTGTTTAGATAATTCAGTGAAATAGGGAATAATATCCATTTGTAATAATTGAATGATAATTGATGCTGTAATGTAGGGCATTACACCAAGGGCAAAGATGGAAAAATTCTTTAATGCTCCTCCACCCATGACATTAATTAATTCTAAAAATCCTAAATTATTGGTTAAATCCTGTGTCCCAGGAACGCGAATAGAAGTTCCGATGATGAATATAGCAAGTGCTCCAAGAGTATAAAGAATTCTTTTTCGTAAGTCTTTATTTGTTGGAGCAAATAGTTGCTTGATGGTGTTAAACATCGTTAAATCACCTCAGCTTTACTTCCTGATTCATTAATTTTAACGATGGCAGATCTTGAAAATTTATGTGCTTGAATCGTTAGTTTCTTTTCAAGTTTTCCTTCACCTAAAACTTTAATTCCATTTAATTGTTTTTTTACTAAACCAGTTTCTTTTAATAAAGCTGGTGTTACGACTGTACCATTATCAAAACGATTTAAATCACTAACATTAATTACAGCATATTCTATTTTGAACACGTGATTACTAAATCCTCTTTTTGGTAAGCGACGATATAAAGGTAATTGTCCACCTTCAAATGTAGGTCCTTTTCCGCCTCCGCTACGAGCCTTTTGACCTTTTTCTCCACGACCTGATGTTTTTCCTAAACCACTACCAGATCCACGTCCTACACGTTTTTTCTTATGTGTTGCTCCTAGGTTCTTTTCTAATTCATGTAACTTCATTATCCTAAAATCTCCTCTACTGTTTTTCCACGAAGAGCAGCTACTTGCTCAGGTGTTTTTATCATTTTCAAGGCATTAATGGTAGCCATAGCCATATTGATTTTTGTTCTTGAACCTAGAGATTTAGATAAAATATCGTGAATTCCTGCTAATTCTAGTACTGCACGAACTGCACCACCAGCAATAATTCCAGTACCTGCAGCAGCTGGCTTAATCATAACTCTAGCAGCACCACTTCTTCCGATAGCTTCATGAGCAACGGTTCTACCATCAATTAAAGGTACTCTGATTAAGTTCTTGTTTGCAGCTTGAATAGCCTTCTTAATTGCATCAGGCACTTCATTTGCTTTACCAATACCTAATCCAACTTGACCTTTTCTATCCCCAACGACTACGGTAGCAGAGAATCGACGTTGACGACCTCCAGTAGTAACTTTGGTTACACTTTTAATCTCAACTACTAATTCTTCTAAGGTTTTTGCCTTTGGGTCTACATGTTTATTTTGCATATTACCCTCCTATTAGAATTCTAATCCGTTTTCACGTGCAGCATCAGCTAATGCACTAACACGGCCATGATAAAGATATCCACCTCTATCAAATACTACTTTTGTAATTTTTTTATCCTTTGCTTTTTTAGCAATAGACTCGCCTACTTTTTTTGCTGCTTCAATATTACTTCCATTATCTAGTTTTAATTCTAAGGTAGAAGCAGAAACAAGAGTAGTCATCGTTTCATCATCAATAATTTGTGCATAGATTTCTTTGTTAGAGCGATACACGTTTAATCTAGGTAAATCACTTGTTCCAAAAACATTTTTTCTAACACGCTCATGACGAATTTCACGCATACTATTGCGAGATTGTTTTTTAATCATATGTATTTCTCCTTCCTACTTAACTAAGCAGCTTTCTTTCCCTCTTTACGGCGAATATGTTCATTTTTATAATGAATTCCTTTTCCTTTATAAGGTTCTGGTGGTCTTACTTTTCTAACGTTTGCAGAAAATTCTCCCACTAGAATTTTATCTGCTCCTTTAATGGTAATCTCTGTATTGCTAATAGCAACTACTTCTATTCCATTTGGAATTTCTAATTCAACAGGATGAGAATATCCAGCATTGATTACTAATGTTTTTCCCTTTAAGTTAAAACGATAACCTACACCGACGATTTCTAATCCTTTTTCAAATCCTTTGGTAACTCCTTCAATCATATTAGTAATATTCGCATTTACTGTACCATGCATAGGTTTTAGTGTATCATTAGCTCTTGTCACAGTAATGACATTTCCTTCTTGTACAATTTCAATTCCTTTTACAATAGGAGTAGATAATGTAGCTTTAGGACCAGATACTTCTACACTATTTTCCATAGGAGTTACTTTAACACCTTCTGGTAGTACAATCTTACGATATCCGATACGACTCATATTGACACCTCCTTAATTTACTTGTTTTACCAAATATAAGCTAAAACTTCTCCACCAACGTTTTCGCGTCTTGCTTGTTTATCTGTCATAATTCCTTTTGATGTTGAAATAATCGCAATACCTAATCCATTTAATACTTTAGGTACTTCATCTTTTGGAACATATACACGTAATCCAGGTTTGGAAATACGTTTTAGTCCTGTAATTACACATTGCTTACCTGGACCATACTTAAGCGTTACGATCATTGTTCCCTGTGGTCCATTTTTTTCTACTTTATAATCTTCAATAAAGCCTTCTTCTTTTAAAATTCTTGCAACTTCTTCTTTTAACTTAGAAGCTGGAATACTTACTTCTACATAGTGCATGTCTTTTGCGTTACGAATACGAGTTAACATATCTGCAATTGTATCAGTTACTACAGCCATAATAAGTCCTCCTTCCTAAATTACCAGCTAGATTTTCTAACGCCTGGTATTTGTCCTTTATAAGCTAATTCACGAAAGCAAATACGGCAGATACCAAATTTACTCATTACTGCATGGGGTCTTCCACATCGATTACAACGAGTATATTCGCGTACTTTGTACTTTGGCTTTCTACTAGCTTTTACGATCATACTTTTTTTTGCCATTTTTACCCTCCATTACTTTCTAAAAGGCATTCCAAGTGCTTCTAGTAAATCAAATGCTTCTTGATTTGATTTTGCAGTTGTTACAAATACGATATCCATACCACGTACTTTAACAACATCATCATATTCGATTTCAGAAAAAATTAACTGTTCTTTTATTCCTAATGTATAGTTTCCTCTACCATCAAATGATTTAGCACTAACACCACGGAAATCACGTACACGAGGTAGTCCAATAGAGAATAATTTATCCATAAAATTGTACATATTTTCACCACGTAGAGTGACTTTACAGCCAATAGATTGACCTTCACGTACTTTAAATCCTGCAATAGATTTTTTTGCTTTCGTTACAATAGGTTTTTGTCCTGAAATCATCTCTAAATCTTTTACTGCTGCATCTAATAATTTAGAATTACCAGTTGCATCTCCTACACCCATATTAATTACAATTTTCTCTAATTTTGGAACTTCCATAATGGTATGATATTGATGTTTTTCCGTTAAACTTGGAACAACTTCATTTAAGTATTTTTCTTTTAGGCGGTTCATCAAATTTTCCCTCCTTCCAATTAATCAAGCGATTCGTTTGATTTTTTACTAATTCTAATTTTTTTGTTATTTTTGTCAACAGAATGTCCGATTCTAGTTCTTTTCTTTGTCTTTGGATCGATAATCATTACGTTGGATGCATGAATTGGTGCTTCTACTTCTAAAATGCCACCTGTTTCATTTCCGTTTCCTTTGCGATGTTTCTTGACAAGATTCACACCTTCAACAATTACACGATTTTCTTTAGAAAACGTCTTAACGATTTTACCTTCACTACCCTTACTAGCACCGGAAATTACTACGACCTTATCTCCTACTTTTAAGTTCATAATATCCTCCTTTATAGTACTTCTTTAGCCAAAGATGTTATTTTTAAGAAATCTTTGTCACGAAGTTCTCTCGCCACTGGTCCAAAGATACGAGTTCCTACTGGACTCTTATCATCTCTAATAATTACACAAGCATTATCATCAAACTTGATGTAGCTTCCATCTTCTCTTCTTACACCAAATTTACTACGAACGATAACGGCTTTAACAACTTTTCCTTTTTTTACGGTTCCATTAGGTAGGGCATCTTTTACCGTTCCTACGACAATGTCTCCAATATTACCCGTTTTTACTTTGCTTCCTCCTAATACTCTAATTACTGAA
>CASRZP010000018.1 GCA_949440065.1 uncultured Bacilli bacterium
CAATGGTCAAGTACTAGAAGTAAAAACAACTAACTTAGATGAGACAAACGCTTGGTGGGAGCAATTGTTCGTTGATTTTGATTATCTCATTGGAAAGACTAGAGGAGATTACTCTTCTATTCAAGAAGCTTTATATGCTGCTGCTAATGATCAGTTGTTATATCTTTTACCCGATACATATGATGAAGATTTAATTATCGATAAAAATGTTATTATTTATGGTTTAGATAAGGATTCGACAATCATTAAGGGAACGCTTGAGTTAAGAGGTAACTATCATGTATCGCTAGTGAATTTAACGGTACATGGTAATCATGATAAGAATACGATTACGTTAAGTGATGCTACTTTACAAATGGTAGATAGTATCATCGAAGGTGGCAAGGTAGGTATTTTAGCTCATGGTAATGCGGTGATAAGATTAAGTGGTGTTTCTATTAGAAATTTTATAGAAACAGGAGTTATGGCTACCGATAATGTTTCATGTAACATTATGGATAGTGAATTCATCGGTACAACAAATCAAGAAAATGGAATCATCTATTTGGATAACACATCTGGTACGATTATGGATACTGCATTTAGTCATTTGCACTATGGTGTTAGCATAGACGATAAGTGTAAAGATAATGTAAAGTTAGGGGAGGGTATAACTTATTCTAACTGTATGGAAGATTTACATATTCATATGGATATTGCTGATACAAGTATTACAGATAGTAATTCTAATTCACAAGATGAGAACCAGAAAGACTTGGCAACGAATTCTAATGATGAAAAAACAAATTTATCTGATGAATGGAATGATTCAAATGAATTTACACAAGAATCTGTTAATGATTTAGATACGCATTTAACGATAGATAATATTAACAGTATAAATGAATCTATTCAACATGTATTAGAACAAATCGATTCAATTATGCCAAGTAGCAGTCAAATTACACAGTAAAATGTGAAAAACTATTTTTCAAAAGAGAAATAGTTTTTTTATATAAAACAGCACGCGCATCCTCGTGCATCGAGGATATTTAAGATGATTAATTATGCACCTTAATGCAAGCTTAAAATGATGATTTATTTAATAAATACGTAATAACGTAAAAAAATTTAGTTTAATTATTAATACAAGAACTTTAATCCATATAATCAATAGCAAGTGGATATAAAACAAGATAGTAGAAATACATTAAAATATAAACATTATCTTTGATTTATATATTATATAAAGAAATAAAAAAAGAAATTATTCAACTTCCGATAATATATATTATGTTAACTTCTCAAATCTAATACAACGAATCAAAGAAATAATTGTATCTCTTCTATCGTCATATTAGAAATAGCATAACATAAATTTGGGTATTATGATTAATTTATTCTTATCGAACAAACTGATATGCATATTTCTTTGTCTAAGTAATTAATAAATTACTTAGACAATATTATCATAACATAACTTTTTAAAAATAGCTATTTAAATTTTAACGATTTATGACAAAAGATGCATTATTCGTTACAACGCCTGAATAAAAGATAAGTGAATACTCTTCTTTTTCTGGTACTTCATAAATCAATTCATAAGTAATCTCTTCATTAGATGCTATAGGATAATTTTCACTAGAAACAGGCAAATAAGACTGATTATCTATTGATAAAGAAAAACTATTGCCACTAACATTAACACTGTTTTTACTATTGTTTTTAATCTTAAAAGATAATATCATAACTTTATTCCCTGCATTAGCGGTTAAATGTAGATATTCATCTTTAAATGTTGCATTTTCTAAAGTAACTTGAAAATGATCAATTTTTGCTTCCTCTTGTACTTTATAAGAAGTTTTATTCTCTTCTTTTAAGGATAAATCTTGGCATCCTGTTAAAAAAGAAATACTTCCAATAGTTACTAATATTAAACTAAATAACTTACTTTTTTTCATTGTTCCCTACTCTTCTTTCTTTTATTATGATTCATTTTTATTATAACGAAATTTTTAAAAATGATAAAGTATATTTTTTAAATTTTTTCTCATACTATAAATGGAGGTTGATGATATGGCAAAAAAGAAAGACGAAAACATCAATAAAAGCATCAAATGTGACGTAGAATCTTGTCAACATAACGATTGTGACTGTGGTTGCTGTACACTAGATGAAATCAAAGTTAGTTGTCAATGTGCTAGTGATGAAGCAGAAGAAAAAGATGTAACCATTTGTGATAGTTTTGAATGCAAATAACAAAAGAGGAGTTCAAAGAATACTTAACTCCCCTTTTTATTGTAAATTAGATAATATACTTGTTCCTATTTCTGGTTCTTCTACTTGGAAATTGTCTGCAATTGTAGCACCTATGTCTGCTAAAGAGGCAAATGGTGATAAAATTCCTGGTGTTTTAAAGTCCCTACTAAATAAGATAACAGGAACATTTTCTCTTGTATGATCACTTCCTTGAAACGTTGGATCGTTTCCGTGATCTGCCGTAATAATAAATAAGTCTTCTGTTCCTAATTTATTTAACATTAAAGGAATTTCTACATCTAACTCTTCAATTGCTTTAGCATACCCGTTAACGTCTCTTTTATGGCCATATAACGAATCGAAATCACTTAAATTAGCATAACATAGTCCAGTAAAGTTTTTATCCATAATGGACGATAATTTATTCACTACATCATGATTATCTGTAGCTTTAATCACTTTAGTAATTCCTTCTCCATCAAAAATATCATTGATTTTTCCAATAGAAATCACGTTTAACCCATGATTTTTTAATGAACACAAAACTGACTCTTTAGGAGGTTTTACAGCGTAATCACAACGTTCATTTGTCCAGTGAAAGTGTCCTATGTTTCCTGTAAAGGGTCTTGCGATTACTCTACCTACTTTCCACTCTTCTTTTAAGGTAATTGCTCTTATCTTTTCACAATATTGATGAAGTTGCCCAACGGATACAATAGCATCATGTGCTGCTACTTGTAAATTAGAATCAGAATTAGTAAAGACAATCAAAGAACCATAATTCACTTGGCGTTCTCCTAATTCATTTAATACTTCATCTTCTTCCATTCTTTTATTTCCAATGACACTTCTTCCTGTTACTTGTTCGATCATTTCAATGAGTTCAACAGGAAATCCATTTTGTGTAAAAGTTTTAAAAGGAACACTAGACTTTATTCCCATCATCTCATAATGTCCTGATAAAGTATCTTTTCCTACATTAGTAGGACGTGCAATGGTATAATAAGCATCTACTTGATTATTTTCATCCATTTGAATAGTATTTAAAAATCCTAATTTTTTTAAATTGGGAATAAACAAATCATAATGTTCTTTAATATGTCCTAGCGTATTGGCACTAGTATCTTGATACTTATCAGCATCCATTGCAGCACCTACACCTAGGGAATCTAATACGATTAAAAAAATTCTTTTAAATCTCATTTTTTTCTCCTCTTTCGCTTTTTCTTAGATGATGTTTTTTATAATCATCATGTACTTTTTCATTAGAAATATGCGTGTATATTTTGGTTGTAGTAATATCTTCGTGTCCTAGTAATTCTTGAATTACGCGAAGATTAGCCCCGTGTTTTAGCATTGTCGTTGCAAATGAATGGCGTATGGTATGGGGAGATACTTCTTTTTTTATGCCTTGTGCTACTAGTATTTTCTTTAAATTTTTAAAAAAACCTTGTCTAGTCATTCCTTCTCCATGATTGTTTAAAAATAGGATATCCGTTTGGGGTTTACCTTTTACCAATAAGGATGGACGAACTTCTAAATAGCGTTCTACATAATATTTTGCATAGTCACCAAAGGGAATAACTCGCTCTTTTCTCCCCTTCCCTTTAATGGTAATCAATTGTGTTGAAAAGTCAAGGTCAAATATTGTCAATTTCACTAATTCGCTAATTCTTAACCCAGTGGCATACATTAATTCTAACATAGCTTTATTACGATAGTCAAAGGCATTATTTAAAGGAATATTTAATAACTGTTCCATTTCGTTAGCATTTAACACTTCTGGTAATTTTCTTCCTATTTTAGGAGGAGTAATACCCGCGGTAATATCTAATGGTAATTCTTTTTCTTTCACTAAATATAGAGAAAATTGACGAATCGTGGTTAAGTGTCTAGCCATACTTTTAGCACTTAACGTGTGACCTAAATGGTTTAAATATTCTTTTACCATCGTTTTATTTAAGTGACTAACAAGAAAATCTATTCTTGTCGTTGAATCGTTTTTATCATGATGATTATAATGTTCATCTAACCACTGGATAAAAATTTTTAAATCTTCTTGGTAGGACTTAACAGTTGAACTTTCTACTAACCCTTTTTCTATCTTGCAATAGGAAAGAAAATCTTCTTTGGCATCTTCAATTTGCATTTTACCACCAAGTATAGTGTATCATAAAATATAAAATTTGGATATAGCAATTATTAAGGAAAAAAAGATATATCACATTAAGTTTATATCCTTTTATTTTTTAATATCGATTACAGCACGAGCTCCGATATTAACAATTGACGTAGGACGATGATATACGCTACCATCATGACTTACATGCCATGCTTCACTAGAAGAAGGTGAATATGACGAAGACGTCCAATATCCAACATTATTTTTTTCTCCTTCTTGATTGGCAGTTCCACCAAAAGAGATTGAATCTATAAAATAATTATACATCCATATAGGACAACTACCATTATTTATTCCCGAGTTATCTGTTTGCCAAACCAAGCAACCAAATGAGGAGGCTTCTTGAATAGTAATTAATCTGGCTTTTGTAGTTTGCCTTGGTAATATATAGTTGTTTACTTGGCAATACAAATTTTCATCACATCCAGTATAAGCGTTGTCTTTAAATATCGTTGTTCCTAATGTATAACTTTGATCTAATACATTTGTCCAATTATTGGTTGCATTTTCCAATAATGACAATATAGTTAAAGGTCCTTTTGTATTATCATTATTTGTATGCCATGCAGTAGTATACATTGTGTTTTCTCTTTGTTGTAGGGTTAAGGTATCCCCGTTATCGCTCATTACATGAAAATATTTTTCTTCGGTATCGTTTACTTTGTATTTAATTATTGTTCCTACTTCATAAGTTTTTGGTGAATTGATTGCTTGGCAAGTAGCTTCTTCTCCTGTTACGCAAAATGTGCTTGATCCTGTTGTTTGATCATATTTCCAAATATGAGTAATATTGTCATTTTTTGGTGATTCCACTGGTGTAGCTAATACATCTTGTTTTGCATACACATTAATTCTTACGCCATATTTTCTTGATTCTCCGCTTGGAATTTTTGTATTTTCATCTACCCAAAGACGTAAGCGGTAATTATGAATTGTCGTTCCTTCAGTATAAAATGCTCCAGAATCTAAAATCATACTTCCAATAGGAGAACCTATTTCACGTTGATTTTCTATAGGAACAAAGTTTGTGGGAGCTAAAACTTCTTGATAGGTAGTATCTGGATCAACAGCTCGTTCTAAGTAAAGTTTTACTTCATTATCTTCTAAAGGTGTCATATCTGTTATAGGAATTTTGACTGCACTTACTTCATAAGAGATAACATTACTTTTACCTAATGTTGCTGTCACCGTGAAGTCAAACACATTATTTGTTCCTGTTAATACTTTTCCTGTTTCATCACTCATTGGGTACGCTTCATTTAATAGAATTCCTGTTTTTCCTTCTGTGTAAGTCAACATAATGGTACTTGATTCCACAATATTTTCAACCGTTCCTTGCTTAGTAAATGTAAACGCGGCAAAAGTTACTCCGATGGTTGCTACCATTAATAACAATAACATAATAATCGGAAATATTATTTTCTTCTTCATTTTATCTACCCTTTTTCTCTATGATTACTTATCATTATACCACAAGCTCTTTCAATTTAGATAAAAATTCACAAATGACGAACAAAAAAGGGTTCTTAAACATTAAGGGGTGCTAATCAAAATTTTAGCATCTTTTATACTAATAAAAATGCTAAAAATATCAAACTCTTAGCATTTCTATAAAACATAATCTTGAACTAGCACCCCTAAAAGTGCAAGAACCACTTTTTCTTCTTCTATAAAACTTCCTCTACAGTTGTGCTTACACTTTCATTTTTACTTACATTTACACTCTCTTGTGCAAACTCTTCAATAAACTTCACCTGTACAGGACGACTACGTACAACAACAAACCCAAAATACGGTGGCAACTCCTCACGATGTTCCTTAGTCACCTTATTAATCTTTAACGTAAATTGATCCCCTAGACCATTGCCTAAGTAGATTCCATAATTTGGATTAACCACATTTTTATACCAAGATTCTAACTCTAACCGTTTAGCCTTTTCAACATTTGCCACGATAATAAAGTTGATAATTCCCAAAAATTTTCCTTTTTCTAGAATACTTGCTAATAAATTCCTATTTTCCTCATTCAACTTACTTCTAAACGCGTCAAACCCAATAATTGTACAAATTACCTTTTTTCGATTAGCTAGAAATTCTCTATTTTGATTTTGATAGGCAACAAACGCTTCATCAATCGTATTTCTTAACCAAGTGAACACCACATCAAACTCTCTATCATAATAGAAATATCCATCATCGGCTTTAAAACCAGCCATTTCTTCAGCATTAATGACGATTACTTGTTCCTTTTTTAAATACGCTAATTCATTGATTAACGCTAGATAGAAATGACTAAACTCTAAAATATCTTGTCCTAAAATTAAATTAACATACTGCTTTGTAAAATCGTATCCTAAAGGTTTTAATGTATCTTTTTCCATACCTAAGATAGGAATACCACTAGTTAAATAAGGCAAAACATGTTTAGTTTCAATTCTTTTTGGTAGTACAGGAATACCTTTGGCTTTAGGAAATTTTTCTCTTAAATAGGAAGTTACTTTTCTAATATAATCAGGAATTTGATCAAGTGGTGCTACAAATGCCGTTTGAAATTCGTAAATTTCTCCTAAATTTACTAAGCCTCGACCTAGTGTTTTTGAAGGATACATCTTTTGTACATTCCCCAAAATGTTATTGTAGTCCATAACATTCGTTTGTTGTAATACATACTCCATCGCAAAATTTTGCCTTACTTTAAACCTGATGCCATTTAAATTATTAATCGTTAATACAAAATAAATGCCATATTTTGGTGCTTCTCTAGTTAATTGAAAAAATACATCTTCATACTTATTAAAAGTCTCTTGATATCCTTCATAATTATTGATAACTACCACAATTTGCGGAAGTAGTTTATCGCTTTGTTGTAAAAATCCTTGCATCGTTCCATTAAATGGTGCAAACAATTGTTTTCTCGTTTCAATCATTTCATCCATCATCTTATAAAAGTTAGCCATTTTCTCTTCCTCAGTAACCGTGATAATATCTCCTACATGAGGTGCATTTTCAAAACTTTTCAACGTCTCTGATCCAAAGTCTAACAAATAAATGTTAACTTCGTCTGTTGTATACGTAGTAATTAACGAATAGAATAACGTTGTTAAGAAGTTTTCTTTACCACTTCCTGTCATTCCATAAACAATGGCGTTACCATTTTCACTAAAAGGAATCGTTAACAAAGATTGACTTTGCTTATTAGGCATGTCGTATTCTCCAACAATCGGATTTAAGATATGCTTAACCTTTTGATAAGAATACTTTTGCATTAACCCTTGCACTGCAATATAACTAGGAAGTTTTTCTAGCCACAAAGGGCGAACTTTAATATTCATACTTTTCGCTACTTGAATTAAATAAGTGACAATATTACTTAACTCTTCTCCATGAGCAACGATCTTTTCACTTTTATGATCGATATCCACTTCATGATAAATTACTCCTATGTCATTGATAAACTCAATTTTTGTATCTACTTCTTTTCGCGGTTTATCAACAGGCAAATAAGTAGCTCCACACCATGCAGCTTGACCTAAGACAAAAATTTCATTGTACCCTACTTGTAAATAAAATCTTCCTGTTTGTGTTAACAATGCTGCTTCTGGTGATTTAATGACTTCTGTACTATCTGACTTTTCTTGAACACGTAGGCATACCCTAAACCTCGTATTACTCCAAATTTGATTATCCACTACCCCTGAAGGTTTTTGTGTTGCTAAAATCAAATGAACGCCTAAACTTCTACCAATACGTGCTGTTTGAATTAACTGTTGCATAAATTCTGGTTGTTGCGTTTTTAATTCTGCAAACTCATCCGTAATAATAAACAAGTGAGAAATAGCCTCATTAACTACTTTCTTGCGATATA
The DNA here is from genome assembly GCA_949440065.1 of uncultured Bacilli bacterium. Classification (GTDB taxonomy): domain Bacteria; phylum Bacillota_I; class Bacilli_A; order RF39; family UBA660; genus CASRZP01. The sequence goes on from CASRZP010000018.1 coordinate 8,286, forward strand.
ATTGTTGATATTTATAAATATCAATCGTATTCTCTTTAGACTTTGCACGTGCTTCGTTAAACATTCGTTGCCTTCTTTTAAGCTCACTATCAATAGAAGCAAATGAACGCTTAATTTCTACAGCATCTAAATTTGTGATAGTTCCAACTAGATGAGGAAGTCGCTCTCCTGTTAAATGGTTTTCTAAACTTCCACTTAAACCTCCACCTTTGTAATCAATCAAGATAAATTGTACTTCTTCTGGATGATAATTAACAGCCATCGACAAAATGTAAGTAATTAATAATTCGCTTTTACCACTTCCTGTCATTCCTGCTACTAACCCATGAGGTCCAGCATACTTCTCGTGTAAATCTAAGCGAATTAACTCTTGATTTTTTCCTACGCCAATTGGTGCTTGCAAGGATTGAATCGGGTTATTTTTCTGCCAACGAGAAGGTGCATTTAACTGTTCAACCATACCAATTTGATACATATTTAAAAAACTTAACTTATTTGGTAGTTTTCCTTCTTCATTTTCTGTAATATCTAAAGGAATATTGGCTAAAACCCTAGCACACTCTTCTAATTGTAAATTTGTAGTAAAATCAATTTGAAACTTTGTCGTATCAGCATTTAATACATTTTTAAACAAATCTGAATTTTTACTATTGGCATGAATAAACATTTGACAAGAAGTAGGAAGTGTAGATACATTATCGTTCATAATGATCATACTAAAGCCCATATTTTGTTTACTTTCTAAAATATGATTTATCAAATCAAAATGACGAATTGATTTAAAATCGTCGATAATCAATAAATAATAAGGCGACGTTTTTCCATCTTCCATTCGACGTGACAACTCATGCTCTAAGAAATAACAAATTTCTTTGCTATCATCGTTATTAGAAGCAAAAAAACGCATTTTCTTATCGTCACGGAAGGAATGTGGTAAAAACTTAGTAAAACTCCACTCCTCCTTTTGACATTCGTTAGTAAACACCACAATTTTTAAATCATCATAAGAGTGAAAGGCAACAAGTTGTAAAATCATATTATTAACTAATCGTTGATTAATTTGCTTATTACCGATAATTGCCACAATATACTGTTCTATCAAAGACAAGGTAATGGGAACATCTGCTAAGTTCTTGGGCTCCCTACCCAAAGAATTTAACATTTCTCGTAAGTTATCTTCCTCTAAAGTAAAATGTTCGGTTGGGTAGTCAATACTAATTTTCATTGGAATTGTTCCCATACCAAGACTTACTGTTAAAAAGTCTTGTTCTTCTTTTTTTCGCTCCCATAAATTAAATTTTTGATGTAAGATCACTTGTTTACATTCCTCTAGTGACAAATTATTCTCAAGTAAGATATGACGTTGTTGACGAATAGTATCAATGATTACTTGCCGTTTTTCTTCGATGTACTCCTTATACTTCTTTTGGCGTTTTGCTTCTAGTTTCTTTTGTTTTTTCTTATCAAATCGATTAGTGATAATAGGCCATAAAATAACAGATGACATCATGGCAACACACATGACAATCGATGGTAAGACACTAATTAATTTAGCATTATTATTTACCACATTGTTAACAGCAACTAACCCCATCATTGCTGAAGACATTCCCATAGTCACCATTGGTCCAACGATTAATAATAAAGGTCTATCATCTTCATTTGCCTTTATAGGAGGTGGATCTATTACCATCTTTAGTTCTGTTAAAAGTGCCCGAAACCTTGGTTTTTTATGAAAATAAGAAGAATCCTGGTAAAGTTCTAGCTCAGGAAGTTCTTCATTTTCATTAGGCGATTCAATATACTCTCTTGCTGATTCCATCACTAACGGAGAGTGACATACTACCTTATTTAATGGCGAATTCACATTAAGCAAAATTCCCTTTTTCATCACAACAAAAATAACTTTTAATCCCTTTAAAAAGATAATATCACCTGAATGTAGTGCCATCACATCTTCAACTGCATTGTGATTTAAATATACTAAACTATCATGATGATTATTGCTAAGAAAATAGCTACCATTTTGATAGGTAATCTTCGCATGAGTCGTTTTTACCCCCTCATTAGCATACATAATCATATCCTGATTTCCACTACCAATGGTAATATCTATGGCCTCATCGATATGATAAAAATGATTTGTCGGATCGAGTAAAGGTGCCATATATAATTCCAATGTCTCGTGAGTAGACAAGTTTTGTAACGTATAAAAATGATATTCTTCTAAAACGATATTTGTAATCGGCATTCCTTGTTCCATAATGGCAACTTCATAATTACTTAGTAACACCCAGTGATTATCTTGTGCTACAACGTTAATCAAATTGTCTTCGCTGTTATTCAATAAATCCTTTATCCAATAATTGCCAAAAACTTGACGAGGAAGGGCAAAATTTTTCATTTTTCCATTTTTAATGATGGACCCTTGCATAACATTTCCCCTTTTCTCTTTTATATTTTTCTTATCCAAAGGGAAGAATTTCCTCTTTCACTTGGATAAAAAAACTTAGTATTTTAAGTTTTTTTAATTAGAATTTCCAATAACAGATTGATCGACACTACGATAATTTTCAACAACCTTCATTAAGTAACGATGACAATCATCAATTGCTTGTACAAATTGTGGAAATTTTGCACTTAAAGTATCGAATTGTTCTCTTGTATGACTTGCTGAAGTCCCAGCCCAGATTTCTTCTGTTCCAATTAATCGAAACAAAGATTGAATATCATTGTTTAATAATGAATCCATTTGATTAGCAGCTGATTTCAACTGTTCGGCAAGTGACAATACTTGTTCATAAGTTAATTTTGATCCACCTAGCATTTTAATTTTCTCCTTCCTTATCAGTTAATTGCCCCTTCATTATCTTGGCATGCTTGTTCATAGGCTGTTGCAATTCTTACTACGGTTTGTCCAAGTTCTTCGATAGTATCAGACAATTTTTGCATATATTGTGATTGCTCAGTAATGGCATTAGAATACTTCATCGCATCACTTCCTTGCCAAGCATCTTTCAATTGGTTATTGATATTCATAATCTTATTTAAAAGCTCACGAAATTCCTGACCTTTATTTGATATTTGTGATCCTGTTGTTCTCGTTTCTTCGTAATTAATATTTAAATCCATCTTGCCACCCCCTTTCCTTTTTATAGGTTATTAGCCTACTTTCTATAAAAATTATATCATAGGAATGAATTTATTTTCAACTATTCTTTCAAATGATTATTGGTTTTTGATAAAATTAAGATATTTGTCATAGGAATTTTCTTTCATGTTGTCAACATACTTATACCACCAATCATACTTTGTCCCTTTACTATCTTGGTAATGATTAGGGTTTTTAATCCAATTGTTATCGTAAATATTACTTCCTTCAGCTGGTACCCATTCTGAATTGGCTCCATTATATAAAGGGTTCATGTTATATGCTAAACTCTTACTTTCATCGTAGTAACTTTGTTCTTTTACCCAGTCTAGATAAGACTCCATTAATTTTGCTTGAGCATCCGCTCCATTTTCAATACTAGCGACAACATCCAAGTTACCATTTTCATCTAATACAGAGAAATCTTTATAGGTTCCATTAGACCTTAGTCCACCGTAGTTAAACTTGTTTTGTGCTAAATTACTAGCTCCTAGCCCACCTTCAAAGTCCATAATAGCTAATACAGTTGCCACTGTATCTTTATCTTCAATTCCTCGCTTAGCTAAAGCATCAACAATTTTTACGCGAACAATATCAGGATTGATAATTTGTTTACCTTTATATTCTGTATAAAGAGTATCCTCAGTAATGTTAATTTCAGTATTTGGTGTTTTTTCTTTATCTTTTTGATCAATTGGCTTTAGATCTTCTTTTTTGACATCTTTTAAAATATTGACTACTTTATCTGGCTTTACAAATAAAGAGGCCTTGGCTTGAGTAGTAATGCCTTCTGATTCTTTTAATCGGTTAGCATCCATTGCACCATCAAAAATTGATTTGAATTCACTTAGTTGAACATCAGCTAAATGATAAGTAGCATACGCACGAATTCCAGTTTCCAAGCCACTTGCTGTTTTATGTTCAGAAAGAGCATCTTCTAGGGCTTCAACATTTTCGATATAGGAAGTCCACCATGAATAAATATTGCTGTATCCTTGATTTACTGCTTCATAAAAGCTTTTTAATTCACCAACTACTCGTTGATTATTTGCATCTTCTCCACTAGTAGTATCACTGCTTAAATACTCTTGATAACTATTTGCATATTCATTCATTCGTTCATTAAATGTGGCAAATGTATCTTTTAACCCTTGCATGTTAACTAAAAATTCATTCTCATCAAACGAATGAAAATAATCGATAGTACTATCACTTTGATAGCTAGACATACTTGATTGGATAGAAAAGCTTTCAATCACTTTCAACTGCTCTCCTAACTGTTCTAAAACAACAGCTAATTCTTTATTCAAGTTGGCTATTTCTTGTTCTAACTTAGCAATTTCAGCAGCTACTTCAGGAACAATTTCTTTTTTTGTTATTGTATTTCCCAATTCATCTGTTTCTGTAACATAACGATATAACTTGGGTAATAACGCTGAAATTCTAGCTTGCCGAGCAGCAATTTCTCCTTGAAGACTTTTAGCTTGGGCTTCAATTGCTTTATAAGCATCGACATGATCTAAAAACTCGTTATATGACATTAGACCAGCAACTAAGTCTTGATAACGATTTCCTAACTGCCCCATAAGAGTAGATAATTTACTTGCACTTTCACATTTTGCTACGCTAGGACTACTAATTTGACTTGCCATTTCTTTTGTTTTTGCACGAGATGCCACATTTAAGGCATTAGTAGTCATTGTTCGTGAAAACGATGAATCAAAGGAAACCTTTCCCATTATACGAGATGCTTTAAAGTTATTGGCATCCGTTTGTTGATTAATATGATAATCTATCATTTCCTATCACCTCTTATTCAATGTAGAAACTATCATCCATTGTAGACATCACTTTTTTATCTAACTGTTGATAATTTTCTTTGGCTTTTTGTAATACACTAATACTTTTTTTTAGCTCAATATCAACACCTTCGGTGCTTTTGACAAAGTTATTTAAATGACTAGCATAATAATCTGCAGCTTTACCTTGCCATAAACTTTTTTGGTTTATCGTAGTAGATACTTGTTTTACTTGTTCTAAAGTGCTATTGATATCTTCTACAATAGCAGTTAACTCAACGATACAAGAATCAACTTTTTCATAAGACATCTTCTCTTTCATGACTTTCTCCTTATATGTTAATGTTTCTTTGAGCAAATGTTTTATCTAATAGGTCATATGCTCCTGGAACTTTATTTAAATATATTCCGTAGTTATTTACTTGCTTGGCTAATTCTTGTAATCCCACAATATACTTGCTTCTCATCGCTTCTTGGTATATGTTAGCATCTTCTCCACTCCATGCTTCTTGTAAATGTTCCATTAATTGATTTAACTTTTGAATATTTCGATTTAATTGATTAGAACATTCTATTAAGTCTAGTCCTAAATGACGAACTTCTTCTTTTTTTATATCAGTAATCATAAATATATCCTTTCTACAATAATATTAACTTAGTACCATTACGAATATCTGTTTGATCTAAAATTGTTTGATCTAAATATTCTTCGTGAGTAATTTGATTAAGCAATGCATACGAATAAGTTGAAATATATCTTTCCTCAGATAGCTCGCTAATCGCTTTTTTTAATAGTTTTTTAATTGAACCTATTTTTAGCTGAATTGGTAAAAAAACATCATATTCTTCTTCGATTAAAGGGACAAATAAACGCACTAATACTTTGTTTTTCAAAATCTATCCTCCTATTCCATCTTTAACAATCGTATCATAACTTTCTCATTTTGTAAATTTATTTGCAATAAAAATGTTAATCCATTATAATAGGAAACGGTGATAAATATGGGAAGTCTTTTAGCACAAAAATTAGCACCAAGGTCAATTGATGAAGTTTTAGGACAAAAGCATTTACTAGGAGAAAATAAAATTTTAAGGAATTTAGTGAAAAATAAGAAATTATTTTCGATGATTTTATATGGAAAACCAGGAATTGGGAAAACATCTATTGCTCTTGCTATGGTGAATGATTTAAATGTTCGCTATCGAATGCTTAATGCAACGATTAATAATAAGAAAGATTTTGATGTGGTTGTTGAAGAAGCCAAGATGTATGATGATGGTATTGTATTAATCATGGATGAAATTCACAGAATGAACAAGGATAAGCAAGATTTACTCCTTCCTCAGTTAGAAAGTGGTAGAATTACGTTAATTGGCATGACGACGAGTAACCCATATCATGCGATAAATCCAGCGATTAGAAGTAGATGTCACTTGTTTGAGTTACATGAGTTAACACCTGATGAGATTATGGAAGGGTTAACTAGAGCATGTCAAAGTGAACATTTAAAAGGGATTGATATTACGAAAGATGCGTTAGTACAAATTGCTAATTTAGCAGGAAATGATTTACGTTATGCTTATAATTTATTAGAAATGGCATATTTTTCGACCATGGATCAAAAGGTGACTGTGGATATCATTAAGTCGATTAATAGTAAGCCTGTAATTTTTCATGATAAAGATGGTGATGGACATTATGATGTGTTAAGTGCCCTACAAAAGTCAATTCGAGGAAGTGATGTGAATGCGAGCCTTCATTATTTGGCAAGATTAATCGAAGCAGAAGACTTGGATAGTATTTTTAGACGGTTAAGTGTTATTGCATATGAAGATATTGGACTAGCAAATCCTAACATTGGACCTCATGTGATGGCAGCGATTCATGCAGCGAATCTAGTAGGACTTCCTGAAGCTAGAATTCCACTAGGTACATTAGTAGCAGAAATGGCTCTATCGCCTAAGTCGAATACAGCTCATATTGCATTAGATGCTGCCCTAAGTGATTTAGAAACGGGAAAATGTGGAAATGTCCCAGATCATATTAAAACGAGTTCTACTACTTATTTGTATCCCCATGATTTTCCTAATCACTGGGTTGATCAGCAGTATTTACCAGATAATATGGTAAATAAAAAGTATTATCATCCATCTAGTATGGGCATGGAAAAAAGTTTTAAGCAAGTCTATGAAAACATTGAAAAACAAAAAAAGACACCAAACAGCAAAAATAATACAAACGAAAAACGTTGAGAAAATTCCAACGTTTTTATTTTTCGATAACAATAACTGCACGTCCACCACAGCCTGTATAACGTGTTTGAGCATAAGCAATTGTACCTTTTTCATCCATATACCATGCTACAGAATTCGAATACACAGAACTTGTCCAATAACCAGATAAATTACCATCTACTGTACCGCCGTATTTTGTTGAACCATTTAAGTAATTATATACCATATTGGACACGTTGTGTTAGAATCTCTACCGCATCCCAAACTAAAAATTTCTTGTAAAGTAATCAACCTTGTTTTCGCTGTTCGTTCTTTCATCACATATCTATTCAGCGTACAACTATAAAATTCACATCCAGTAAAAGCATTATCTTTAAATACTGTTGTTCCTAATGTATGTTTGATCAAGTACATTTGTCCATCCTACTGTGGCACTTTCCAAAACTGATAAAATATTTAATGGACCTAAAGTTGCATCTGATTCTCCATTATCATTTTTATACCATGAATTTTTGCTTGTTGTGTCATCTCTTTGTTGTAAAGTTAAAGTATCTCCATTATCCTTTATAACATAAAAATATTTTTGTGTTCTATTATTTACTTTATATTTGATAATTGTGCTTTGTTGATATACTTTTGGTTCCGCTATAGCTTGGCAAGTACTTTCTTCTCCTGTTACGCAATAAGTGGATGAGCCTGTTGTCTGGTTATATTGAAAAATAGCTGTAATGTTTTTATTTCTAGGCAAATTTACTACTACATCGTCTTTATTCGTAATATCTTGCCAGTTAAAACTATTTCCCGATAAATTGTTAATTTCGTTCAATGGATTATTAGAAAAAGCATTCGTTTCAATAGTTGTCACAGTTTCTGGAATAGTTACAGCGGTTAATTCGTTATTATCAAACGCATTTTCTTTGATAGTGGTTACTCCATTAGGAATAGTTACCGAGGTTAAACCTTTATTAGCAAATGCACCTGTTCCAATGGTGATTACTTCTACATTATCAATTTGACTAGGAATTACTACATTCTTTTTTGTATCATTATATTTTGTTATTGTTCCCGTTGTTGCATCAAATGTGTAGGTATCTTCTTCTACAAAATGAATATCTTGTTTCGCGTACACATTAATTTTCACTCCATACTTTCTTGATTCACCATTTAGTATCTTTACACTTTCATCAACCCATAGACGTAAACGGTAGTTATGTATTGTTGTTCCTGATTCTGTGAATGTTCCTGTATCTAGTATCATGCTTCCAACGGGAGATCCTATTTCTGTTTGTTCTTCCCTTGGCATAAAATTTGAAGGAGCTAAAACTTCTTGATATGTGGTATCTGGATCAATTGCTCGTTCTAGATAAAGTTTCACCTCATTATCTAGTAATGGTTCCATATCCGTAATGGGTATTTTTACTGCTGTTACTTCATATCCTATCGACATGGTTCTAGAAAGATTCGCCTGTATAGTAAAATCAAAAACATTATCTTCCCCTACCAAAACTTTTCCTCTTTCATCAGAAATCGGATAAACTTCATTTAATAGAATTCCCGTTTTTCCCTCAGTATAAGTTAGTGTTACTGTTCCTGTTTCTAAGGTGTTTTCTACTACACCCTTCTTGCTAAAGGTAAAAGCTGCATAAGTGAAGGCAATGGTTGCTAAAATCAAAATTAAAATATAACTAATTGTAAAAATAAACTTTTTCTTATTTTTCGATTGCATGTTCTACCTCTTTATTTTCTACTATCTATAGTATACCACAGGTAAAAGAAAATACAAATAAGCAATGAAACAGGATAAATTCACAAAATGTAGCGTTACAATTGATGTGACACCTTTTATATACAAAAAAAGCAATAAGTCG
>CASRZP010000019.1 GCA_949440065.1 uncultured Bacilli bacterium
TGACCATTGGCAACTTCTACCATGGCTTCATAACTTTTTAACTTTAATACGGCTTCATCAATTTTCGCATCTTTTAGTAATTTCAAACCTTGTGCTGTAGCTTCTTGAATTTTTAAGATGGCTTGTGCTTCACCTTCTGCTTCACGAATATGTGTCTCACGTTTTGCATCTGCCCTTAAGATGGCACTTTCTTTCTCACCTTCAGCAATTAAGATAGCCGCTTTTTTCTCACCTTCTGCTTTTAAAATTGACTCACGACGTTCACGTTCTGCACGCATTTGTTTTTCCATTGCTTCTTGAATATCACGAGGTGGAATAATATTTTTCACTTCAACACGGTTAACTTTAATTCCCCATGGATCTGTTGCTTCATCTAATATTGCTCTCATTTTAGAATTGATAATATCACGAGATGTTAGTGTTTCATCTAATTCTAGTTCACCAATGATGTTACGTAGTGTTGTTGCTGTTAAATTTTCAATCGCATTTACTGGGTTTTCTACTCCATAAGTGTATAACTTCGGATCAGTAATTTGAAAATATACTACAGTATCAATTTGCATCGTTACATTATCTTTAGTAATAACTGGTTGTGGTGCAAAATCTTTTACAATTTCCTTAAGTGATACATGATTAGCAATACGCTCAATAAATGGAATATGATAATGTAGTCCTGTTTGTAAAGTACGATGATATGCCCCTAATCGTTCAATTACCATCGCACGAGATTGTGATACAATTCTAACTCCGCTGATAATAATAACTAAAATAACTCCTAAAATAATCCAAAAAAGCATTATAATCCCTCCTTAACTGCTCTAACAGTCACTTTTGCTCCTTGAATAGATAAAATTTCTACTTTGCTATTTAATGAAATTTCTTCATCACTTATCGCTGACCATAGTTTTCCATCAATTTTTACTTCTCCAACAGCATATGGTACGATTTTCTCAGTTACAATACCAATTTTACCAATAATTCGATCGAGATTAGTTCTTTCCATCGGTTTCGATAAAAATTTTTTAACTAATGGTCTAGTTAAGATTAGACTAATTGCACTTACCATAATAAATACTGCTAATTGTATTTCAAAAGAGTGATTTACTAGTGATAAAAATAGTGAAGCAAGTGCTCCTAGTGCAAACCAAATACTAACTAAGTTAACGGTAGATAATTCTACTACGACAAAGAAGATAAAAATAAATAGCCACCATAACATAAACCCCATCACTTCCTCGCTTACATTATATGACAAAAGTGGGAAAAATACAATACGAAACTTTAAAAAGACTATAGTCGACTTTTCATCATTTATATATATGTTTATCAAAGTATTTTTCCTATAAACTATTTTTGAATCATGATAACAGGACGAATTCCATAATTCGAGGTGATATTAGCAGCAGCAACACCCATACCCCCAATATGACTTAGCAACCAAACGCTTCCTGGAGTGCCTAAATTTTCATTCATACTCCAGTATCCGTAATTAACTCCATAATCTCCACCAGTTCTATTTTCTGTTCCTCCATAACTAACTGAGTCTCTTAAATAGTTATACATCCATATCGGACAAGATCTCTGTTCCATAGTACATCCCAAACTATGTGCCTCCTGTACTGTAATTAATCTTGCCTTAGCCATTCTTTCGCCTAAAGTATACGCATTTGTTGCACAATTAAATGCTTTATTCGTTTGGCTATACACGCATCCAGTAAATGCATTATCTTTAAATACGGTTGTTCCTAACGTATAGGTTTGATCTAACACATTTGTCCATCCTTTTGTTGCTTCTTCTAATATTGGTAATACTGTTAGTGGTCCTTTGGTATTGTCATTAGCACCTTTATACCACATTGTGTCATATACTAGATTTTCCCGTTGCTGTAAAACTAGGGTATCTCCCTCATCAAACATTACATGGAAATATTTTTCTTCGGTATCGTTTACTTTATATTTGATGATAGTTCCTGATTCATATGCACTTGGGGCTTTTTTTAAACTTGTACATGTTTCTTCTTCCCCAGTTACACAAAAATTAGATGAACCTGCTTCTTGATTATAAGTAAACACTTTTTTAATATTTAGATTGGTTTTACTAATTGGTTGTTCAACAGGTTCAGCAATTACGTCTTGTTTAGCATACACATTAATTTTTACACCATACTTTCTAGATTCTCCATTTGGTACTTGTGCATTTTCATCTACCCATAATCTTAGGCGATAATTGTGAATAGTCGTTCCTTCGTTAGTAAATGTTCCTGAATCTAATATCATTGAACCAATGGGTGATCCTAATTGTGTTGGACTAGTTCTAGGAATAAAATTCATTGGTAAAAACACTTCATCGTAAGTAGTATCTGGATCGATTGCTCGTTCTAAATAAAGTTTCACTTCATTGTCTTCTAAAGGTGTTATATCATTAATGGGAATTTTTATTGCTGTTACTTCATATCCAATTGTCGTTGCTTTTCCTAGGGTTGCTGTAATGGTAAAATCAAAGACGTTATCACTTCCATTTAACATTTTTCCAGTTTCATCACTCATCGGATATGCTTCATTTAACATGATTCCGGTTTTACCTTCCGTATACGTTAACATGATAGTACTAGTTTCTAATGTATTTTCTACTGTTCCTTCTTTAGTAAAAGTAAACATAGCAAAGGTTACCCCGATAGTTGCTACCATTAATAAAAGTAACATCGCTATAGGTAAAATTAGTTTTTTCGCTTTCATTTCAACACCTACTTTCCTTACTATCCCCTTTTAGTTTACCACAAAGCCAAAAGAAAAAATACAAATGTTAACTAATTGTCAACTATTTTCATTTTACCAAATTATTACTTAAATTTTACGTATTTTACAACAATGTGAATTCTTTGATAAAAATAATTGTAAAAATGCAATTTATTTATTATAAAAAACAATAAGATTATTCTCATAGAGGTAACACTAATCATCATAGTTTGACCAAGTATAATACTAAAAATGATAATTCATTATCATTTAGATTCTCATTAAAACACTTAAGTCAGGATGGTAAAATTATTAATATTTCGCTTTACTTTATTGAATATATCGATAATTTAGATTTAACTTAAAAGTAAGTTAGCTTCTACTTTTGGCATCCATTGACGATTTTTCTTGTCAAAGTTCAAATTTTATTCTATAATGATTTTATAAAGTAAGAAGGAGGACAAAAGTGAAGAGATCTATTCGTGTAGGTATATTCGCTACACTATCCATACTAGGATTATCTAGCCTAGGGACAGGAACTTACTTACAATTAGTTGAAGATAATCAACATAAAGATGAACAATTTGCCTTAATTATTGAAGATAAAATTATAACTAAAGTAATTGCTGAAGAGAAAAAAGAAGAACCATTTACGATTACAACAAAAGAAGTTATCCTTATTTTAAATCAAGAATTAGAACGAGGTGTTACTAACTACATAGAAGAAACACTAACAAATGAAGAGATATCTCGTTTAAGTATTGACCTTAATCAGATTGATGTAACAAAAGTAGGTACTTATGAGTACAAAATAAAAGATTTAAAAACAGGAACTGAATGGACAAATAAAATTATTGTCAAAGAAGAAGAAATAGAAACACCACCTGAACAAGACTTAACAATTAAATTAACATTAAAAAATCAAACGTTCAAATTAAATGAAACTTTGCCAACGACAATTTCTACTTATATTGATCAAGAATTAACAGAAGAGCAGTTAAAAACAGTAACTCTAGATTTATCGGAAGTAAACATGGCACAAGCAGGAAGTTATCAATATACCATTGTGTTCCAAAATCAAATTTACTTAGGAAAAATTACTATTGTAGAAGATCAACCACCGCTAAACCAACCAACGGAAAAACCTGATCCATCTACACCAGAAACTCCAGATCCCCCAGTAGAAAATGAAAACAATCCTGGAGGAACAACAGAAAATCAAAATTAAAGAAACGCTTTTTAGTAACGTTTCTTTTTTAGTGATTGATAAATATAATAAGGTTCAATAACAATCATTAAAATGGATAATCCCATAAAAATGGGTGCAATCAGTAAAAGTTTTTCCTTACCAAATCCAAACAACAAAGTAGCAATAACTCCTGCTGACTGAAAACACATTTTTAACTTAGCAGGCATCGTTGGTTTTAATTCTATTTTTTTACAAAGAAAAAGGTAACTGGTAAACAAAAATACAATCACATCACGAATAGCGATTACTAAAGGCCACAATGGCATAATTCCTTTTACCATTAAAACTAGTCCAATTCCCCAGTTTAATAATTTATCGGCGATAGGGTCTAGTGCTCCTCCTAAGTGACTATACATATTATAGCGTCTTGCAATAAAACCATCTAATAAATCACTCAATGCTAAAACAAGGGCAAAAGTTGTCACAAAATAATGATTATCTATCCCGTTTTTGTAAATGTAACTTAATAAATAAATAGAACCTATCATACGAATAATGGTAATGATATTAGGAATCGTCAATATTTTGTTTTCATACTTTTTTTGTTCTTCCATTACTCTTTCACGTCCTTATTTTTAATCGTAAAACTTAAGCGGTAAAATGTCAAGTAAATATGAATTAGAGTCAAGATAAATTCACGAAATAAGGAAAAAATGAATATTAAGTTAATTTTTTTCTAGTATTTAAAAAGATTTGAACCATTTGAATATATTTTATATTTTAGTAATATCTAAAAATTACAATTCCTTTATTTATTGAATTTTATATATTCTAAAAACTTAAAAATTCATCAAACATTTAGTTTTTTGCAAGTTGATGAATTTATCCTGATGTGCTGAAGATAATTATTGAATATTTTTGCGATTTGTTATATAATCTTGTTAATGAGGAGGAAGGATTATGATTCAAGAGAAAAATATTGCTACTAATGTCATTTTATCTATTGTTACTTGTGGCATTTATGGAATATTTTGGTTTATTCAATTAACTGATGATACAGCTAGGGTTAGCGAAGATAAGAGTATGTCTGGAGGAATGGCCTTTCTTTTAGGTCTAGTTACTTGTGGTATTTATTATATCTACTGGGCTTATAAGATGGGAAAAAATATTTATCAAGCGAAGCTAGACAAAAACTTAAACGTTCAAGACAATTCTATATTATATTTAGTCTTACAACTTTTTGGATTAGGTATTGTAAACTACTGCCTAATGCAAAATGAATTAAATGAAATCGCTAAAACTCAATACTAAAAAGAGAAAAAGTGATATGAACCCCGTTTCTTGGACATAGGAAACGAGGTTTTTATATGTCAAAAATAAGTTATGAAGATAAAATAGCAAAAGCTATTCTAGACAATCATTAACAGGAATATCTAAATCCTTATCATAAATAGTTATACTCTCCTTAGAATCACAAGTAAGAAGCAAAATATCTTCTAACTTTTTATGATTATTTTCAATTCTAGTCATTAACCATTTTTTATCTTTGCCAATAATTTTTAAATTTTTCTCCATGATATTCCCATCAATTACTAAGTTCGCAGTAAGTCCTTTATAAGTATCCTTTATTTTCATATCCTTTAGCGTCACTGGTGCATATTTACTTTTAGGAAGAAAACTAATTCTTCCATCTGCCTCCATCACAGCGTATTCAATTTCTGAAATGTCAAAGTATCCGTTTGCTCTTGCCTCCTGTAATAAATCATTAATATCAAACTTTACTTTTTTTAACCCTTTCGTTAAAATTTGTCCATCTTGCATTAAAATAATAGGTGCCCCAGCAATTAATCGTCTAATTTTGATACTTTTCATCGTAAGAAATGATACCAATAAAGAAAAACCAGCGTATATTAACATCGAAATAATTCCTTCTAAATAATTTATTTCGCTATTGACTGACATTTCTGCAGCAATATTTCCAATAGAAATACCAATAATATAATCAAAAATATTCAACTGACTAACTTGCTTTTTTCCTAAAGATTTAGCAAGAATAAATAAAGCAATAATCGCAACTACTGACTTTGTAGCAATATATGCTAAACTTGAATAATCCATTTCTATTCACCTAATGATAGTATGATAACTCTTCAAGTTTTTTATACAATCTTAGAATATTCCTTCAATTAATCCGTCGCTATCTAAATCTATTTGCTCATAATTAGGCACCTTCGGAAATCCTGGCATCGTCATAATATTTCCTAAAATTACCGTAACAAAACCTGCACCGTTATATAAGATCACATCCCTAACTTTAATCGTAAAATTTTCATCAATTTGTAACTTTTTAGGATCATCGGATAATGAATACTGCGTTTTAGCAATACATATCGGTAAATTTCCATAACCGTTTTCTTCTAAGATCGCAATCTTCTCTTCCGCTTTAGGAGAAATTTCCACACCAGTAGCACGATAAATATTAGTAGCTACTGAAATAATTTTTTCCACAATTCCTGTGGATAAATCATAAAGAGGAACAAAATTAGAGGATGTATCGCATAAAGAAACTACCTTTTTTGCTAAATCTAGTGCTCCATCTTCTCCTAAGGTAAATGAATCACACATTGTAAATTCAAAATTCTCTTCTTTACAATAATGGGATAATAATTCTATTTCCTTTGGGGTATCACTTGAAAAATGATTTAGTGTAACAATAACAGGAACGTGATACTTTTTTAAGTTTTCTACATGAATCTTTAAATTTTCTAATCCTCTTTCTAAAGCAATTAAATTTTCTTGTTCCACTTCTTCTTTTAATGCTCCACCATGATACTTTAGTCCCCTAATGGTTGCCACTAACACTACACATTTTGGCATCAAATTAGCACTTCGGCATTTAATATCAAAAAACTTCTCTGCTCCTAAATCTGCACCAAAACCTGCTTCAGTTACCACATAATCTCCATAAGTTAAAGCCATCTTTGTAGCTAATACACTACTACACCCATGAGCAATATTAGCAAAAGGTCCACCGTGAATAAAAACAGGACTACCAAATAATGTTTGAACTAAATTAGGGTTTAATGCCGTTTTCAATAAAACAGCCATGGCTCCTTCTACCTTTAAATCACGAGCAAATAACATTTTCCCATCTATACTATAACCAAGGAAAATATTCCCTAAACGCTTTTTTAAATCATCCATACTAGTAGATAAACATAAAATACTCATCACTTCACTTGCTGCTGTGATTTGAAAGTGTTCTTCCCTTGGTACACCATTATTTTTCCCATTTGCAACAACTACATGGCGTAAAGCACGATCATTCATATCTAAACATCGACGAAACTCTATTCTATTTACATCAAAATTTAATTCATTTCCTTGCATAATATGGTTATCAATAGCTGCTGCTAACAAATTATTAGCAGATGTAATCGCATGCAAGTCTCCTGTAAAATGTAGATTAATCTCATCCATTGGCACAACTTGTGCATATCCTCCGCCTGTTGCACCACCTTTTAGTCCAAATACAGGTCCTAATGATGGTTCCCTTAAAGAAGCCACAGCATTTTTCCCTAGTTTACATAGCGAATCTAGTAAACCGATACTTACCGTAGTTTTCCCTTCACCATATGGCGTAGGATTTACGGCTGTAACTAAAATCAGTGAACCAGCTTCTTCCTTTCCTTTTAATGCATTTAAACTAACCTTCGCTTTATCCCTCCCATAGGATATCAAATGTTCATCTAAAATTCCTAAATGATGTGCAATGTCCTTAATTTCTTTTGCTTCATAAATTCTACTAATTTCAATATCAGTCATGCTATCTACCATCTTTCTACATATTTTATTATTTATCAACGCTTAATTTTTATTTTTTTACAGTAACATATTTTTGATTACTTGCTTTTATATGATTTTTATTTGTATATTCTAATTTTCCTAAGTCTATCAAAGGATTTATTACATACATAAAAACATAATTTCTAGATTTTATATGAATAAAATCTCTTATTTCTTTTGCTGTTCTTGGTATAACACAATACTTAATTACTTGATTTCTATATTTTAATACTTGCTCACTAACTTTCCCTTTATTCTCTGTATTGTCAATATTTGTATTTCTAAAAATGACTTTAAAACTATCCCTAGTTTCATAAAATTCTGGTTATGATAAACCATATCTTCTCATTTCACGTTTCATTGTAGGAATACCTGAATGCCTATTTTCAATTACTTTTCCTTTTTCTTCACTAAAACCAAATAAAATAATACCACCATATTTATTAGAAAAACTAGAAATAGTATCATAACACTTTTTCGGAAAACCACCAAGTGCTGATTTTGCTTCTATTCTATCTGTTTCCATATTGTATTTTCTTAAACAATGAATTGCCTCAATAACTTCCTTCTTCTCCACCAAATCATCTCCTATCAACATTATACTATAATTTTTTCCCAAATTCCCACTCTTTTATCGCAATTTTTAAACATTTAATGACGAATATTAAAAAAAATGATAAAATATAACATAGAAATGAGGAGCAGTAATGAATGAGAAAATTATATCAAGAACCTCTTTAATCATCAACATTTTAATCTTTTCTTTCCTAGGAATATGTCTATTATTTCTACCTATTGAATCTATACAGTTTTTTTGTCTTATCTTAAAATCACTTCTAGCATTCACTGGTGTAATGCAAATCTTAACTTGTATCTTAAAACGAAACAATAGCTCCTTGCTAAATGGAATATTTATGCTATTATTTGGTTACTTCATCCACTATTTCCAAGAAACATTTCTAAGTTTCTTCCCTATCATCGTTGGATTATATATCTTACTACATAGTGTTGCTAAAATCATTCATTTTATTCTAAACCAGAAACGAAATTTAAAAGATCAACTAGTGACCCTTCTATGGGGAATAACAGATGCTATATTTAGCCTTAGTTTTCTTCTTCAACCAAAGGGAAACATTAGAAATTTAACCATTCTTCTTGGATGCTACTTTATTCTAATGTCTTCTACTTATTTATACGATTTCCTAAGAGATATTTTCCCTAAAGTCGATATTTTCAAAAAACAAAAAATTAGATTTTCCCTACCTGTTATTTTCTTAACTTTTATTCCTTATACCGTATTGACTAAATTAAATAAATTATTAAATCAAAACATAACTATAGTATCCATTAAAGATAAACCTGTTAGTCAAAATGTTGATTTAGAAATTTTTATTCATGTTAAACAAAAAGGAAATGGACGTTTTGGACATGCTGATATATGTTTTGAAAACAAAGTATATTCTTATGGAAATTATGATAGAAGTTCATTTAAATTATTTGAAAGTATTGGAGAAGGAATATTATTTGAAATTAGTGATAAAGAAAAATATTTAAACTTTTGTATGCATCACTCTAAAAAAATGTTATTTTGTTATGGGATTACATTAACGAAGGAACAAAAGGAAAAAGTTAAAAATCAAATTAAAAAGTTAAAAAGTAATACTTATCGTTGGTATGCAAAAGCAGAAAAAGAAAAGCATGAATTAGAAGAGTTTAGTGATTATCCTAGTATTTTGTATGATTATACGCAAGCTAAATTTTATAAGTTTAAAAGAAGCAGTTTTAAAATTTATTTTTTATTAACTACAAATTGTGTTAAATTAGTAGAGTATGTTGCCAATGCCGTTGGTATGGACATTTTAAATATTAATGGAATTATTACCCCAGGTACTTATTACAACTATTTAGAAAGTGAATTCAAAAGAAAAAATAGTAACGTTATTACGAAAACGGTGTACCATGAGCATGATGAAAGGGATAATCCCTTACCAAAAGTTACTCTAAAAAACAAATCATAAATACGTTCTTACATGTTTAACTTTAAATTAATTGACACGATTAGGAAATGTACTTATAATAAAATACCAAGGAGGAATTAAACATGAACAATGATATACACTTATTAGGTGAAGAATTTGAGAAAGAAGTGTTGTCTTGTAAAAAAGAAGAAGATGCATTAAAAGATGCGAAAAGGAAATTAGAAGAAGCTCTAAGTATTCTTAATCGTAATAATGAATCAAGAATTGCCAGATAATGATTTTCTTATTTCTTCTGATGGAGCTTTAGAATTAGCATTACCAGCTTATGAAAGTTACCAGAAAAAGTTAATGCCTAAGTTAATGCCTAAAAAGAACAATAATTTGAATTGAAGGATCATGAATACCTCAATAAAAGACTTGGCATATTTTCTTTTTCTATGTTATAATTACCTTGGAGGATGATAAAATGATTTTAAAAAAACAAGTTGTTTGCACATTCTTATTTTTAATGGGATGTTTTTTCTTAACGACAGGTTGTTCTACTGAAAAACTAGACATGAAAAAAATAAAAGAAGAAGTTACCAATATAGAAAGTGATAAAACAAGTATGCGTGCAATTTCCTTAGCTTTAAGCGAAGGAGAAGATGCCATATTTAAAGACTTAAATTATATTTATCAATATAATTTAGAAGAACTATTTAAACTAGAACAAGACTTAGTCCAAGAAGCCCTTGGATCAATAAACAAGGATACAAAGGAAATGTATTTAATTATTGAGCCTAGCGAAGGAAAAAGTGATGATATCAAAAAGACAATGATTACTTACTTTGAGTCTAATGAAATCAAAAATAACAAATTAATAGAAAAAAATAATTATCTAATTTATTTAGTAACAGATGATATGGAAGAAGCGGTAAAAGTAGTAAATGATACCAAAGAACCATTATTTGCTATGATTATGAACTTAACCGATGATAATCTTGAGTCAATGATAGGAATAAATCCTAAGGATTTAAAAGATTATGTTATTTATCTTCCTATGTCGATTACTAATACCAATTTATACATGGTAATTGAACCAGAAAAAGGAGCGAAAGATACCGTGGTAAAGGCAGTAGATGAATACTTAAATCGCTTAGAAAAAAACTTTGAAACGTATTTACCTGATCAATATGAAATCATCAAAAATAGAAAAGAAACAACGTATGGAGATTACTTAATTTATATCGCATCAACAGATAATGACAGAGTTTTAAAAGAAATTAAAAATTGCAAATAATACGAGAATTATCCCTCGTATTTTTCTTAGGAGGACACTATGGTTTTTAGCAGCTTACCTTTTTTATTTTTCTTTATGCCTATCTTTTTTCTACTATATTATATCGTTCCTTTTTCATGGAAAAACACCCTACTTTTAGTTTTTAGCTTAATCTTCTATGCTTGGGGCGAACCGATTTATATTATTTTAATGATCATAACATCATTTATTAACTATCTAGCAGGTAGATTAATGGAAAAATTTAATAACAAAAGAAAATTATGGATGGTATTATCTATTATCATTAGCCTAGCTCTTCTTGGCGTGTACAAATATGGAAACTTTATCATTAACAATTTAAATGCTTGCTTTTCCATTGCCATACCAAATTTAGAATTAAGTCTACCTATTGGGATTAGTTTTTATACTTTTCAGGCCATTTCTTATGTTGTTGATTTATATAGAAAAGAAGTTCCTGTTGAAAAGAGTTTCTTTCGCTTTATGACTTATATATCCATGTTTCCTCAGTTAATTGCAGGTCCTATCGTGCGTTATCAAACAATCGAAGAAGAATTAAAAACAAGAAAACTGAATTTCTCCCTATATCAAGATGGACTTCTTCGTTTTATGCGTGGATTAGGAAAAAAAGTATTACTTGCCAATAACATTGGACTTCTTTGGAATATGATAGAAAACTGTAATTACCCAAGTGTCCTTCTTTCTTGGTTAGGTATTATAGCTTTTGCTTTTCAAATTTATTTTGATTTTTCAGGATACAGTGATATGGGCATTGGTATGGGTTTAATGTTAGGATTCCATTTTAATGAAAACTTTAATTTTCCCTATATTAGTAAGAGTATTACCGAATTTTGGAGAAGATGGCATATGTCTTTATCCACTTTTTTTAAAGATTATGTTTATATTCCCTTAGGAGGTAACCGTTGTTCTAAAATGAAAAACATTAGAAATATTTTAATCGTATGGATGCTAACAGGAATCTGGCATGGTGCATCATGGAACTTTATTCTTTGGGGATTATATTATGGGATAATTTTAATATTAGAAAAGTTTATATTAGCTAAATGGCTTGAAAAACTCCCTGCAGGAATAAAACACATATATGCGATTATTCTCATACTAATTGGATGGACAATTTTTGCCTTTGATGATATTCACCAATTATTTCTTTATCTTAAAAACATGTTTTTCTTAGGAAAACTTCCTTTTATCAATGGAAATACAATATATTTAGGCAAAAACTTCCTTATTTTACTTGTTATTTGTCTACTTGCCTCTATTCCTTTAACTAACCTTAAGCAAAAATTAAAAATACCAAAAATTATTAGTAATGGAGCAATCATTATTTTCTACTTGTTCATCTTTATCGCAAGTGTTGCCTATTTAGTAGATAGTTCCTATAACCCATTTTTATATTTTAGATTTTAAGGAGGATATCATGAAAAAGGGACTAACCGTTATACTTAGTATGCTTTTTATCTTTTTTAGTATTTGGTTTATCATTTTACCTAAAAAGGAAATGTCTGAAAATGAAAACCGCTATTTAGAAAAGTTTCCACAAGTATCTGTGGAAAACTTACTTGATGGAAGTTTAATGACAAAGTTAAATCATTATATTGAAGATCACTTTCCTATAAGGGAACAATTTCTTACCATAAAAAGTAGTTTAGAACGCCTTATGTTAAAAGATGAAAATAAAGATGTTTACATAGGAAAAGATCAATTTCTAATTGAAAAGTATGAAAAAATGGAAGAAAAAGATAAAAATAAAATCATTAACACCATTAATCGTTTTCAAGAAAACAATCCTGATGTTTCCATTGATATCATGTTTGTTCCTACATCTATTGTAATAAATGCAAATAAGTTACCAAATTTTGTGGATTTTAAAGAACAACTAAAAGATAAAGAAGATATTACCGATCAATTAAGAGGTGTCAACATTATTGATGTTTTACCTTATTTAATAGAAAACAACCAAAATTATGATTTATTTTATCGACTAGATCACCACTGGACAACTAAAGGAGCTTATTATGGATACTACGGCTACTTAAAAGAAAAAGGACTAACACCTATTCCTATTGATGATTTTCCTAAACGAACCGTAACGAAAGATTTTAATGGAACTCTTTATTCTAAAGCAAATATTTATTCCTACAAAAGCGATGAAATTGATGAATATGTAAATGATTTAGTAAATGTTCATTATGTTTATGAAAATAAAAAAGCAACCACTTTCTATGAAAAATCATGGTTAGAGAAAAAAGATAAATATTCTTACTTTTTAAATGGAAACCATTCTTTAATCACTATTAATAATCCTAAGGCAAATACAAACTCTTCGATACTTATTCTAAAAGATAGTTATGCCAATTCTTTTATTCCTTTCTTAAGTAGACATTATCAAACCATCCATGTCATTGACCCTAGATATTATAAAGAAAGTATCAGTACTTACATAGAAAAAAATAACATTGATGAAGTTCTATTTTTATATAATATGAACACTTTAGGAAAAGATTTAGGAATTATTTCAATTCGTTGAAAAAAATTTTTTGAAGGGGTGTTTCATCATAAAAAGAAAATTTTGCTAGGAGGAAAAGTCATTTTTTCCTTCTTTTTTTCAATACAATAAGGCAAAATATCGATTTGCACACTTTAAAATCTTTTGGTATAGTCTTTGGCGAAAGGAATGATTTTATGAAAAAATTATTATTTATTTTATTACTGGGAATGTTTTTTATTCCCCCTATCGTAGAAGCGAAAGAAAACTTCTATGATGCTGAGTATATTCCAAATATCTATATGGTTAGACAACGTCAAGGAACAAAATTATACCAACAAGCACGATTCATTAGGAAAAGTAACAGTAACGATATCGCTTATTGCATTGAACCTTTTGCCTTTTTGGATGATCGACATGACTATATTGAAGGGATAAACATCAACGAATTAAATGATGATATCATTGAGCAAATATCCTTAATTAGTTACTTTGGTTACCAATACGGTAATCACAAAGAAGATAAATGGTATGCGATTACTCAGTTACTCATTTGGAAAACAGCAGACCCTAATGCATCATTTTACTTTACCAATGGACTAAACGGAACACTAATTAATCCTTATCTAGAAGAAGAAAAAGAGCTTCTATCTTTAGTTGAAAATGCTAATACACTACCATCGTTTCACCAAGATAAGTACACCATTTTAGTAGGAGATTCTATTCAACTAAAAGATAAAAACCATCAGTTAGAAGAGTTTAATATATCTTCTTCCCTTCAGGTAACTAAGGAAAATAACACCTTAACCATACATTCAGTCCAAGAAGAAGGAGAATACCCAATTACTTTAACAAGAGAATTTAATCAATATCATCATCCAGCTATCTTATATCGAAGTAGTACCAATCAAGATATTTTAACATTAGGAAATGCTAAAGAGAAAAAGGCTAATTTAAGTATTCAAGTAATTCCTAGTAAAGTAATCGTTAACAAAATCGATGAAATGATAGAAGAATACAAAGGCGATGCTATTTTATCCAATGTCATCTTCGGATTATACGATAGCAAAGGTAGTCTTATCGATAAATTTATTATTGATGAAACCTTAACCACAACAATTTCTAACCTTTCCAGTGGTACATACACGATAAAGGAGTTAAAACCAGGTTTGGGATATCTTCTTAACCAAGAAGAATTTACCTTTACTTTAGATAAAGAGCATCCTAACATTACAATAGCAATACCTAATCAACTCATTAAAGGAAAGCTAATCATTCATAAACAATATGGACAAAAAGATAACTGGATAAATGAAGATGAAGTGACTTTTCTCATATATAATAAAGATAATGAAATAGTAATGGATGCTACAACTAATGCTTTAGGAATATTAGAAGTAATCCTCCCTTTTGGAGAATATACGATTGTTCAGCAAAATACGATAGATGGTTATCAATTAGCAGAGTCTTTTACCGTGGTAATTGATGAACATGAAAAAGAGTATTTTTATCACTTGAAAGATTATAAAATTGATGTTCCTAATACCTCTAGTTATGTTCCAAAAACATTAACTATCGAAACAGATGAAAAAAAGAAATATTTTTCTACTTACTTGCCTATTGTTTAGTTTTCTCTTTCTTATCCATGTCCATAAAGAAAAACTAGGCACTTCCTTTATGCCGATTATAGGAAAGGCCAATTATTCTTCTCAAATTGGATGGATAAAAATTAAAACAATTGGACTTTATCAAAATTTGTTTGATCCTAGTAGTAGTGATAATCAGGTAGATAAAGCTGTTGCCATTTTGTATCAAGATGAACTACTTCTTGTTTTAGCTGCCCACTCTGGTGATGCCATCAATGCATACTTTAATCGATTAGATGAATTAAAACTAGGAAATACCATCGAATTAGAACTTCATCAAGAAAATTCTACTTATCAAATAACTAAAATAAATACCATGAGAAAAACAGGAAATATAACCATTTCCCATGTAGAAGAGGATACATTAATTTTAACCACTTGTGGAAAAAATGATGATGAGCAGTTAACCATCACAGCAAAAAAGGTTAATCGTTAAACATTAACCTTTTTTATGTTCATGACAATTTCCTGGTCGACCAAATCAAATTCTAAGTATTGATTCATCGTAACTTCT
Organism: uncultured Bacilli bacterium; assembly: GCA_949440065.1. Classification (GTDB taxonomy): domain Bacteria; phylum Bacillota_I; class Bacilli_A; order RF39; family UBA660; genus CASRZP01. The sequence continues at coordinate 15,693 of CASRZP010000019.1, forward strand.
TCTTGAATAATCGCATTAGCAATGATAGATTCAATCGTTTTACTTATTACTCGCTTCATCGGACGAGCTCCATAATTAGGGTCATATCCTACTTCAATTAAATAATTTCTAGCTTCATCTGTTAAAATTAAATGAATATTTCGCTCCTTTAGACGATTTTCTAATTCTAATATCATTTTATCTAATACTTTAGCAATAACCTCTTTCGATAAAGAATTAAAAATTATCACTTCATCGACACGATTTAAAAATTCTGGTTTAAAGAAATGACGTACTTCATCCATAACCAAATTAGACTCTTGATTTAAAATATGTTCACTACCTAAATTAGAAGTCATAATAATAATCGTATTTTTAAAATCTACTACTCTACCATTAGAATCGGTAACTCTTCCATCATCTAATATTTGAAGAAGTAAATTTAACACTTCTGGGTGAGCCTTTTCGATTTCATCAAATAAGACAATACTATAAGGATTTCTTCGTACGGCTTCGGTTAACTGTCCACCTTCTTCGTAACCAACATACCCAGGAGGCGAACCTATTAATCTTGAAACACTAAATTTTTCCATATATTCACTCATATCAATTCTAACCATATGGCGTTCATCATCAAATAATTCGTAGGCTAAACTCTTAGCCACTTCCGTTTTTCCTACACCTGTAGGTCCTAGGAAAATAAATGAACCAATGGGACGAAGCGGATCTTTGATACCACTACGAGATTTTAATATCGCAGAAGCTACCAAATTTAAGGCTTCATCCTGTCCAATGACACGCTTTCTTAAATTATCCTCCAAATGAAGTAACTTTTCTTTTTCCCCACTCATTAATTTACTAAGAGGAATATTAGTCCATTTAGAAATGATGAAAGCAATATTTTCTTCTGTAACTACATCACTTAAAATCTTATTTTTTTCTTTATTGTTTAACTCCTCTAACTGTTTTTCTAACTCTGGAATTTTACCATGGCGAAGCTTAGCTGCTTCTTCTAAATCATATCGATTTTCTGCTTGATTTAAGTCAAACTTAGCACGTTCAATTTCTTCCTTTTTCTTCTTAATATCACTATTAATACTTTTCTCATTTTCCCAAGCTGACTTTAGTTGTTTTTCTTTTTCTTTTAATCCCACCAATTCTTGTTCAATTTCACTAAAACGTTTTTTTGAAAAATCATCTTTTTCCTTCTTAATAGCTTCTTTTTCAATTTCTAGTTGCATAATTTGCC
>CASRZP010000020.1 GCA_949440065.1 uncultured Bacilli bacterium
AAACGAGTAAATACTATCATGGTGAAAAAGTTGCCTTTGGTGCTATTTGTCAATTATTTTTAGAAAATCGTCCTTGGGAAGAAATTAATACCGTCATTGACTTTTGTATTTCCGTAGGACTTCCTGTTACTTTAGAAGAAATTGGTATTAGAAATACTAGTGAAGAACACTTAATGCCTGTAGCAATAGAAGCAACAAAATCTTATTTATTCCAAGCTGAACCAGTAAGTGTAACCAAAGAAGCAGTTTATGGTTCGATGATACTTGCTAGTGCTTTTGGTAGACAAAGAAAAGAAAGTAGAAAACGCCGTTAATACTTTCTTTTTTATTTGTGATTTTCAAACATTAGTCCTTTATAATACTTCCATGCGAGTACTCTAAAGGCTAACTTGTCAATTTGACTTTGACTAATGGTACCATCTAATAGACCTGCCTTAATCGTATTTATACTTTCTTCATAATCCGTAGTAATAATCAAATCATTTCCTGCTAGTATTGCTTTTAGCTCTTTTTCATCAATACTAGAAGTTGCCCCCATAGCTAAATCATCCGTAATAATGATTCCAGTAAAATCTAATTCATTACGAAGTAAATTATGTACACTTGGCGATAGTGATGCTGGAAGATTGGCATCCATATTTTCTACTGTATTATGACTGACTAAAACAGCTTCTGCTCCTACATCAATTCCTGCTTTAAAAGGAGGAATATCAAAAGCAATAATATCATCATATGGCCGATCATCAAGTACACTACCAGTGTGTGTATCATTATTATTTCCATAACCAGGAAAATGTTTTAATGTATAAGATACTCCTGTATTCTTACTAGCTTCGATTACTGTTTTTGCAAAAGTTGCTGTTTTGGTGGTATCTTCTCCTAAAGTTCTATTATACATATAATCAGTTGAATTAGTTGATACATCAACAACAGGAGCAAGATTTAAATTAAGTCCTAAGTTCTTTAATATCTTACTTTTATTAATGGTATCCTCACGAATTTTATCAAAACCACCTGCTTGATATAACTCTCTTGGCGATTTGAACTTTTCACTTACTAAATTAGGATTGCTACTAACACGTGTAACCGTTCCCCCTTCTTCATCTACAGCAGTAAGCAAGGGAACATTAGCTTTTTTTTGCACATCCTCAATCATTTTTTTTACTTGGGCTTCTGTTTTATCTTTAAAGTCTCGCTCAAAGAATACATATCCACCAAAATGATATTTTTTTAATGCCTCAATAGCTTTAGCATCACTATCTGGATACCTCACCAAAAGAATTTGTCCGATTCGCTCTTCTTGTGTTAATTCCTTTAACTTTTGATACGCCAACTGATAATAATCTTTGAAAATCCCATCATCTAACCAGTCGTTAGGAATTCCATCTTTATTTACTGATGGAGTCATTCTTTGATAATTTAAAATTTTTCCATCTTGTAGACTTCGGTTTTTATCTAATAGTCCAGCGTATTCAATCACTAGCTCATCGCCAATATCTACTTGCATATTTTTAGCATTAAACGTATAAATCACATGATTTTTATCTTGTACCATTACTTTAGTATCATCCACATATAACACGGTAGACTCAATGAGCCTCTTTTCTTGATTTGTTTGTTTTTGATATATAGAAACGGCATTAATCGATAAAATGCCAATAGCAAGAATTAATGTTATACTAATGATATAACCAATTAAATTTTCTTTTTTCATTTCATCACCTACTACTACGAGTGTATTCTAATTGGTGAAAAGTAGACTAAAATTTAGCTTTTTTCTTAAAATCTTGTTATAATAAAAATAACAAAAAAGGAGCATAAAATAATGAAAAATAGTAAAATCACAAGAAAAATTACACAAGGAATGTATGTTTTAACCACAAAAAATGGTGGTTGTATAGTTGATGCTGTTAGTCAAATTAGTGCTGGAGTCAATCCTTTAATTGCTGTTTCTGTAATGAAAAATAATTATACCAATCAATTACTAAAACAAAATAAAAGATTTGCTTTATCGATTTTAGGAAAAGAAAACGTTGGAGAAATCATTAAAACTTTTGGTTTTTCATCATCCAAAGATACGAATAAATTTGAAAAAATAAACATTTTAGAAATTTTAGAAATTCCTATTATTAAGGATACTTTAGGATATATGATTTGTGATATAATAGACGATATAGAAAATGAAACACATACTTTATTTATTGGCAAACTGATAGAAGGAGATGTTTTTTCAAAGCAAGATGCAATGAGTTATCAATATTATCAAGACCATAAAGAAGAAATCTTAAAAGTTACAACTTTTAGTGGTAAAACTTACTTTATGTGTACCATTTGTGGATATATTTATGAAAATGATGAATTACCTAGCAATTTTACTTGTCCAAAATGTGGTGTAAGTGCCGAGTTATTCGTAAAAAAGGAAAAATAAAAAGGTCTATTTCTAGAACCTATTTGCCCATTTAGTCTAAACTTCTAAATGGGTGTTTTATTTTGTCTTTTAAAGCTTTTTTAAAAATATCCATAGCTACTTCTTCAATATAAAGTGCTTCATCCATAGAAACCTCTAACTTTGTACTCAATTCTCTTACGATTAAATCTTTGTTTTTTTGGCTAATAAAGAAATTTTTTTCTAAGACTTCCATAATTAACTCACATTTTTCTATCGGATAATTTAATGCTTCACTTAATTTTATCGTAAAGTCATATTTATTCATTTACTCATACATCCTTCCTTTAGAGTCTAGTTGAATTTCATAGCCATATTGGAAAATATATACCATGCTAAATAGAAATAAAATTTCCATTAAATCGAATAATTCAAAGCCAAAGCCAAATGGAAAATCAGCTTTTAATATGAACTCCATTACTACTTCACTAAAATTAGGAAGAATAATTAACCCTATCATTAAATAAGCCATTTTCTTAATGTGATGAATATTTTCTAATGTAAATGGCGTTTGCTCTTGTTCAATATTTTTAAATAACTTTTCTAAATGCGTTAAGATAATCATTAGAATAATTAAAGTTACCATTAACACACTTAATGCAATTTCTACATATGTTATCATTTCCCCTTTAGTATATCTTTGATAAAATTCTCTAATTTTAGAAAACTCCAAACCTTGATATGTTTCTTCTATCACCTCATTTTTATAAGTTATTTTGATATGATTATCCACTTCATTAATCGTAAGAGGATACTTTCCACTTTTTATCATAATTTCATTTCCATGAACAGATGTTATTTGAATTAAATAAGGCATAGCTACCATAGCTAATAAGATAACAGGTAAAGCTATCATTAATAAAATTTTACCTAATTTGGCAATTAAAGCAATTCCCCTACTTAACCCTTTCACCTTTTTTTGTTGTTCCATTTTAAATTTTACCACATTATTTTTAATCTCGTCATCTAATAAATTAGAATCAATAATACCATCATTTACTAAATCGTTAATCTTACAATGAAATATTTTACATAACTGTAAAATATTATTCATCTCAGGGTACGCCTCTGATGTTTCCCATTTACTGACACTTTGACGTGAAACTCCTACTTTTTCAGCTAAGTCTTCTTGTGATAAATTTCTTGATTTTCTAAGTTTTTTCAAATTTTCTCCAAATTTCATTTTCTTTTCACCTCTTTCCTTGATTATAGTTGAAAACTTTCAATTTTAACATCAACTTTTAGTTGCACTTTTTTAATTTTTTTTAATTTGCTGCATATTTTTCCATATATTTCCAATAATATGTTACATAGAGTAACATTTTTTATTAATATGATACACTTTTTACATTTTCAAGAATTTTGTCATGTTTAGTAATATAATGTTACAAGAAAGGGGCTATGTATGTTTAGTAAAAGCTTGGTAAATCTAAGAGAATCTAAGAACTTACTGCAGAAAGATTTAGCAGATATTTTTAACGTAAGTCGCTCTACCATTAGCTCGTGGGAAAACGGTACTAGAACACCTGGCCCCGAGTTGTTAGTACAAATAGCAAATTATTTTGAAGTTTCAGTAGATTATCTTCTTGGAAATGAACATATTTGCTTATCTGAACTTGAAAAAATCGAAATTTTAAGAAATGCTTTAGTTAAAAAAGGATTTCTTGATAAAAATGAGAAAATGACAAAAAAACAATATGATAAATTTTTAGAGTTTTATCATGCAAATAAGCAATTTTTAAAAGATGATACAGAATAATCACCTTTTCTTTTTTCCATACGATAATTTTTTAGGAGAGTTTATGAGTAGAAATGAGATAAAACTATATCAAATTTTAATTCGTGTTATCATTATTATCGCCATTATTGCTATTACCATTCTAATTTATCAGGCACAATCTCCACATCATTAGTCCAAAAGTGTAAAATATAAAAGAATTGCTAGGAAATATTCTTTTTGTTTGCTAATATAATAGTATACAAGGAGGATTTAATGAGTTTATTAGAATCAATTAAAAGTGGAAAAATTCCTTTTAATGAATTACAAAAAATGGAGATTACCCCTAGAGATATTAGAGAATTTGCAGACGATTATGAATATGTTTTATCTTTAGTAAAACAATATCGAAACTCTATCACAAACCGATATGATATCGCCATGAAAATCGTCGAAAACTTAGTACCACTAGAACAATTTATTTTCTTATTTAAAGATAAAAATCATCATTTAGCAAGTTATTATGCTAATATTTCTAGTCAACTTTCTAATCCAAGATTAGCTATAGAAGTGCTACTAGGTTTAGCCAATTTGGAAAAAGAGGATTATGCTATTAAAAGTTTTAATACTATAGATTTTTCTATTTTTAAAGTAGATAAGGATAGCCGAGAATTAGGAGGAAATATTTTATTACTAGCAAAAAAAGAGGTATTTTCTTTTATTGATGATGAAGGATATTATTTTAGAAATGATTTTGATAAGATTGCATCATCTATATTCAATAAGGGCTATTCCCTAGTTATTGTAACTGATCATGGATACCAAAGTATTGTTTCAAAATGGAAAATTAACACCCCTAAGAATAATAGTTTAGAATCTAGTGGTAACTTGTATTATTATTTGCAAGGCGAAGATAGTTTAACCACCGCGGTAAATACCCTAGTAGATTTTATTTTTAAAAATGGCGGCGATTTAAACAGTATGGATAAAGAAAATTTATTAGAAGTATTAGTGAAACAGCAAAAAGGAAATAGTGATACTAAACAATATACATTAAAAAAGGGACTTCCTAAATAGAGTCCTTTTTATTGGAACAATGTTTTCTTTTTTATCAACGGTTTTTCTTCTTTTGTTATGTCATTATCTATCATATTAGAGAAAGTTTTTTCTAAAGTTTTCTCATTTGACTTTTCTTGTGATGTTTCTATCGCTTGTTCCTCTTTATATGACAATAAAAATTGTTTTTGCTCTTCTAAATTCGCTTTTAATACACTAAGCTCTTCTAACTTCGTTTCTAATCCTAATTCGAGTATTTTTCTTTCTTCATTAGAATCTGTTAATTTTTCTGATAAAGCATTATCGTTTAGGGTTTCGTTGATTTGTTGGAATACTTGAAGATGCCTTTTGTTTCTTTTTATATTATAACCAACAGTCCCAATGATTCCTATAAGAAGAGGGGCAAAAATAAGTGAAGGAGTAGTAATAAATTTTGCAATAGGAAGTAACGTTAAAAGCATAGTCATTATTCCACCCATTATTCCACTCATCGATAAGCGTATTTCCATCTCTATGGAATCTCTCATTGACCAAAATTTATCATGTAAATGTTTTTGTGTACTTAACACATCTAATTCTTCATAGTTTTTCTCTAGTTTTTTTGTATATTCTTCTATCAAGCTTTGTGCTTCTTCTCTCGTCTTAGGAGCAGTTTTTTCTAATATATCGTACTGATTCGATAAAGTATGTATCATCGATTGTTTTAATTCTATTCCTTGCTTTACTTTCATTAGCACTTGATTTTTACTTTTTCCCTTCCCTACTTCTATTTCATATTTTTCTTGTTCTAAAAGTTTTTCTACCTCAGTGGTTGCATTAGAAAATGCTTGAAGTCTCTCTTTTACTTTATACTTTCTATTTAGCCCGTAATTCATAGCACTTCCTATTACTAAAGAACTTGCTAGCACGATAAGATGTGATAATAAACCACCTGAAAAAGTAATCAATAAAATCATTCCAACAAAATAGGGAAAAATAGAAAAAGCAAAAGTATTAAACAATTTAGTTTCCCATAGATTTGCATTAGCCATACGAGCTTTTTCATCATTTTCATTTATAGTATTTTCATTCTTTATTATTTCTTCTTCTATAGCACGATAAATATTTTTTAAATTCTCATTATTCATTCAAATAACCTCCCAAAGTTATCTATTATATTAACATAATCTTCCTATCCTGTAAATATCGCTAAGTAACTTCAGTGATTTATCCTTAATAATTGGAATATTTTTCTATTATCGATAACTAGCAACAGTGCATCTTCCTGTTTCATTATTAATGGTTGCCCCTAACCTTTGACCATTTTTATCTGCCCAGGTATAACCTATAGAACTACTTGTTTTACTACTAACTACCCCTTCAGCACCAATTTTTTCTACTAATTCCTGGTAAGTAATTCCCTTATCTAATAATTCTTGTAATTCACTTCTACTTGGTAATACTACTTTATCATCTTTAATCGATTCTTTATCAATTGTTGCTTGAACAATTTGACCACTGGTTCCAGGTTTCAAAGTAATCCAGTTTTTGCTATCTAGTTTCCACGTCGTTTCCCCGCTGAACTCACTTGTTGTTCCTTCAAATCCAATCATTTCATCAATTTCTTCTTTAGTATTGGTAACTTCTATTTTCTTAATGCACTCAACTACTGTACAATTACCTTTTACATCCTCCGTTTTATTTTCTTCCCTCTTTTCTTCACCACATCCTGTAACAAAGCAAATTATTGCTAAGCTTGTAACCATTCCTAATCCTATTTTCTTTAAACTCATTTTTTCTTCCTTCTTTCCATTATTCTTATTTAACGATTTTCTAACTTTTTATTTTTTACTTTTGACATATAAGTAGCTGATGCCATTACCATTCCAAAAGTACTAAACAAGAAGACAAAATAAATAATAGCAACAGGTGATGTAGATTTTATTCCCTCAATGTTAGCATACAACTTTCCATTAGCAAGTAATGCTTTTACCTTGGTTCCCTTATTATATCCAGCAAGACCATGTACGTTTTTTAGTTCGTATTCTTTATTCTCATATTTAACTTTCACTTCGTAAAATGTCGTCCTATTGTGTGTATTCTTGTTCACTACTTCCCTACTTGAAGTAGTAGTAACTACTGCTGTAACTTCTTCATACTTAACCTCTACTTTATTCATCCAAAACCAAAAAACGATGGTTAAAATTAAACAAAGTCCTGTTATACCCCACAGGATACCAGCTTTATGTTTCACGACAATCAAAATCTCCTTTTCGTTATGAATTTTATCACTTTTTAAAAATAATAAAAGGGTTGAATAGAAATTTTTCAAATTAAAAGTTGTCAATCGATCACAGCAATAAATAATTCAAAACATATTAATCAACAACTTCAAATATCCATATTCTCTTTTTTCTATACCGATTGAAAAGCATTGATATATAACAGTTTTAACAAACAATTTGGATCGAACGATAAGAGGGGATTAAACCTTTTAGCAAAAAATATTCTTTACTCATCAAATAGATTATATATTGATTTTATTATTTAATCAATATTTACTAGAAAAATATTTTTTGCGGCATATTGATGATATTTTGGCAACATAAATGTTGTTGAATTTTGTAAAATGTATTTAGTAAACACTAGTTTATGATAAATGTATTTGAAGAGGTTAGAAATGAATTCAAAGTAACAGTAACAGATAATTTTGAAAAAAGAATTTATTGCCCTTTAAAATACAAATGATAGTAATCTTTATATCGGAAATTCTGATAAAGGTTAAGAATCGTGATATAGATTTACTACAAAGAACAATACAAAGAAATACAAAAGCACATAATTGATCAAGAGAATTTAAGTAGAAGCGATTCAAACAGACAAGGAAGATGAAATGTTAAGCATTAAATTTGCAACATAATATTATAAAAAATCCAAATTTAACCAATAAAAATCGACAAAAATCAAATTTTATGATAATATATATAACAATTAAATTTCGATTAAATAAGTGGTAAGGAAGTTATGAATAGTAATTTATTTTATGGTTTTAGAGGTAATATTTTATTTCCAGATAAGCTAACTATCTTTAATATAGGACTGCAAAATAATTCTGATTCGAAGAATAAAATATTTAGAGAATATTTTCAAATGATCGAAGAAAAGAAAAAATTAGAATCACAATATCAAAGCAGACTATATTCATTGTCAATTAGCAAGAAGAAAACAGTTCAATAAAAGAGAACTAAAAGACAACAATATAATCGAATTAGCAGACAATGATTACCCATATGTAAATATATTTATTGAATTAAGATCTCAAAAATTTTTAATAGAATCTAATACACAAGTATTTGAAAATTATAATACATGTAGTAAAGTTATAGAAAATATTATAAATAATAAGTTAAAAGAAAGAGATATAAGAATTGAACTAAATCCTATAAGTGAGGCACAAAATTTTTGGAATTATTTCTCCAACAGCTCAAAAGTATATAACATAGAATTTAAATTAGTTGCACCTAACATGTTTGATGCTGAAGATGCTGCTACAACCTTTATGAAAGAAACAGAAAAAAACGTTGGTTCAAGTAAAGTTACTTTAAATTTTTATAATGAAGAAGGGAATTTAAAACCAAACAGAACAGGAATTGATTCATTCATTAAATATATTGGTGCTGGTGGTGGAACTTGGAAAATAAGAACTATAAATTCAAACGGAGAAAGAGAATATATTAGTAGTGAACAAAAAAGTACAAAAATGAATGTCCCTATTACTTATGAAGAATTAAGAGATGCAATCTTAACCTTTGAACAGCAAAAAATAATTAATGACTGTTTTGATAAAATAGAAACTATAGAAAAATTTAAGGAGCAAAATTAATATGAAAAAATGTTTAATTATTATATTATGCATAATTATCTCTTTAATAGCCTCATTAACATATACAGATAGTGTCTTTTTAACTGATTCAAAAAATTTAATTAATATTTTACTCACATTATTAGGATTGTGTTTTACAAGTTTCAGTTTTATATCAACATCAATTAATGATATTTTAAAAAAATCTAATAAACATGACGATGAAAGTCTTAGAGTGACATTGAATAAACTTCTAGATAGTATACGAAAAGACATTGTCTTAATTTTATATGCTACTATTGTTTTAATAGCCATTAACACATTATATTACTTTGACTTTCCATTAATAAAAAATCCTATAGGTGTTGATTTTGGGTTATTAGTAATTCCTTCACTTAAGAATTTTTGTTTAAATTTTGTTGTTTCATTTATTTTTTGTTTATCATTATATTCTTTATACGACTTAGTTAAAGCATCATTTATACTACTAAGAAAATGCTATTGTATCATTTACTAAAATGTTACTATATTAAATACAATGAATAAAACATGTCAAAATTAGATTTAATTTATACTAATTTTTATACTGTGATTAGACTAATAATATTATGTGGTTTTCTTACACTTATGTTAGTTTAATTAAAATTGATGATATGCCCAGATAAAAATTCAATGTTAAGGTTGGCTGTACTAACTTTCATTTTTAGTCTTTTCTTGATATCACTAGGGAATTCTAAAGATTCTATGGTCGTTTTCATAACTATTCATTTAAACAATGAAAAAAGCCCATAATATCAAATACTATGAACTTGTTTTATAAATAAAAAACTCGACACTCTAATAAAGTGTGCGAGTTTAAACCTCAATGGAGCGGACGATGGGAATCGGACCCACATAGTTAGCTTGGAAGGCTAAGGTTCTACCACTGAACTACGTCCGCATCAATTTAATGACAATATTAATTATACTAAAATGACAAGAAAAGTCAATACTTATTTTTATTTTTTTTCTCGCTATAATTAAAGTAGAGGGAAATATGGATAACTGGATATCTTTAGCTTATGCAAAAATGTTCATTCTATACAAAATCAAAACATAATTCATAAAATAATAAAATTAGTAAATAATAATATTGACCATATCCCTACAATTTATGATGAAAGGAGATTCTTATGTTATTTTTATGTTTAAAAATATTTTTTGTTCGTATTCTTGATGTATCATTAGGTACATTAAGAACTGTCATTACAGTAAAAGGTAAAAGCTTTGTTGCTAGTCTCGTTGGTTTTGTTGAAGTATCTATTTGGTTCTTAGTCGTAAAAGAAGCCATCAATACTTCATCCAATAGCCTCTGGATTATGTTTTCCTATGCTGGTGGTTTTGCCGTTGGTACATATATTGGTAGTCAATTATCAAACTGGTTAATTAAGGGTACTCTATCACTACAAGTAGTAACTAGTAGTAAAAATGAAGAATTACTAAATAAAATCAGAAATAATGGGTATGCTGTATCTGCTATTAATATAGAAGGTAAAGATAAAGATACAGAAAGATATATGTTATTTATCGAAATCAATAAAAAAAGTTTATCTCACTTACAAAAACTTATTCAAGAGGTGGATAAAAAAGCTTTTATTGTCGTCAATGAAACTAAATACGTCCAAAATGGTTTTATTAAATAGTCTCATTGCTAGAGGTTTTCATTAGTCCATATAACCTAGCTACCTCTTTTTTATTTAACAATCGATACTCACCTGATGGTAAATCTTTTACCGATAAGAAAGCGATGCTTTCTCTTTTTAATTTAATAACGGAAAAACCAAGTGCTTCAAACATTTTTTTCACCTGATGATTTCGTCCTTCATGAATAGTAAGTTCCACAAAAGAAACTTGATTTTCTATATCTACACGGCGTAGCTTCACTCTAGACTTTGCTGTTTTTCTTCCATCGATGACAACACCATTTTTTAAAGCCACAATATGCTCACCCTTAATGATTCCTTCTACTTTTGCCAAGTAAACTTTAGGAATCCCACTTCTTGGATGCATTAAAAATTCAGCTAAAGTCCCATCGTTGGTTAATAAAAGAGCTCCTGTTGTATCATAATCCAATCTTCCCACAGGATAAATTCGCTCAGGTAAATCAATTAAATCAACTACCGTTTTACGATGTTTATCATCACTTGTTGTCGTCACTACCCCACGAGGTTTATTTAGTAAGACATAACGTAACTCCTGACTTCTTTTAATTTCAATATCATCTACCATGATAATAGCGTGCTTTGACACTTTGTATCCTAATTCAGTAATAATTTTTCCATCAACTTTTACTCTTCCTTTTTGAATATACTCTTCAGCTTTTCTTCTTGATACTATCCCAGCATTTGCGATTACTTTTTGTAGACGTTCTTGTTCCATACATATCGCCTCTTTCTTCAGGTAATTATATCTTATTTTCTAATGAATTGCAATCTTTAAATGAAACCAAGATAATAATCTTTGCCACCAAGATTTTTTTTGTTCCTTTACTCTAACATAGATGGGAATTTCTTTAATCACTTCATCTTTCAAATATACAATGACACTTCCTACTTGTTCATCATTCTTATACCCTTCTGTTTTTGTCAACTTAGCTAAAGTTTTTACTTTTGATGTTTCATCTTCCAATAAAGGATAAGAAAAGCTTTCTTTAATATATACTTGATCAGGGTAATAAGCATTATCAATAGTAAAAGTTAAAGGGTCAATAATATCATATTTTTTATAATGATTAAAGGCATATTCGTAAAGTGAGGTATGGGTATTATACTCATCAGGATCATGTAAAGTCACCGCGGTTAAATTAAGATTATCTTTAGAAGCGGTTGTTACTAATGTTCTTCCTGCACTAGGTGTATACCCTGTTTTTCCTCCTGTTGCATACTCATAACTATTTAACAACTTATTTCGGTTATACCACAAGTAGGTCTTACTTTCTCCTTTTACAATATGCTTCTTCGTTCCTGATATTTTCCTGTATTCCTCCAAAGTATTTGCATAACTAGATAAAACTGCCATATCGTATGCTGTTGAATAATTTTGCGTTTCTTCATCTAGCCCATGAGCATTGTTAAATATCGTATTTTTCATGCCAATTTCTTTAGCTTTTTCATTCATCAATTTTACAAATTCTTCTTCGTTCTCACAGATAAAATTGGCAATCACGACTGCCGCATCATTTCCGCTACGAAGAAGAAGACCATATACTAAATTTCTAAGTGACATTTTCTCATTTAACTCAACATAAATATTTGACCCGTACATTTTTAAAACTTCCTCACCTACTGTTACGATTTCATCTAATCTATTTGACTCTATCGCTAAAACAGACGTCATGATTTTTGTAATCGACGCAATAAGTCTTGGTTCATCTTTATTCTTTTGATATAAAATTCTACCACTATCCATATCCATTAAAATTACACTTTTAGCACTTTCTCCTAAAGCAAAACTAGAAATAGGAAAAAGAAACACCATCAACATTAAAGTTATTACTATCTTTTTCAACATGAATCACCTATAACACTATATGATAACATTCTCTTCTACATTCATGGTGAAAAACTTCTTTTATTCTATAGATAAATGCCAATTAATCTCATCTTCTGTTGGTAAATTGTTTTTAAATTCTTTAGATATTTGTTCTAATATTTTATACTCACTTACACCTACTGGCTTATTAATATACTTTAAGCTATAATCTACAATTTTACTGCTTTTATTTTTACATAAAATAATGCCAATAGATGGGTTATCCAATTTATCTTTCACCTCTTCATCTAATGCAGTAAGATAAAATCCCATTTTTCTTGCAAACTCTGGTTTAAACTCCACCACTTTTAATTCTACAGCAATATAGCATTTTAATTTAATATGATAAAAAAGTAAATCGATATAAAAATCTTGATTATCGATAGTTACTTTATATTGATTACCTACAAAAGAAAAACCATTTCCTAATTCAAGTAAAACATTTTTGATTTTATCTAACATTTTATTTTCTAATTCTTTTTCTTGATAATTTTTGGTTAATTCAAGCAAATCAAAAGCATAAGGATCTTTCATCATATAATTCGCCAAATCACTATTTTTTTTCAATGTTAATTCAAAATTATTATGTTTTACAGCTTTTTCTTGTCGATAATAAAGATTCGTATCTATTTGATAAGCTAAAACACTATCAGACCAAGTATCTTCCAAACATTTTTCCATATACCACTTTCTAACTTTTTTATCTTTTACCTTTTGCATTAAAGTAATATTATGTTTCCATGGCAATTGTGCAACTGGTTGCACAAATTCTTCATTGTCCTTATATTCATTATAAAAGACCTTCATATATTTCAAATTGCGTATCGAAAAACCTTGCAAATTGGGAAATGACATTTTTAATTCCATTGCAACATGATCGATAAATTTATTTCCCCAACTAATATTTTCTTCTAATATTTTACCGATGTTGTAATATAAGTTAACTAATTTTTTATTAGCACCAATCATAATTTCTAGCTGTGTTTTGCTAATCGCACTTTTAATATTTTTAATTATTTCTTGAAACGATGTATCCATTTGAATCATACCCCTTTACTTCTTTGGATAAAAACTAATTAATCGTTGGCAATAAAAATTTCTACAAATTCAAGAAAATTATCCCAACATCTATATCATTATCCATGAAGATAAAAACTACATCGTTTTTCTAAAAATATATTTTTTTTACATACATCAATCGCATTTTTTTTAAATTAATGTTACAATCAATATAGAATAGGAGTCAAAAATGGAAAACGAGAAAAAAATACTAACCATAATTCATACCAATAATGAAAAACAAGAATATGAAATTTTAAAAACTTTCCACTGGTCAAAAACGGATAAGAATTATATCATCTACACCGATAATACACTTGATGAAAATGGAAGCCTTAATATTTATGCCAAAACTTATCATACAGGTGATACTACTCATTTAGATGAAATAACAACAAATGAAGAATGGCAAAATGTAGAAAAACAATTAAAAAAATTAATGCGATAGGAGAAATTTATGGATTATACTGTACTTAATCAATGTATTAACTA
Source organism: uncultured Bacilli bacterium (assembly GCA_949440065.1). GTDB lineage: Bacteria > Bacillota_I > Bacilli_A > RF39 > UBA660 > CASRZP01. The sequence continues at coordinate 14,182 of CASRZP010000020.1, forward strand.
TCTACAAACAGTAAGCTCAACCATTGTAACCACGTATACAGCAAAAAGAGAACTTTCTTCCTTTCATTTACATAAAGAAAGTCATTCAGAAATTAAAGAAGTCATTCTTCCCCAAGAAGTAACCCCTACTTATTCAAAAATAGATATAGATACTTTATTAAAGAAAAAACTAGGTGAACATTTAGTAAAATTTGCTAATATAATGGAGCAAAGTTTTAAAAAGGAAGATTTATCTATTTTCTATCAAAATATTCACACATTAACGACTTATCCTAAAAAAATGACATTAAAAAAACAGCTTTTTTCTGTTTACACAGCTGCTTATTATGATTCAGGGAAAAACTCTATTACTGTTGATATAGATGAAATTGAAAACACCTTAAGTCATGAGTTATTACATATGGCTAGCTCTATTCTCCCAACAAAAGAAAGTAATGTCGAGTACTGTGGTTTTTCTCAAACTTTTCCTAATAAGTCTATTGCAGATGGTATCAATGAGGGATATACGGAAATATTAAATAATCGCTACTTTTGCCATGATGAAGGCTTGGCCGATTCTTATCGTTACAACATGGACGTTGCTCTTAATTTAGAAAAAATTATCGGACAAGAAAAAATGGAAAGTTTATATTTACATGCTGATTTATTTGGTTTAGTGAAAGGGTTGAAAAAGTATGCCACGGAAGATGAGATAATGGAATTCATTGCCAGTAGTGATTATTTGTATCATCATTTAGATGATGGCAAAATAAATAATAATAAAGATAGATTGATTAGGAAATGCTTGAAACAAGTAAACAAATTTTTAATTACTAGTTTTTCGCACAAAATGAATAAACTATCTAATGAAGGGAAAATTACTGTCGAAGAAGAAACAAAAAAAATTGCAGAGTTTATTTGTTATATCAAACCAAACGTGAAAAGTGAAAATAAAATTTACCAAGTCATGTCAGAAAAAGAGATAGATAGTCTATTAAATATTGTCTTTATTCCACCTATTTCTAATGAACAGTCGATAAAAAGAAGTATATAAAAACCTAATAGTGTTTTGCTATTAGGTTTTTTTTAATATTCGTATAAACCGTGAATCTTAGCACGATCTGTTTCACTAATGTTGTTCATTACCCATTTATCTTCATCTTTATGAAGTTTAATTTTTAAAGTATATTTTACTTTATCATTAGTACTGCCCATTTGTTTAATTTTATAATCCGTAAACTTCTCATCATCCATTACTTTATCACTACCAAGGAACTCTTTAGGGTTTTCCTTAGCGTAATCCTCAGCTTCACTAATGGTTTTATAAAAGTCATATACTTCAATTTCTACTTCTACAGTAGCATCATCTCCATCAGTTGTTTCATCCTTAATTTTATAAGATAAGTTTTGGTATTGTTTTTTCATTAGCTTTTTGTATTCGCTACTTTGTTTGCTTGTCATCGTATCAGCAGTATCTACAATAGAATCTAATTGTTTCACTACTTCATTGTCTAGTGCTTGATATTTTCCTAAAAACTCTTCTACCCTTTTCGTTGGTGTATTCATCATATCTGTACACCCAGTAGTTAGTAGTAAAACAAGCATTAAAGTTCCTAAAATAATTTTTTTCATCAATATTTAAATTCCTCCTTGCTAATAGTATTCAACAAAAAGGATAAATTTATACCTTTATAATTTTTATATGCTACTTGTTAATAACAACGACCGCATGAGCACCGTAGAACGTATACTTAGTAGTATGGTTGTCTATATATCCAATGTCGCTCACATACCAAACATCAGTGGAATATGACATATATGCATTCATTGTCCAATACCCTCAGTTTTTCCGTATTCTCCTCCTGTTTGATTCACCGTTCCTCCATAATTTGTTACACCACTCAAATAATTATACATCCATATGGGGCAACTTCTCTCATCTTTAGTACATCCCAATGCTTGCGCTTCTTGCACAGTTATCATTCGTGCCTTTGCGGTTCTTTGTTTTAACGTATATTGATTTTTTGTGCAACTCACCTTATTTGTATTATCGTAACTATATCCAGTATATGCATTATCCTTAAATATTGTGGTTCCTAAAGCGTATTCTTGGTCAAGGACATTACCCCATTCTGTTGTAGTATTTTCTAATGATGACAAAATTGTTATAGGACCTTTTGTATTATCATTAACATCTTTATACCAAGCTGTATCGTATACTGTATTTTCTCTTTGTTGTAATGCTAGCGTATCTCCATTATCACTTACTACATGAAAGTATTTTTCTTCTGTATCGTTTACTTTATACTTGATAATAGTTCCAGTTGGATATGTTTCAGGTGCTTTTCTTAAACTCTCACAAGTATCCTCTTCTCCTGTTACACAAAATGTCGATGAACCCGCTTCTTGATTATAGATAAATACTTTTTGAATATTTAAATTGGTTTTACTAACTGATTGTTCAACAGGTTCAGCCATTACATCTTGTTTAGCATACACATTAATTTTTACGCCATATTT
>CASRZP010000021.1 GCA_949440065.1 uncultured Bacilli bacterium
ATGGAGTGATTACTAATAAATTAACTGTACCAGCTGGAGAAGAGAAAGTTTTTACTGTAACAGTAGAAAATTTAAACTCGATTACAGGAAGATTTTTGTTTTATTATACAGGAAGTATTCAAACAGATGTAGCTATGGGGTATTTAGACGGAACAGGGTTGAATCAACCATCAGCCAATAGTTTTGTATTATCACCAAACGGAAAAAAGACTTATTCAATAAAGGTAAAAAATTCGTCAACAAGTAGTCAGACCATCACTCTAGGAGGTATAGGGGGTTTAGAAAGTTTTAGTCTCACTATGCCAAGTGGAGCAAAAGCCATTTCTTCTTATTGTTTTACTTTTTCTACATCTAGTGGAACAATAACAGATTATAAAGAAGATGCAAGTTGTCCAAAGGATGTAGTAATTCCCAATACAATTAACGAAGTTAGTGTAATAGCAATTGGAAATCGTGCATTTTATCAAGATCAGTTAACAAGTGTAACGATACCAGATAATATAACAACGATTGAACGTTCTGCATTTTCTAGGAATCAATTAACCAGTGTAACAATAGGAAACAATGTAACTAAAATTGAAGCAGAAGCATTTTATCAAAATCAGTTAACAAGTGTAATGATACCGGATAATGTAACGACTATTGGAAATTCTGCATTTGCTTATAATCGATTAACAAGTGTAACAATAGGGAATAATGTAACTTCAATTGGAGAATATGCATTTTTTAATAATCAATTAACAAGTGTAACAATTCCTGATAGTGTAACTACAATTGGAGATTTAGCATTTACTTCTAATCGATTAACGAATGTAATAATACCTGATAGTGTAAAAACAATTGGAGAAATGGCATTTTGGGGCAATTCCTTAACAAATATAACAATCTCGAATAGTGTAACAACAATTGGAGAAAGGGCATTTGAATCAAAGAAATTAACAAGTATAGAAATACCAACTAGTGTAATTTCAATTGGAAATGCAGCGTTTAATGATAATCAATTGCCAGATGAGCAAGCCTTTATTTATAAACGTAATAATGATGGAAGTATAGACTATACAACATTAGTAAGTTATGGGGGAGCTAAAAAAAATGATGTGATAATACCAAATAATGTAACGTCAATTGAAAAAAGTGCATGTTCATGGAGTTCGTTAACGAGTGTGGTAATTTCCGATAGCGTAATTAATATTGGTGATTCTGCATTTGCTACTAATCAATTAACAGAGGTAACTGTAGGACGTAGTGTAACAAGTATAGGAATTGGTGCCTTCGAAAAAGGAACAACTGATAGTTTCAATAAAAATCTAACTAAAATAATTAATAAAACAGGTCGCGAATTTGATTGGAAAGAAATAACTGGGGGTAGTAGTGCAGCAACTTTTGTCGCAGGAATCATTCCTCATAGTGCAGGAGATATTACTGTTACTAGTGAATAGACTTACTTTTGTAGGTCTTTTTCTTTGAAAATTGCTATTTGATAAAATAAATAAAACATGGTAAAATGATTAAGAAGTGTGATGGGAGTGATTGATTTTGAAAAACGATAAAATAAAACGTGTAGGTAAATATTTGATATGCTTTCTACTATTTATTAGTTTGTTTTTCTTTACTGGATGTAGCTCTAAGGAAAATGAACAAGACGATAAAGATAAGACAACCTATACAACAGGAATTACTGATATTATGGATGCCTTAACCTATGAATTAGGACTAGCTTTTTATCAAGGAAGCAATGAAATAGAAGATTATGGTATTGGAAGTGATATCGATATTATCGATGCAAATACCGTTTATATTAAGGCACAAGATATTGATGAACGCCTACTAACGGAAATTCTTTATCGTTATTTAAATAGAAATTTTGATATAGATATAGAAAAAGTATGGTCACCTGATGAAATTAAAGCTACTTTAACAGAACTTTATGGAGATAACTATCAATATCAAAATCATTTAACCAAACAGTCTGTTTGTTCCTCATTAACTTACCATGAAGATAAAAAAGGTTACTACATGGAAGGTGGATGTGTAGGTATGGCTATACCTAGTGCACCTCATGTGTACATCAAAATATTAGATAAAACAGATACTACCGTTACCTTAGGTCGTGTATATGTAATACCAAGTAAAGGTAAGGATGAAATGGAAGATACTCCTCCATATCAAATTTATCAAAATGAAAAACAAGAAACGTTACTTGGAACAGTAGATAAAAAAAGTGATGCCTTTACCACATTAAAAGATAAAGTCGATAAGTATTTAATTACTTTTGATAAAGATAATGGGTTCTATCACTTTGATCATTTAGAAAAAATAAAGTAAGGCTTACGTTATAGTAGGTCTTTTTACTTGTTCGTTTTGACTATTTAAAATGATACCAATTAAAATCATATAAGAAACTAAACTACTTCCTCCATAACTAATAAAAGGTAGGGTAATACCAGTAATGGGAAGTAAGCCAATCGTCATACCGATATTTTGAATTTGTTGATACAAAAGCATACCAAAAATACCAATTAAAGCTACTTTATCACGGAAAAATAATGATTTTTTAGCAAGTTTTAATAATTGATAATCAAAGGCGAAAAGTAAAATGAATAAAAGCATACTTCCTAAAAGACCAAAGTTTGATGAGAACACAGCAAAAATAAAATCAGTTCCTGATTCTGGAAAATATAATGGAGTTTTGTATAAGCCATGACCTAAAAGAGAAGCTGATCCAATGGCAGTAATCGCATTTTCTAATTGATATCCTGTACCACTTTGCCAGTCAAATAATCTATCCATACGATAGAAAAACTTTGTTCCAAAAATGTCAATAAATAATTCTTGATTTAATTGATATAAGGCAAAAAAACTACCGACGATAATAATTACGCCAATGCCTCCAGCGATAAACCAGCGATAACGAAGTCCGCAAGCAAAAAGCATAGCAAGTAAGATAATAAAATAGATTAAAACAGCCCCAGTATCTGGCTGCATAAAGGTTAAAATACTAGGTAAAATAACAATAGAAGAACATTTTAACAATAACCACAATTCATCTTTCCAATTAGGAAACTTGATTTCTGAAAATCGTCCCATAATAGAACCTAAGGCTAATATTAACACAATTTTCATAAATTCACTCGGTTGAAAACTACCAATTTTGGGAATGACAAACCAACAACGAGAATTGTTTACCACAGGGGCAAAGACAAAAAGTAAGCATAAAAGTAAAATCCCTATCGCATATAAATACCACACAAATTGGTATAATACATCATTTTTTAATTTACTCATGATGTAGATAATCACAAAACCAATACAAAACCACATCAATTGTTTTAACACTAAATTGCCAAGATAACTTGGTAAATACATTCTAGCACTAGAAATGGTTAATAAACTAATTCCCATAAATACTAGTAAAATTCCTAAAATTACTTTATCTATTTTATATTTTCGTTTATACATTTTTACCTCCTACAGTTATTATTATGGAATTTTTTTTAAACAATATGACATTTATTGCATAAAATAGTAACAGGAGGCAAATAATGGCAAAAAAATTACCAAAAATATATCAACCAGAGTTAAATAAAGAAGTGCATCCTAATAAAGATGTATTTTATTCTTATTTAAAGCATGAAGAAGTTCCAGTTCGTGTAAATGAATCAAGAAAAAGGGTAGATATTTTAGAAGAAAAGGTAGATATTAATGATAAAATTGATCAAATTTTTAAAAGAGGAAATGGTTTTTCTAAGTTAGTAGAAATTACAACTAGTAATGGAGTAGAACAAGTAAAATTAGCAGGAAGGATAAAAAATCATTTGATAACTTTAGAAAATAAGATTATCCCTCTTGATGATATTATTGATATTAAGTTGATAAATTCCTAAATAAAAATAGGAATTTTTTTGTAAGAAGAGAACCCCTAGATAGTCTGGGAGTTCTTTAAAGCTTTAGCGTTGAGTCTTTAAAAATGAAATCCTCCTTTGTTATAATAAAATTGCAGTTTGCCACTAGCAAAATAAAAACAAAGGGGGTGTGTCCCATGCAGGATATAAATAGATTATCACATACTAAATGGAATTATAAGTACCATATTGTATTTGCCCCAAAATATCAAAGAAAAGTATTCTATGAGGAGAAAAGATTAGAAATAGGAAGAATATTAAGAGAATTATGTAAATGGAAAGATGTAAATATAATAACGGCAGAAGTGTGACCAGATCATGTTCACATGTTTGTAGAAATTCCCCCAAAGTTAAGTGTTTCATCATTCATGGGATATTTAAAAGGAAAGAGTAGTGTAATGAAATATCAAAAATGGGAGACATGAAGTATAAATATTGACGATAGATAAGATAGAGCCGTTCACGGGAAATAAGCGGTAGAGTCTGCAAGTGGCAAATTGTAGTAGTGCTTTTAAGCAAAGCCAGAACAAAAGCCTTTATAGGCGTCAGAGAAAAACCACTAGTTTTACCAGTGGATATTTTTTATCTTGATTTTTCGATTTAATTTATCTATAATAACGACACGGATATTGCTATATTCAACACTTGGAGGGTATGATGAATGGAAAAAAGATAGGCTATATCGATATTAAGAAAAGAAAAAGAACTAACTCAAGAAAAATTAGCCTTTTAACAGATGCTTTAGTAGAGATTGATGATAAAGATAGTCTAGATAAGGAAAAACGTGCAAGTGATGTGATAAAATCAATAAATGATTTACGTGTTTTTCAACGAGTTTTATTTTCATATGGCAAAGTGAAAAAGTGTTGTCTCAGTTAAATTATTATTAAAAAGTAAAAGGAATCTCTTTGTATGATGATTTATCCTTATCGATGTCCTTGATGGAGATGAAAACTAAAAATGAGAAAATAGAAAGTTCTATTATTCCTTTTTTAGAAGAAAATGCTATTTACGGGGTAGATACTACACTTGTTGACTGGAATGACCTTTTTTCTTTAAAAAAGGACAAGAATAAAGAAAGCAAAACCTTAAAAAATTATGTTCTTTTGAATAAAACTATATTAAGTCCTATCCAATTAGAAAATACTATCTATTATAATATCGATGGAAAATATCGAAAAATGGTATTAGATGATGCTTATCAAGAAAAATATCAAGAGTATTTATTAGAAAATGAAAGGACAATTAAAAAGTAAACACAAGGTGTCTACTTTTTTTAAATTATTGAAATTAGGTATTAGATGCATGGAACATAAGTATCATCTAAGCATTTAATTGCACCAACGCAATTTAAGTTGATCGTGAAAAATGAATCTGTTGCAACATAAGTTGATTCACTAGGATCAGTGTTTAATGCTAAAATACGGCATGTACAACAACAATCATTGATGTCTTCTACCCTAAATACACTAGAATTACCAGTGGTACCATTCATCATATAAGGTAGTGTCCAAAGACTTCCAGAACAGCAAGTATAGAATTGAACAGGACGAGTATTAAAGCAACTAACGGATGGACATGGTCCTAAAAAAGGTTTATCACATCCTTCAAAATTTTGTAATTGTTCTTTTTTATTTTGAAGTTTAATGATTAGGCGAATAATATCGCTTAGGCAAGAACACTCATTGTTATTATTTTGATTTTCATTACAACACATATAAACTCCTCCTTTCTATAAACAATCAATGATAATATCAGGTAAACATTGTAGTACACATACACATTTTAAGTTGATTGTTGCAAATTGATTGGTTGCAATATATGCTCTTGATACTTCTTGTTGATTTGGATTAGGAATTAAAAGACGAACTTTACAACAGTTATCATCAAGACTTTCTACACGAAATACACTAGATGTACCTTGAGTATTAGAACTACTATCTTGGTAGGAAATTGTTAGCAAATCATTGTTACAAGTATAAAATGTCACTGGACGAGTGTTATAACATGAGAAATTGCTACAACCACCTAGAAAAGGTTTTGTACATCCACCATCGATATCTTCTATTTTTTCTACATTACGTTGTAGTAAGTCAATTACTTTTAATATTTCATAAAAGCAACTAGTATTACTATTGTTATTAGATTCTTGATTAGACATAATATCCACTCCTTTATATATTATCTACTATAGAATATTCCGTAGCAAATATTTGGTGTGTTATGAATACCTATATTTTATCTTATGATAGAGCAATTTTATTTTTCCTGATATTTTCAAATTTAGACAAATTTTAACAGAAAAACAAAAAAATTCTTGCCTTTTTTTGTTGTACGCGGTATAATAATCGTCACTTGAAGAAGAAGTACAAGGGGAAGTGTTTTATTGATGTTAGAAATAGTAAAGAACCAAGGGGTTTCTAGGAAAGAGAAAATTAAGTTAGTAAAAGAATGGCTAGAAGTCGTTCCTCTTCAAATAAAGTTAGAGGAAATGAAATTAAATACGTTAGAAAAGAAATTAGAAAAAAAGTATGTTCCTAAGTCGATGTTAAAGGTTTCTTTTTTATCTTTTTTTGCCATTTTTTTACTTGTTTATTTCTCTAGTGATAGTAATTTATTATTCAGTCATTACTTTATATTGAATATGAATGTTTCTACTGTTTTAACTTACTTAATAGGAAACTTATATGTCTTTACTTTAGTCGCTAGTATAATCGATGAGATAAAGAATTATGTTGACTATAAAAAAGCAAAACAACAAAAACAAGAGGTAGAAAAGAATTTAGAAAATTTAAAGAAAAGTTTAGAAGAGAATAAGGCATATCTAAAATCTTTACTAGAAAAAGATGCGTCAATAAATGCATCAAGTGAAAAGAAAATAACAGCGAATGTGAACAAATTAGAAGAAGAAAAAATAATATTAGAAGAGTTAAAGCATCAGTGGGAAAATGTTAACAAGAGTCACCAGGAAGATTTAAAAACTTATATCAAGAGATAAAAAGGAGAGATAAAAAATGAATATAAGATATGTAAATGTTGATGGAAATTATTATGTCATTGATGATAAAGGAAATTTTATTCCAAAAGGAAATAGTGGGAACTTTGAAGAAATTTTAGTAACAGAAAACGTGATTGAACGACTAAAAGAGGAAATTTCTTTTCTTGAATATCAAAAGAAATTTGAAAAAAAACTAACTAAACCAAAAGAGATAAAAAAACTAAATATAGTGAAGTTAACGATGCATTTATTTGGATTTTCTGCATTTTTTCTTGCTGTTTTTGGAATAGTTTTGTTTGCAACAAGTCCGATGCTTTCAACACCCTCACTATTCACTTTATTATCTTTTCTTGTACCAGTGTCACTAATTCTAAGTTCTTTAATTGTTTCGAATGAAAAGAATTTGAATCAAACAGAATTAGAAATATATCAAGAGGAAGAAGAAGAATACCAAATATCGTTAAAAAAAGCCAAAGGACGAGAAAAACAATTAGCGTTTTTAAAGCGAAAATTAACATCAGAAGAAGAACATTTGGAAAACTTAATGAACAAACAAGAAAAACAAGAAGCGTTAACTCCTTTAGAAGTGAAGTTAGTACAGGATAAGGAGCGATTAGAAGAATTAAAACAACAATTACAGTTCTATTATGACTTAGGATATAACGAGACGACGAAAGAAGAATTTACTAAAGTAAAAGAGAAAAAAGAACTAAGAAAATAAAAAAAGGAGTGATCATGATGAATACAAAGTATGTAAATATTAATGGTCATGTTGTGGTTATAGATGAGAAGGGAAATATTGTTTCCCATCAAGATAGAGTGGATTTTGAAGAAATTCTAGCAGTAAAAAATTCAGTGGAAAAGATAAAAAGGGAAATGGATTTTCTTCAAAGTTATCCAAAGCAAGAGGAGGTACTATTAATAAAACCAAAAGAACAATTAGAAGAATTAAAAAGATTAATACAAGATATTCATATTTTTGAATATAACAGTAACAACGAAAAAGAAGCACCTAAGGTATACAAAAAATAAGAAAAAAAGGGTATGTTTATGGAACAAGAAAAAAATATTATGGGATTAGAAGATTTAATGAAAATAGAACTTACAGAAGGTAAGTCAAAAATGAAAGCGAAACTAGAAGCACTACATCGATTAGTGGTAGATTATCAGTATTATGTTCGTTATAGTTCTAAAATAGAAGACGGGTTAGTATCCTTTAATGATGGAACGGATGTATATTCTTTCTTAAAAACGCTAAAGTCTTATCAGCTGGATACTACGACATTAAATAATCAAGATATTGCACTTATATCAGAAATAAATCAAAAAATTAAAGCAATGCAAGAGAGTGAACCTCGATTACGTAGAATGATTCGTTGCTTAGAAAAAATGAAACAACTTCAAGGACTACCATTATTAGAACAATGGAATAGTTTAACGACTTACGAAAAGACAAGTTTAAAAGTTTTACAAGAGCATACTAAGTTATCATCAGAAAATAGAGAGTATCTTCGTACCATTTTAGTGGAATGGTTCATTCAAATGAAAAAAGAAAAATATCTAAATTACGCAAGAGAATACTTAGATTACGTAAAGACGATGCATATTTGTCCTCAGTCTTATGATACAAAAGAGCAAAAAATTGTTTGTTTTTCCGATGGGAAACGAATGAATGCCTTACGAAAAGAATTGGCTGAAGGACAGTTAACAAGGTATTTTGAAGGAGAAAATCAAGAATTAATTATTATGATACTTGCCTATTCGAAGGTACTTTCCAATCGTAAACAAGTTTTTATGGATTATTATTTACAACATCTTTTACTGTTTATCAAACGATTACAAGAAAAATCCTTATTTTATCAAGATAAAGATTTTATTGAACAACTAATCACTTTAGAAGATAATACCCAAAAACGCGTAATGGTGATTGAACTATTAGATAAGGCAAGCAATACTTATCTAAATCGTTCTCATTATCAAAGAAATGGCAAAATCTTAGTCAAAAAAGGAGAAAATAATGAATAATATCGATGAAATAAAATGGTTATCCAATAAAATTGATAACACGAGAAATAGAGTTAAAAATCTAGAATCAAGAGCAGTTATTATAAAGAAAAAACGAAAAAAAATCTACCTTCCTATTATTAGCGTAATCTCAACTGGATTATTTGCTATTAGTGGTTTGGGTTTAGGTGCTTTGTTATGGGCACTTTTAGGAGAAGCAGTACTTTATATTCGTTTTAAATTGCAAAAAGAAGATTTAATAGATGAAGAAGAAAAAACAAAAGTAGAATTAGAATGGTTAAAAAAACAATTGCGTACAGATTATAATCGTCTTGATTTTTTAGTAGCATCAAAGAAGAAAGATAAGAATTTATCTACGCCTACAGCAAAAGGTGATAGTAAAAGCCAACTAAGACGACTAAAAAGTGAAGTTCAACTACTAAAATATCAACAAACACATCCAGTAAAAGAAGAAAACAAGCAAGAAAATCAAGAAGAAGGTAAGGGCTATTCTTATATTAAGCGATAAATTTTATTGCCAGATATCAAAAAAATTGATCTTTTTCTTGGCTTTTTCATAAGAAAAAATATCAAATATCATCAAAAATCGACCATTGAGAGGTTAACTATTTGACAACTTCTCTTTTTTACGGTATAATATTAGCCCGTATTTAAAGGGGGATACTATTATGCGACAATTTAGTGAAACCATCATTTTACAACGAGCCAAGGATCTTATTGTAGAATTAGAAGAATCTATTACTTATATTAAAACCAACAATAGCCTACCATCAAAAGAAATATTCTTATCAACAGGAAAGAAAATGAACCTTTTTATCAAACGCTTTTTGAATCGTGAGATTACGATGTTGACTTTCCTAGAGGATGATCCATACTTTCTGCCTAAAGAATTAGCAAGTATTATTCATCAATTAGTCAGTCAGTTAAATAAAGAAATCAAAAGAGTAAATACGCCTAAAGAAGGAGAAATCTATTCACAAATGAAAGAGAAAATCAAATATTTGTTTTCCTTATCCGAAAACTCTAGTGGTGAGATATTTAATTCTCCTACAAGATTAAAAAAAGAAAAGTTTCCTGATGGAAGTAATGTATATCACTTTCTAAATGGTATTCAAAAAGGAAAATATCATATTCAAGATGCAAGCGATCAAGACTTATCTATTTTAACTAGATATTTACAGTTTTTTTGTCAATATCAAAAATTGGCTAAGAGATTTCCTAAAGATGATAAAACAGCCTTCTTAAATCACAATCCATCAAATACTAAGATAGAATCACTTTTAGATTTAGCAGAATACTCTTTAATAAACTTTGATATGACAAGAATGAACTATTATCAAAATTTATTATATCCATTAATTAAAGAAAACTATTTATCTTCACCTATAGAAGAAAATAGTATGTATAAGTCATTAAGAATCGTGTAAGGAAATAGGGAATTTTACAAAAAGGGTTCAAAAAATTCCTTTTTTCGTGTATAATGAATGAAGAACACATAAAAGGTATGGTGAAGAAATGGAATATGTGATTTTAGGAGTAATCCTTTTAATTATTTTATTTGCTATTTTAAAATCGCAGAAAAAAGATGTACAAATCGATTTAAATAAATTAGTGGACTATCTTGGCGGAAAAGATAATATTATTCAAACAGAAACTAATTTATCAAGATTCAAAGTAACACTTAAAGATATTACTTTAGCAAATAAAGATGCGATTCAAAAACTTGGAGCGAAGGGAATAGTAGAAATTGATAATCAATTAAAAATTATTTTAGGACCTGATAGTAAGCAATTAAAAAAATATATTGATGAAATAAAAAAATAGATGCAAAGTAGGGAAGAAAAATGCTTGATTTAACCAAGTTGCTTAATCAAACCATTGACGTATTAGAGGTTGATGAGAAATTTGAATATAGTAAAGAAGATATTAAAAATACGAATTTGATTGCCTTAAAAAATGTGCACTTTAAAGGAACAATTGAAAAAGATACCCAAGATAGTTTAGTGGTTCATGGAACTGTTTCGGGAGTAATGATTTTAGAAGATGATCTTACTTTAGAAGAGTGTGAATATCCATTTACTAGTGAAATTAGTGAAAATTTACAAGAATTTCAACAAAATGTCGAAAATATACTTGATTTTAAAGAGTTTTTGTGGGAGAATATTGTACTAGAGATTCCCCTGAAATTTACTAAGGTAGAGGATCTCAGTAGATTCCAAGGAGATGGATGGAAAGTCATTAGTGAGGAAGAAAATAGAGTATCTTCTAATCCGTTTAGTGAATTATTAAAAGAAAAATTTAAGGAGTGATTTTATGTTAACATTAAACATCCAAATGTTTGCTGTACCCTTCCATAGAGTAAGTAAAACAAGAAAAAGAATGAGAAGAAGTCATAATGCTCTAACAGCACCAGGAACTAATAAATGTCCTAACTGTGGAGAAATGATTAAACCTCATCGTATTTGTAAGAAATGTGGTTACTACAAAGGTCGCGAAGTAGTAGCAGTAAAAGACAAGAATGCCGAAGAATAATTCGGTTTTTTAATGCGTAAATTTGAATTTTCCTTGCAATTTTTATCATTTTGTAGTATAATATCACCCTAAAGAAAAGGGGATATATATGAGTGAGATATGTAATGAATATGTAGATGGAAAAAAAGCTATGGAAAGTGGTAATACTTTATTAGCAAGACATTTATTTAAAAAATCCTTATTAACACCAAGTTGTTATAAGAGTTCCTTAGCCAATTTAGTCCGCATCAATTTAAAAGAAGGAAAATACGATCAAGCAAGAGAGCTACTAGAAAAATTTCAAAGTTCTTCGTCAAGACCAAATGCTTTAGCGAATTTGCAACAGTTTTTAGAATTACATGAATATAACTTTCATTGTGCTAAAAAATACGCAGAAATAGCGGTAGAAGAAGGTAATATGCAAATGGAAAACATGTTATCTTTAGCAAGATGTTACCTACAATTAGGAGAGTATGACTTAGCCGAAAAATTTTACGAAACACTTTGCTTTAATGAAAACTTTCACTTTACCGCTACAATAGAATTAGTTTATTTATATATGTTAGAAGAAGATTATCAAAGAGCCTACCGAATGTATGAGAAAATAAAAGAAAATAGCGAAATGACCCCATATCATCATTATGTAACAGAAGCCACTTTATTATCAAAGTTAAAAAATTACAATAGAATAACTTACGGTATAGATAAAGATACTAGTTATACGCTAAATCGTTTATTTAAACAAGAGGATAAAGATTTAGTGGAGCATATTGAAAAGCACAAAAATAAAGAAGAAAAAATGACCAATGGATGTTTTTATGCCAATTTAGATTTAGCTAATTTAATAAGCATTGCAAGAAGTAAAATAGAAAGAATGAACCCTATTCATAATAATACCTCTGAATTTTATAAAGTTCGTCTTGATTTTCCCATTGGCTTTAAAGAAAGAACGATCACTAGCGATATTTGTGTTGTCACTTTATTAGGAACTAAAAATATCTTAACAATATATCCTATTGCTTTATCTAGTCAATTTAATCAAGAAGATTTGTTATATGATGAAAATTTAAAACAAAAGCGTTTAAAAGGGGGAAGAAGATAATGATAGAAAAAGATAAATATTTATCGATACTTTCTTACTTAGTAGAAAATAATTTAGCACTTTTAACCAGTCAAGATTTAAAGAATTGCCAAATTAACTCTTATGAAATTAATCAATTGCTAAAAAACGAAATGTTTGTTCGTCTACAAAGAGGAGAATATTTATTAACACCAAAGGCAATTTCTAATTTATATTATTTAAAAGATGAAGTAGCATTAAATCTTTCTACCATGGATGTTTCTTTAGTGGAAGAAAAAGTAGGACAACTAAAAGAAAATTACGAGCAATTCTATCATCAAATGGTATTATTTTCTATACAAAATGAAGATTATACAAAAGCATGGTATTACGTATCTAGTTTAACGAAAATAGATAAGCAGCTTTATACTTATTTACTTAGTTTTTTAATGCAAGATCCATTCTCTTACACAAGAAGAGTAGTAGTTAAAGGTAATCTATACGAACAATTTAAAGTGAAATATCATGATGCTGAAGTAGGAAGATTATCGAATCAAATTCGTTATAAAATAGCTAATGAACAATTTAGCGTAGCAATAGAAAGCTTAAAACAAGCGATGAGTAAAGACTATTGTGTTACTACGGATAATGAATTAACTATGGTGTTATTGACTAAAGTACAACAAAAGCAAGAAAAGTTAAAAGCTATGTTAGTTCCTTATTTAGAAAATGAAAACTATGATAAAGTAATTGAAGTGTTAGAAAGAGCAAAAGAAAGTCACAAACTAACGAAAGTAAATACCGCGGTTTTACTTCTATCTAAAGATATCAAAATTTTACAAGAAGAGCAAAAATCTTTTATCAAACAGGCAATGACTTTAAATACCGATCAATTTTTAACAGCTATTGAAGGAAAAGATTATCCATTAGCTAAGAGATTAATTGAAAAAGATGCTTATTATTTAAGACGAATGATTCCCTTATATGTAGAATTAGAAAAACTTCTTGCTATGGTAACCGTTCAAAATAATACTTTAAATAAAGCTTACGCAAAAGTAACGTATCAAGAAATGACTTTAGATTTAGAAAATCATCAATTGATACCTTTCTACCAAAAACTTAGAAAGTATCTTCTTCAATTAGAAAGGACAGAATATGAACAATTAGTGAAAGATACGATTAAATTAGATGTTGTCAATAAAAACGATCACTTTATTTATACAAAAAATTTATTACTTCAATTAATGAACGAGGAATATTCTTTTTCCCTAGCAGAACAATTAGCTTGTTTTTATCAGGCGTTAATTGAACAAAAGTACAATCATGCTAAAATATATCATAGTATGATTCATCGTTATCCATCTATCACAGGAAATGAATTAGAGTGTTCTAAGGAAATTAATAAGCTATTTGCCTCTGAAGTGAAGAAGAGTTTCATGAACCCTTATCAACCATTAACCAAAAAAGAACAACTTTTATTGCAAGGTGTATTAGATAACTTAGCTCATCAAGGTATTTATATTTTTAAGTCGATGGCAAATTGGCAAATGAACGAAATTTATCAAGCTATCAACAAGTTAGAAGGGATCTATTGTTTTGAAATAGGTCCATCATATAGTAGAAGAATTGTAGCTAAAACGTATACAGCATCAGCTGATATGGATGAGGTGAAAGACTTGATGAGAATAGGAGAAGCGATGTATCAGGCTCAAGAATATGATTTTAGTATTTTTGCTTTTCAACAAGCCTTAAAGGTAAAATCGATGGATGCTTGGCTTTATGCACGATTAGGAATTGCTTGTAAGAATAAAAACATGAACGATTTGGCTGTAACGTATTTGACTATTGCAGAAGAATTAACGAGAAATAAAACATGTAAATATGATTTTTCAGTAATAATTAATGCTTTATCGAAAAACCAAGTAGGATCTTTGAAAGAGGTTACTGTAACAAAAAAAGGTGAATCTGGTCATACGATGTTTAAAAATGCTAAAGAAAAAACTTATGGAATTTCTCATCTTCATGAAGTGGTGTATGCGATTGCTAAGAATATGTCACAAGAAGAAATAAAGACGAATTTTTCTTTAACAGAAGAACAATATGGTATAGCATTATTGATTACTGCTAGAGAATATTATTATTTGGGTAATGATATTATGGGTGATAGATATTTTAATCAAGTAGGGAAAATGAAGAATAAGACAAAACCAGTGATAGATCTTTTTGAAGAAATAAGAAGAAAAAAACGTTTTTTCAAAAATCATGAAGAAAGTACACATCAATCTTTATTAGAAGCACCAAAGCAAAAGATACTTAAATAAAATGGTGAGAAATCATCATTTTTTTGTTTTATTTCGACAAATTTCAGCTTTTTAATAGATTATACTGTTAAAAGGTGATGAGAATTGATTGTCTATGTTGATTTATTTATGTTACTTAATTTCTTTTTCGATGCCTTTTTGTTATTAGCAACAGGAAGTTTTTTCAAACAATATATTAAATGGTATCGACTCATTTTAGGTGCTAGTCTTGGTTTACTTAGTACCTTAGTGTTATTCTATCCTTTTTCTAGTGTTACACTGATTCTTTTTCAAGTAGTTGTAAGTGTTCTTATGGTTATTGTTACTTTTGGTTTTTCTACTTTACAAAAAACAGGGAAAACACTTGTGATATTTTATGTTCATTCACTTATTTTAGGTGGTTTTTTAACTTTTTTAAAACAGCATTTTAAAGTAAATACAGCGATATGGATGTTTATTTTAATACTTAGTCCTGTTTTTTTGTTTCTTTATATCAAAATGATGAAGGAAGAAAAAGATAAAATAAGACTTTATTACCAGATTGAGCTTTTTTTAAATGATAAAACAACAATTCATTTAAATGCTTATTTAGATACAGGAAATCAACTTTATGAACCATATCATCATCGACCCGTTGTGTTAGTAAAGGAAAAATTGATTCCTATTTCTAACATCAATAAAGAACATATCCTTTTGGTACCTTATGAAACCATTAGTGAAACGTCGCTAATTAAGTGTATTAAAGTACCTAAGATGAGAATTGATGCGACTAGAGAATATACTGATGTATTGGTAGGGCTTTGTGGTAGTAAAGTAAAATTAGGAAATTATGATATGTTGTTGCATGTCGATTATAAGGAGGAGATAAAATGATTAGTTTATTATTAGTAATAGGAATATTGTTAACTTATCAACACCAAATTTTTTATGTAGGAGCAACAGATGTTTTACCTGAACCATTATCTAAAGAGATGGAAGAGTATTATTTAAATTTAGCCATGGATGGGGATACGTTTGCTAAAGATAAGTTGATTGAACATAATTTACGGCTAGTGGTATTTCTTGCTAAGAAATATGAAAATACCAAGATTGATTTGGAAGATTTGGTAAGCATTGGTACCATTGGACTGATTAAAGGAATTAATACTTTTAGTATGGATAAAAATATTAAGTTGGCAACGTATGCATCAAGATGTATTGATAATGAAATTTTGATGTATTTGAGGAAAAATAAGAAGATTAAAACAGAAGTTAGCTTTGATGAGAGCTTAAGTTTTGATGCAGATGGGAACGAGTTACATCTAGAAGATATCTTGGGAACCGAGGATGATTTGGTGACTAAGGAGTTAGAAAAGGAAACGGAGAAGAATTTGTTGTTAGCAGAAATTAGTAGGTTAGATCCAAGGGATAGGGATATTATTGTATTACGATATGGACTAATGAATCATAAGGAGTTAACGCAAAAAGAGGTAGCAGACCTTTTAGGAATTAGTCAGTCGTATATTTCAAGAATTGAAAAGAAGATTATTAGAAGATTAAAAACGGTGATTAAATATTAAAAAGCACTTGAAAGCCTTTAGAATTTTTGATAGAATTTATCTAGAAGATAAGGATGTGCAAGTAATGAAAATTAACAAAAAATTAACTAGGGGGGGGGGCAGAAT
>CASRZP010000022.1 GCA_949440065.1 uncultured Bacilli bacterium
TGAAAATGTTCCCGTATCTAATATCATACTTCCTATGGGTGATCCTACTTCACTTTGCTCAGTACTTGGAATAAAGTTTGTGGGTGCCATAATTTCGGTGTAGTCTATCTCTGGGTCTACTGCTCGTTCTAGATATAGTTTTACTTCAGTATCTAATAGAGGTTCCATATCTGTAATGGGTATTTTTACTGCTGTTACTTCATAAGTGATCACCGTATCTTTACCTAGAGTTGCTGTCACCGTAAAATCAAAGACGTTATTTTCTCCTGTTAGCATCTTACCTGTTTCATCACTTATTGGTAAGGCATCTTCTAAAATGATTCCCGTTTTTCCTTCGGTATAAGTTAATGCAACAGTTCCTGTTTCCAAAGTATTTTCTACGGTTCCTTCTTTTGCAAAACGAAAGGCGGCAAAACTTATTCCAATAGTTACACAAACGATAGATAGTAATAAAATAACCGTTATGAGGATTTTCTTTTTTTCTTTCATACTTTCCCTACTTTCTTTTTTAGTATATCGTTGTTTTGTTTACTCATTCACTAAGTTAGCAAAGAATAAATTTAACACAAGAAAAAGAACAAGATTTTATATCCTGTTCCTTGAAATTTCTTGTAATATATAGACTTTATTTTAAAAGCTGCCCCCCCCCCTAGTTAATCTTTGGTTAATTTTCATTTACTAAAACACCTACTTTTATGTATTTATTTTAACAAATTCTATAATCTATTACAAGACGTAATGTTCAAAATTTCTATCCTTTACTATTTTTTCATCATCTGATAAAGGAGTGATTGTATTTGATTCCTCACAAGAATCTAAATTTTTAATTTTAATCATAAAGTCCTCCGTATTTTGCTAATATTTTTTATATAACCCTTATGATAACTGTCTATTAATGATATAAGATTTAGCTCTATTTTCTAATTCATCAAACTTTAAATCATAGAAAAACCAATCTCTTTTCTTATGCAAAACTTCTAATTCTTCGATTAACTCTCTTAATGCTTTTGGTAATATCGATACATCAACTTCAATACTCTCATCAATGATTTCTCGAAACAAATCCTTTTTATCGTTCATCTATTTCTCACCTTTTTTTATTTTATTGTATCATAAAGCAAAATACAAAGTAAAATTGTATCGTAAAGGAAAAATTAGTCTTCTTGATAGATAAATTCAAAGTCTAAAATTCTAACAATATCTCCATTCATGGCTCCTGCTTCTTTTAATTTATCATCAATTCCCATTTTACGAAGACGCTTAGCAAAACGCATCTCAGCTTCATAGGAAGTAAATTTTGTCATTTTAAAAATCTTTTCAATTTCTTTGCCGCTGATTACCCAAGTTGCATTTTCTTTAGTAATCGTAAATGGTTCTTCTTGTTTAAATGTATATACCACATGGCTATCCATTTGTTCATCTTCATAAAGTGGTTCATCTTCTATTTGGTAAACTAAATCAGCTAAGGCATCAATGGCATCATCTAGTCCTTCTTGTAAAACAGCACATACAGGATAAACTGCCGTATTAACTTTTTCTTTAAATTTTTCTAAGTTTTCTAAAGCTTCTTCACTATCCATTTTATTCGCAATAATAATTTGAGGTCGCTTTAATAATTTAGGATTAAACTCTTCTAATTCATGATTAATGGTTAAATAATCTTGATAAGGATCACGTAGAGTACCACTCATATCAATCACATGAGCAATGACTTTTGTTCGTTCAATATGACGTAGGAATCTATCTCCTAATCCTTCTCCGTTGTGTGCACCTTCAATTAATCCAGGTAAGTCGGCCATCACAAAGCTTTTGCCGTTTCTTGCTTTTACTACGCCAAGGTTTGGACTAAGTGTAGTAAATGGATAATCTGCTATTTTGGGTTTAGCTTTTGATACCATTGAGATAATGGTACTTTTTCCAACACTTGGAAAACCCACTAATCCAACATCAGCAATCATTTTTAATTCAACTTTTAAAAACCTCTCTTCTCCAGGTTCTCCATTTTCAGAGTAGTTTGGGGCAGTATTTGTCTGCGTTTTGAAGGCTGTGTTACCTCTACCACCTCTTCCACCGTGAGCAACAATAACTTGGCTGTTCTTTTCTTTTAAATCACCAATGATTAATCCTGTATCAGAGTCAGTAATTACTGTTCCTTGAGGCACCTTAATCATAACATCTTCAGCCTTTTTTCCATGTTGATTTTTACCTTTTCCATTTTCTCCTTTTTCTCCTTTGATGAGCTTTTGATAACGTAAATCAAGAAGTGTATGTAATCCTGTATCCACACAAAAAATAATATCTGCACCTTTTCCGCCGTTACCACCGAATGGTCCACCTAAAGGAATATATTTTTCCCTTCTAAAAGCAGTACATCCATCTCCTCCAGCACCAGCGATTACTTTTAATTCAACTTCATCAACAAACATAGCTTATCCCCTCCATAGTGACTACATTCTATCATAGTTTTAACCATTTGAAAAGAAAAATCACAATTCTTTATCCTTATTTTCATCTTGTTTTAGTCTAACTATATTATTGTATTTCTAACTTCTTTTCCTACTTCATAATGCGTTCCTTTGGCTTTCTTTTCACCTCGCACTTTATCTCTTTTTAATTTTTGTTCAGTTTGAGAAATTCTAAATAGATTAGCAATTAATTCATCACTACCCATATTATCTAAAATATCTTCTCTATACCTTAAACCTTTTCTCTTTGCTATATCATCTGCTGTCTCACCATTGTATAATCCTTTATAACCAGCATTATGAAACTTGTCAAAATTTTTAACGCCTGCATTTTTGGCCACTTGATTTAGTGAGTAATTTCCTTTTTTGGTTAGATTTCTTTGATAAAACCTTTTTTCATCTTCTGTTAGGTTACTATACTCTTTTTCTGTTAACTCTTGGCGTCTTGTTTGTATTGCAAAATAAGTTTGGCCTAGAGCAACAACTTCTTTTCTCGGATCCGAGTTTTGCACTATTAAGTAACAAGCATATCGTGATAACTTATAATCTGCAATACTTCTTGAAGTTTTCGAACCAATATCAACCATTTTGCCCACTTGGGTAAAATGGTCAGCAATCATATAATTGCTTTGAACACTGCCATTTTTGCCGTTTCTATTACATTGACAAACCTTTGCCACTTTTTATAATCTAATACTTTTTGTAATTCTCTAGCACACCAATATTCATTTCCCATTTCATCAACATGTTTAATATTTTCAAAAGTTTTTTCTGTATACATTTCTATTTCATTCATTCCCTATTTCCTCCTTAACAATTTTCATCCTATTCATCTTTTCTTCTTTCCTATTTATATTTTATTTCTATACATCATTAAAAAACCTCCTCAATGTTAATATAGGAAGTAAAATGACAAATTACATCAAAATATGAAAAAAAATGAAAAAAAGAATAGCTTTTTCTAGCTACTCTTCTATCGTTTTGTTTTAAATACCGTAACTGCTGCTAAACCTATTACCACAATAACCATACCAACGATAATATAATTCATATTTTTAGGATTATTCACCGCTGAATTTACGATAGTTGTTGTTAAAATATAATCAGAACAATGATCAATTTCAAAATCAATGTATCCATCCACCACTTTAATATTATGGGCAATATACTCGATAGTATCATTTTCATCATTATAGTAATACAAATATAGCTTTTGTCCATTCTTATATTTATTTCCTACATATAGATGAATACTAGCTTTACTAGGAAGACTTCCATGATGCTGAAATGATAAATATGTCTTTTCCACATCACTCGTTAACTTATCAATGACTTCCTGATTAGGACTAACAAAATCAAGTTCAAAATTTAACTTTATTATATCGCTAGTTAATTCACTTTTTTGAAAGGTCCACGAATAAGATAAATTACTATTTTTTTGTTTTAACATAACAATTACCTCATCATTGGTAATTTTCTTATTCACATCATAAATGTTTTCATTGACACCACTAACTTCGACATAAGGAGGAAGTTCTTTTATCGCTTCTGCTTGTACACTAATCGTAAAACTTGTTATGGCAACAATGATTAATATTAAGATAAATTTCTTACCTTTCATAATTCCTCCTTCGATCTACTACATCATCATTAAAATAGCAAAAGCATTTTGAATCAAATGTAAAAGCATCGGTGCATAAATACTTTTTGTTTTTAAATAAATAATAGGATACACTATTGCTACTAGTGAATACGAAATAATAAATAAGTATGACATACTTTCAGTAGATACAAATAATACATAAAGTGCACCATATAGAATACTACTAATTAATGTATATAATACTTTATTCTGAATAATTTTATGAAATGCTCCTCTAAAAGTTAATTCTTCTACAATCGGAGAAAACAACAACATAGAAAAACATAAGTACAATGGTGCTGATTTAAACAAAGCTGCTTGTGCTTCTCCACTTGGACTTGTAATTTTGAAAAACATTTCAAAAAGTACTCCAGTTAACGCTTGTAATACCAAGATGGCAACAAAGCCTAAGAAGATACTTAAAATGAATTTTCCTTTTCTTTTTTTAAACTCATATGCTGATTCTTTTAACTCATCTTTTAATAAGAATATCGCTAAAATGATAATTCCTAAATCTAGAACTACTTTTAGTATAGACGGACTACTCTTAATTAATACGGTATAAAGAAAAAAAACGATAATTAGTAATAATGACTTATAAATATTTGACTTTTCCACTACTTCCACTCCATTCTAATAATAGAATAACACAAAAATTATCTTGAATCAATTATTTTAAGTATAAAACATGAGAATAAAATTCATATGTTTCTAGTTCTTTTTTCTCTAATGTTTTTAAGTTTAATACAAAGTAATGAGGTATATAATGAGGTCCATAACCATGTAATAGATAAATTTTGTTATTTGGGGCAATGATAATTTGATCGATAAAACTATCAAATTGATAAAGTCTTTCTATATGATTTTCTCTATAGTGATAAATGGTATCATCATTTACATAAATGTATCCATCATCTACAGGAATAATATGGGATATTCCATCAGCAACAACGGTTCTTGTTATTACATCACTTATCTTTTTTTTCTGTTCATTTTTAGTATCGTATTCAAAATAGGTCCATGTGTCGTAATTATTATACTCATATTGTTTGTAAATTATTTTATTATCATAAACAAAATCTATAGTACCATTTGTAATTTCATGTTTTTCATTGGTTTTTGTATTCATGATTCCTATAATTGGAGGAACATTTCCATACGAACTGACCTGATATACTAATTGATGATTTTCTAATGAATAAAGGGTAATTCCCCCTACATTGGTATCAAAAATTTCCTTTTCAGTAATTTCCTTTGTTATCATATCATATTGATAAATGATATGTTTCGATGCTGATGATGTGTAATAAATGATATCATCTAATACAGCAATAGAATGAGGAAGTCCATTTGCTTGTACTTTGGCAAATTCGATAAATGGATAGGAATTTCCTTCTAAGTTTAAATCGATAAATCCTAACATATTAACATCATTGTTAGTTGCATCTTGTACATATAAGTAAAGCTTATTTTGATGATAAGTATAGACGATAGATAAATCTTTTATATTATAATCCATAAGGGTAATTGGATTACCAATGTTAGGAATTGCTATTAAAGAATATTTAGGATTTTCTTGATTATCATTAGCATTTTTACTAACAATCGCTATAATTTTCTTTTCTATTGTTGGTGTATCATCAGGAATATTTTGTAACGTATCTGGTGCCTTTCCTATTTAGCGAAAACTAATAAATGCACCTAAACTGAGTAAAACAATAGCTAAAATTACACAAAAACAAAATAATAAATTCTTCTTCATTTTATACCTCATTTTCTTCATTTACTTTTATTATACAGTAAACACATCAAAAGTTTAAATAAAATTTAGTTAAAACTATAATTTACATTTTCTAACTTTTATATTATAATACAAAAGAAAAAGAGGGATAGCTATGTTTGGTGGCATTGGTGCTAAAGGAACAAAAAAAGATTTAAAGCAAACAAGAAAAAATATTAGACGAAAAAAATTACAGGAACAACAAGAACAATGGGAAAAGAAAAAAAGGAAAAAGGGAAAAAAAGATGTACTACAAAATAGAACAATAGTAGTACCAAGAAAAAAGAGGGTTGGTATTTCTCTAATAGAACCTCAGAAAGAAAAAATGAAAACATCAGATACAAAAACAACAGAAGTATCTTTAAAAATGGTTGACATTAATTATACTATTCCTATAGAGAAAAAAGAAAAAACGGTAACAACGGTAACTATGCCAAAGAAAAAGCAAGAAATTCCCAAAGTAAAAGTAAGTACTTCTTCGAAAACTTTAGATGATGTTCCTATTTATCCATCGGAAAATAATACAACAGTAGAAACAGTCGAGCAAGAAAAGGAACAAGAACTATTTTTAGAACAAAAAGTGATTACCCAATTAGAAAGCATTTTAAAAGAGCAACGTTATCAGTTAAAAAAATTATCTTTTGAATTAGAAGTTTTAGAAAAAGGAAGTAGCGAAACTTATCAATGTAGGGAAATAGAAGAATATATCGATAAGATGAATCGTTTGCTTGAAAGGCTATTAAAAATTAAGAAAGAATTAGAAATCGTCTTTGATGATCAAAAGTTAGACTTTATCTACCAATTAGATGATAATTATTTAAAAAAACTTGTAAGTGAATACAAAGAAGTCGTATCTACACAAGAAGTTAATGATAAAATGCATAATCTAAAAAAAGAAGAACTATACACAAGTGTAATGGATACTATTTTGCTAATAGAACAAAAAGAAGAGGAATTAGCAAAAAAATTAGAAGAGAAAAGAAAAAAATGTGCTATAGATGAAGAGAATTTAGAAATATTACAAGATAAATACATCGATATTAGTAAAGTGGCAAAAGATTTAGAAAACTTAGTCAAAGAAGCAGAAGAAAAACTAGAAGAAGTTAGTCGAAAAGTAAATGAAGCAGTAAGTGTCACTACTAAAATGCAAATACAAACTCGTCATGCTCTTGGACTGTTAGAGCGAAGTATCCTTCTTTTCTCCCTTTTTAGAATGAATCCTCGACCTAAAGCGAATGCTATTACTGCCCTAGAAGTACTTGTCGCAACAAATTTAATTAAAAATATGTTCAAACCAAGGGAAGAAGTAAAGGAAATCAAAACTTTTCATTATCATGATTACCAAAATTTTATTGAAAGTACAGCTAAAGATATGGATTCTATCTCTTCATTAATTGACTATAGCATCCATGAATTAATAGATGTTAAAAATACTTTTTTAAAAGACTTCGGCGAACATCTTCATGAACTACCCATCTATCATGAATTTTTAACTACCATCGAAATCATAGAAAAAGAGCTTTTAGAAAAAGAGGAAAATATGAAAAAAATTAAGGAAGAATTATCCCTTAATCTTGATAAAAATAAAGAAAAAGTATACCACTATGAACAATTAAATAGAAATAATTGAAAATAGCTAGAGCTACTTATGGTTCAATACGATTAGGTCCACGGAAGATAAACATCGTTTCTTTAATAGAACCTGTTTCAAGTAACAACATAGTAATACGATCCACACCAATAGCAAAACCACCATGTGGAGGACATCCATATTTAAAGAACTCTAAGTAGAATTTAATATCTTCCCCTAGTCCTTTTTCTAAAGCTTGTTGTTTTAACACTTCATAACGATGTTCTCTTTGGGCTCCTGTAGTAATTTCGCATCCTTTCCAAATCAAGTCGTATCCTTGAGGAATTCCATCTTTTCTCATATGATAGAAAGCTCGTTTTTTAGCACTATAATCAGTAATAAATACAAATTCGTGTCCATATTTTTTCTTAATGTACTCACTAGCTAGTTTTTCAGATTCACTATTCATATCTCCCACATCTTCTACATTCATACTAAAATTAGCTGTCTTTTCTAACTCTTGATATAACTCTTCTAACTTTATTCTTGGAAAAGGTTTTTTAGGTACTATAATATCCACACCAAAAATTTCTTTAATTTCTTCCCCATACTCTTCTTTAACTTTGCTAATACCTGCAATAAGTAAATTTTCTTCAAAGTCCATAACATCTTCAAAAGAGTCAATGTAGCTAAATTCAACATCAAAAGAAGTAAACTCAGTAGCATGACGATAAGAATTAGAATTTTCTGCACGGAAAACTGGTGCTACTTCAAATACTTTATCAAAACCACTAGCAATGGCCATTTGTTTATAAAACTGTGGACTTTGTGCTAAGTAAGCTAGTCGATCAAAATATTTTAACTCAAAAACTTCAGCACCTGATTCACTTGCTGCACCAATTAATTTTGGCGTATGAATTTCTAAAAAGCCTTGATTCATTACAAATTCTCTCATCGCATGCACTAAACAAGTTTGCACTTTAAACATTAATAAGTTCTTTTGACTACGTAAATCTAGAAAACGATAATTTAATCTTGTATCAATGGATGCACTAGAACTATCTTTATAATTGATTGGTAACTCATCTAAAGATAAGCTAGTAACTATAATTTCACTAGGAATTACTTCCATTTGATTTAATTTTACCTTTTCATTTTGCTGTAATGTTCCTTTAACTTTTACTGTACTTTCTAGTGTTAGGTTTGATACTATTTCATTAAGTGAAGCATTTTCTTCATTTTTTTCAATCGTTACTTGTACTCTTCCTGTGGTATCTCTTAAAACAACAAATTGTACATATTGTAAATCACGAACATTATCCACAAATCCATCAAGAACTACAACTTTTCCAAAATGTTGATCTAAATCTTTAAAATATAATGTCTTCATAAAAACCTCCGAGTCGATGAAAAAAAATTCTTCTTTTTTTCTTCATCACTTACCTCATGATTATAGCATATCTATTTTTAAAAGTAAATTAAAGTCCCTTGTTTTTATCAAAAAGATATGTTATAATAAACGCCGATAAAAGGGGGATAAATCATGAAGGTATATCGTTTTTGTAACTGGTCAGTCAATCCATATGATGGTAGCTTAAATGAAAAATATAATCTTATTCAGCTAGGGTTAATCTCTCCATCCAATAATTATCTTCGTAAAGATCCTATTTTTCAAGATGGTATTAATACCTTTGGTGAAAATATGCCAATGAGCAAATACTTTTTTCCTAGTCTTGCTGATACTTTATATACAGCATATCCTAATAAAGAAAGAGAAATCACTTTAATGGAGTTAGATATTCCTAATTCTTTATTACTAAAAAATATCGGTTTAGGATATTATGAATCGTTACAAGTAGAATACTGTATTCCCTATCAAGAAATGTATCAGTTCTTAGCACAAGATTTTAATGATTATACCCTACCATCCTTAGCATTTTATAATGACAATATGTATAAGAAAAAGAATCTATCTCATCTAAAAGAATATCAAGAATTAGAAAAACTTCTAGCAAAAGTCAAAGATATTTCTTATATCTATCAAGAAAATCGCTTAAGCATTTATCCATTATTTTGTTTTACGCCTAAAAACATCAATTATTATGTTATCCCTAAAGAAAATAGTAAATATTTTAAAGAAATTGCCAAAAAAATAAAAGCAGTACGTGAAGATAGGTATTGCTTTGAAGCGGAATTAAAAAGAATAACACAAGCAAGAGAAGACCTTTTCTTTTTTGATCATGATTTTTCTAAAGACGAACTTTTTCGTTTTACACATTCTATTATCGAAGAAGAAAACAAAGAATTAAGAAAAATCTTATTCAAAAAATAAACGGAGGAATAAACATGAAAGTATATCGCTATTTAAATTCATGTGCAAGAGAAAATGAAGGCAGTTATAATGAGTTATATAATTTTATGTATCTAGGACTTATTTCTCCTTCTAATTCTTATCTTAAAAAATATCATTTTATTAGCGATGATGGTATTAATACTTTTGAAAAACCAAAAGAAATGAGCAAGTTCTTTTTCTCTAGCATTGCTGATGCTTTATTTGTAGCAACAAAAAGTAGACCATATCAAAATATGTTAATTGAACTAGACATTGATGAAAAATTATTAAGAAAATATCTAGGGGTAGGTTTCTATGGTACCTTACAAGTAGAATATTGTATTCCATACCTAAAACTATACGAGCAAACAAACAAAGAATCCTTAGATTATTTGATTCCTGCTTTAAATTTTTATAATCAAAATTTTTTTACTTATTCTTTAACTAAATTAGATAAATATCCTCAAATAGAAGCTATGTTAGCGAATCTTTCTTATTCAGGAATTTACCAAAAAGATAGATTAAGTATTTATCCTTTATTTTGTTTTATGCCTAAAGAAATTAAAGCTTTTCCTATTCAAGGTGATCTTAATGTGCTTCGCACACTTGCTATTCGAACAAAAAATTTACGTGAAAGAAAGTTTGCTTATTTAGAAAATATCATGAAAATTACAGGAGCTAATATTGATTTATTTTCCTTTAACCCTAACTTTTCTAAAGATAAGCTGTTTGACTACTCTTCTTCTATTATTGAAGAGGAAAATAAAAAACTAAGAAAGATTTTATTTTAATGATAATAAAAAAGAGAAGAACTGTTGGCATCGTCTTCTCGTTTGGATATTAGAATCCCCAGAACCATTTTTTCCAGTTAAACATATTCTATCCCTCCTTTCGCTTATAGATTCAGTATAGCATAATTTATTTTAACATACTAGCATTTCGTGATGAAATGCTATTTTTTTAACCTATTTGACAGATTGTGGGAAACTTATGGGAATTTTTGTTATATTTGACAACTTTTTTATCATTTTGCCATTAAAACAATGAAAAAAATTGTTTCTTTTCTTTTAAATTAATGAATTACGAATAAACACTTGAACATTTTGGTTAATATAAACATCCACTTGTCCTTTATCAACAATTTTAACAAATCCAAGACCATTCATGACGATATCTTCATAGTATTTTAAGGTAAATGACTCCTTTGCTAAATCTTTTAAGCGAAGATTGGTTTTCGCATTAATCCGTTTTACTTTTAACTCATTAGAAATGTAAAGTGTAAAACTATTTCTCTCTCCTTCTACATAATCAATTCTAGCCATATCTTCAATAAGTAGTGCTTGTCCCTTTTTTAATTGATAGGTCTTCGGTTTGATTTCTTTCTTAGGACTTACTTTTTTCAACTGGTCACTACTTAAGTAATTGACAATATTTCTTCGATCAACTAACCCAGGGGTATCAATTAAAGTTAAAAACTCGTTTAAATCAATGCTGATTTTATTTAAGGTAGTACTAGGAAGTGGTGATATCGTTAATTGATTGGTATTATTAGAATAGTTTTTCAACAACTGATTAATTAAACTGCTCTTTCCCGCATTCGTATGTCCTACCACATACACATTTTTACTCGTCTGATGAAACTTAATGGTTTTTAATAGTACGTCGATATTATAATTTTTGGCTGCACTAATGACAACAACATCTAAAAAATCTAGATTTTCTTGTTTGAAATAAGAAATTATTTTTTCATCTTTTACCGATTTTGGAATAATATCTCGTTTGTTTAACACTAAAATCATTTTATTAGGAATATATTCTCTCATCATTTCTAAGTCTTGCTCAATATTTAATAAATCGGTAATATATAACACTAAATCCTTAGTTTCTCCGATGGACTTTAATATTTCAATGTATTCTTCATTCGATTTTGTAACTACTTGATATTCTCCATAGTTTTTAAGGCGAAAACAACGTTGACATAATTCGTTTTCACAACTTGTCGTATATCCTTCTTGTAATACGTTTTCATATTGTAGTTTTACTCCACAACCAGTACAATATTTCTCATTCATAATACTTACCTCTTTCTAGATACTGTAATCTTTTATAGCGTTTTAAAATAATACGTTCAACAAAGCGATTAAAGGATGTTATTTTTAAGTCCTTTTTGGCTATAGGATCTACTAAAATGGTCATGATAGAAAAACGTTTTCCCAAAAAGATATCTGTCATTAACTGATCTCCAATTATACAAAGTTCATCTTTTTTTAGTGAATATTCCTTACTTATTTTAGATACTGTTTTGATACTAGGTTTTAGGGCAAAAGAGTAAATAGGAACATTTAATTTTTTCTTGTATGATGCTACTCTTTTTTTGGTGTTATTAGTAATAATCAACACAAGAAAGTCCTTTTTTAGCTGATGTATCCATGTTACTAATTCATCACTACACTCTTCATCAATGGTAGCAAGAGTATTATCTAGGTCAAAAATAAGGCACTTAATGCCCATTTTTTTTAGTATATGATAAGGAATTTCTCTAACGTTTTTCTTATACATCGTGGGAGTGAAATATCCCATTTTGATCACCTAAAGTTATTATACGTCAAATTGTAGTATTTTGCAAATAGGTTATTGGAAAAAACATTTAAGATAACATATGAGAAACAAAAAATAAACTATAGTAAAATTTTAGAAAAATCGGCTAAGACAATTTACAGAAATTAGAAATTCCCTTATAATATTACTTTGTAACAACATTACTACTAGTAATAGAAAGGAGTCAATCAAATGAAAAAGAAAACATCTTTTAAAAATATGTTTCTTTTACTACTAACCTCATCTATTCTCGTGGGTTCTCTTATCGTTGGTACTATTTTTTTATACGAAAATAATAAGATTGACTCTTTATGTAAAACATTAACGAAAAGTACAATAATTAAAAAAATTGCTTCTACTGATTTAGATTGGGTTAATGAAAATGATAAAATGGATATTCCTTTATCTTTTTTAGAAGTTGATTTTAATGGTTTTCAATCGATAAATCAGGATACTACTATCTGGATGCAAATTGGAGGGACGAAAATTTATTATCCTGTTGTTCAAACGATAGATAATGAATTTTACTACCAACATACCTTTGACAAAAGTAAAAACCCAGCAGGTTGGATTTTTAGTGATTATCGAAATAACTTTCAAGACATGAATGAACAAAACGTTATCTACTTTCCGACTAGACTAAAAAAAACAAGTATGGACTACCTAGATACTTTATTAACTGATGAATGGTATCAAACTAAAGAAAATCATTTTATCTATGTATCTACACCAAATGATATTTTTATCTATCAAATCTTTTCTATTTATCAACAAGAAATAAAAGATAGTTGGCGTTTTCACTACCCAAGTGGAGATGCTACTTATTTAACTTATTTAACGCGATGTAAAAATCAAAGTCAATACTCTTTTGATGTGAATGTATCATCTCAAGATAAAATTTTAACCCTAACCAATAACCAAAATCTTGTGGTACACGCTAAACTAATAAAAAGAAAGGCTCGTTAAATTTACTTGCCCTTCTTTTTTCTTTCTCTTTTATTTTTACTCGATAATACATTTTCATATACTTCTTTTAACTGTAAACCAATTTGATAAATGTCTCTATCTTCTGCCACTTTATAAGCATTTTCTGTTAATGACTTTAAACTTCCTGATAAAACACCTTTAATCTTTTGTTCAAACTCATCTACATCTTTGGCTTTATAAACATTAACACCATCTTCTAACCAAGGAGAAAACACTGGGATATCTCTTACAATTGCTTTTTGCTTCATCGCAATGGCTTCCAAAATAGGAATTCCTTCCGTCTCTTCTAAAGTTGGGAAAATATAAAGGTCTGCTCCTGATAAAGCTGCACGAATCATTTCTGGTTCTACGTATCCAGCGAATATTAAATTCGGTAATTCTGTTTTTACCGCATCGCGAATCTTTTGGGGAACGGTGTATAAAGGAGTAAAACCAAACCAAATGAATTTGTATTCTGGTAATCGTTTAGCAAGTTCTACAAAATCTAAGATACCTTTTCTTTCTAGATACAGTCCAATGCCCATGACTACCTTATCTTTTTTCTTGTAGTGATATGTTTTTCTAAACTTTTGTCCTTCTTGATAACTTGGTTTAAAAAAAGATAGTTCAATTCCATTAGAAATCGCTTTAATCGGTATTTTTATTCCGTATCCTTCTAGTAGTTGTTTAGAATATGGTGTAGGGGTTACGATATAATCGCCTAGACTATAACAAGTAATCAACCATTTTTTAAAAATTGGTGCAACTTGATTCGATAACAAAAAAGAGTTTTTAAAATCTTCCTCCGTAGAGTGCGCGTGATATATCACTTTTTTTCCATTTTTTCTTGCTACTTTGGCTAAAGCAAAAGACTTTGGTCCATAGGTATTGATATGAACAATGTCATAATCATCATCTGGGTCTAAGGTATATTCTATCCCAACGGAATCAAGTGCTTTCATTTGATGCTTAATTGCTTTTCCTAAACCTGATTTACTAAATAATTTCTCACTTTCTGTATATAATAATACTTTCACTAAGTGTGCCTCCCCTATTATTTTATGAAACTTTTTCTTATTTTTTCTTTTTTTATTGATTGCTCTTATTATATCAAAAACATATGTTCACGTCAAATCGTCACAAAAAAAGAAAAAGTTTCTTTATCTTGTTAAAGTATATACTTTTTCCTCTTCTTTTTCTAAATTATCTTCTATATCAAAGTCACTTTCTTCTTGTAAATAATTACTTACTTCACTAATATGATCACAGTAACCTCTAGTACAAGAACCATCAACAAATTTATGATCATAATGAATTGAATATTTTATCCCACAAGTACCACATATTAAATCATAACGTGAACAATAATCATCAGGTGATGGATTAGGGTTAGAAATTTGACTATAAGATATTAATTCAGAATAGTATGGACTCATAACTAAATCCATTAAGCCCATATTATCTGGTGCATGCTCATGACTTGGAACTTGCTTTTCAAAACCACATACGTTACATGTTGCAAGCATGCCATCACTATTTTCATCATCTAATAGTTCAAATTGATGATCACCTTTTTCACGTCCTTCAACGCATCCACAGTAGCGAATATGATAATCATTATATTGTTCCCATTCTCCAAAGGTATGCGTCGTATGATGTTCCCTATCAACATATCCATTACAAAATTCACAATGTAAAAATAGAAATTTGCTTATTTTTTAGAATAACTCTTCTCTTCTTCCCAATCTTGAATGTTTTTTATTAAAATATCTGACTTTTTGGCTTTTAAATCTTTATTTTTAATGCAAACACTAATACTTCCATTTCGACACTCGGCATCAGGGTGTGGATATTCCACTAAAATTTCATCTTTGCGAGTGACTAAACTTATCCAGTAAGTATCGGTATAATATATTTTCGTAAAATCAAATGCATCGACCAAATATCGTCCATCTTCTCTACCTATTTGTATTGCCACTTTATATCCATTATCCAAAACTGGTTGACCATCTTTATACTTATTAAATAAGTACATTGGGTTAGACTTATGTGAATAATCTTTAATTAACACTTGATTAAAATCTGATGCTAACACCATGTCTTTTTTGTTACTATTTATATCTTTTTTTATATCTACAACAAAACCACTTGCTTTTTTATTTGTATGATCATCACAATACCATAAATAATATGGCTCACTTAACTCCACATAATTCTCTATAATAATATGGTTTGGATATTTTGCATCAACCAATGTTTTGTATCCATCTTCTCGTATTAAAGGTATTACCCAGCCACTATTTTCACTAACGTCTATTCCTCTATTTTCTTTATCATAATACCATAAATATTGTGGTTCAAACACACATGTAATTTTAGAATCTAAAGAATAAAATGTATTTAAAAACTGCAAATCAGAAAAGAAACCAGAATTAAAATTTTTTATTGATTCAAAAACCTTTTCATTATCAAGTACATCTATTCTACTATCATTTGGTAAATCGGTATTACAACTGCAACTAGTATTTATCACATCAACCTCGCTATTATTTGGTAAATTTTTACTACAACCATTCATCGTTAAAGATAATGTACTTGTTGCTAATAATAAAGCAAGTTTTTGTGTTATTGCTAGATTTTTCATCTATATTTCCCCCTTTAAACATGCCATATTATATCACTAAGCTTTTATTTTGTCAAATTATTTTCCCAAATCAAAGAAAAAAGCACCTTACGTGCTTAAGTTGTAGGAACGCTATCAACAACAATTTTTGCTTTATACTGTTTTCCTTGAGCAGTATTTGTTGCTGTATTAATTAACCAAAATTTGAAATTATAAGTTATACTTGCACCAGCGTTAATGGTTTGATTTTGTTCAATGATTAAGGAACTTCCTAAAGTAGATAATAATGCTGGTGTAGAATAACTACCACTTGCTTTTTGATAAGAATACTTGATTAACGTCTTATCTAACTTATTGGCTGCTGCAATTGAAGTATCTTCCTCTAG
>CASRZP010000023.1 GCA_949440065.1 uncultured Bacilli bacterium
TTTAAATATAATTCCTATTTTACTCTAACTTACTTATTTTCGTTCTATCTTTTCTTTTCAAAATCTATGAAGACTAGTATATGAATAATAAGTATATAACTCTGTTTTAAAAGTTTATTATATATTTTATGAGGAAATATTCAAAATCTATTGTATATTTCTTTTTTATTTTGTTATAATGATTATGGTGATAGATATGGATTATAAAATAACAACGCGCAATGAATTAGAGACAATAGAATTGGCGCAAAATATTGAATCAGAAAAATTTTCTAATATGGTAATTTGTTTAACTGGTGATTTAGGTAGTGGAAAAACTGTTTTTACTAAAGGATTTGCTCATGCTATGGAGATAGATGAAACAGTAACTTCACCTACATTTAATATAATAAAAGAGTATCTTACTGGCGATATGCCATTATATCATATGGACGTTTATCGACTAAACGAAAAATCAGATGAACTTGGAATTGAAGAATATTATGATAAAGGAGGAGTCACTATTATTGAATGGGCTGATTTAATCCCTGATCTGCTTCCTCCAAATCGTTTAGATATTAAATTTAAAGTAATTGATGAAGATACTAGAGTTTTATTAATTACACCACATGGTAAGGAATATGAAGATATTTGCGAGGCAGTATTATGACAGTTTTATATATAGATACTTCAAGTAGTTATCTATATACGGGTATATTATCTAATAGTCAATTGATAGCTGAGCGAAAATTAAAACTTAACAATCAGCTATCTGTTTTTTCATTACCTAAGATTGAAGAAATGCTTTTAGAATATCAACTTGAACCAAGAAATATTGATAAAATCTTAGTTTGTAATGGTCCAGGTTCCTTTACAGGAATTCGTATTGGTATTACTATAGCAAAAACTTGGGCTTGGGCATTATCGATTCCTATAGCGACTGTTAGTTCATTAGAAGCTATGGCTAGTTCGATAATCGATAGCGATTATGTTGTTCCTGTAATCGATGCTAGACACGATTGCTGTTATTCTGCTATTTTTAACCGCAATAGAGAAGAAATAATGCCTGCTAAGTATATTTCCTATAAAGAACTTAAAAACTTCTTAGAGAGCCTTTCTGGGACAATTAAAGTAGTATCTAATGATTGCCAAGATTTTGGTTATCCAATAGTTTCCTATGAACCAGATTTAAAAGCAATTATGTTAGCATTTTTAGATCGTTTATCAATAAATCCACACATGGTAAATCCTTTATATTTAAAAAAGACAGAAGCGGAAGAAAAATTAGATGATTAAAGATGTAGTAGCATTGTCTTTATTAGAATACGCTCAAATAAAAGCAAATTTCCCTTCAATTTCTATACCGATAATACAAAAATTTACCAAAGGGTTTAATCCTTTTTCTCATTTATTACTTTATTATCATGATGAGGAAATTTTAGGAATATTATGGTATGATTTTGTTTATGAAAGAATGGAAATATGTCAGTTTCAGGTACAAGAAAAGGTACAAAATCAACATATTGGTTCCAAATTATTAGAGGAATTAATACAAATTGCTATGCAAAAGGAAATAGAAAATATTACCTTAGAAGTTCGTGAAAGTAATAAAAAAGCCATTTATTTGTATCAAAAATTTGGATTTAAAATTTGTTGTAAAAGAAAATGTTATTACTTAAACGAAGATGGATTGCTTATGGAAAAAGAGGTGACAAAATGAAGGATACATATATATTAGGAATAGAAAGTAGTTGTGATGAAACCAGTTGTGCAATTGTTAAAAATGGAACGCAAAAAATATCAAATGTAGTATTATCTCAAATTGATATTCATAAAGATTTTGGTGGAGTTGTTCCTGAAGTGGCGAGTCGTCATCATGTAAAAAATATTACAATGATTATCGAACAATGTTTAAAAGAGGCAAAAATGACTATGCAGGAGATCACTGCTATTGCGATTACTTATGGTCCTGGATTAATCGGTTCCCTTTTAGTTGGATTAGAAGCAGCAAAAACGTTAAGTTATATTTTTAAAAAGCCATTAATTCCTGTTCACCATTTAGCGGGGCATATTTATGCAAATAATTTAGTTGAACCATTATCATTTCCTTTAATAGCGTTAATTGTAAGTGGCGGACATACAGAACTTGTATATATGAAAGAGCACTATTCGTTTGAAATTTTAGGTGGAACGTTAGATGATGCAGTAGGAGAGTGTTATGATAAAGTGGCAAGGGTAGCTAACTTGGGATATCCTGGAGGGCCAAAAGTGGATTCGCTAGCATATGAGGGAATTCCTGCTTATGATTTACCAATGCCTTTAGATGATGATAGTTATAATTTTAGTTTTAGTGGATTAAAAAGTGCTGTAATCAATCTTGCACATCGTGAACATCAATTGGGTAGAAAAATTGATGATAAGAATTTAGCGGCATCATTTCAAAAGAGTGTTGTAGATATTCTTACTAAGAAAACATTAAGAGCAATGAAAAATTTAAAGGTCAAGAATTTGATTGTAGCAGGCGGAGTAGCAGCAAATCGTTCACTTCGCAATCGTTTGAAAGAGTTATGCCAAGAGAATGGTTATAAAGTTTCTTTTCCATCTATTGAATATTGCACAGATAATGCAGCAATGATTGCTGCAGCTGGATATTATGCGTATCAATTAGGAAGAAGAGCTGATCTTACTTTAAATAGTATTTCAAGTGAAATTTTAAATTAGAAAGGGTGTTTTTATGAAATGCATTTTACTTTGTGCAGGATATGCGACTAGATTATTTCCGTTAACTGAAAATTTTCCTAAGGCTTTATTAGAAATTGAAAAGGGAAAGCCTTTATTAGATTATATATTAGATGAGGTAAATAGCATCGAGGAAATTGATGAAATCTATGTAATAACCAATGATAAATATTATCAACATTTTGTTGATTGGAAAAGGGAAAAGAGCTTTGCTAAACCAATTATTGTATTAAATGATCATACTTTATCTAATGACGATCGTTTAGGAGCAATTGGTGATATAAATTATACCATTCATCAAGCCAATATTGATGATGATGTTATAATTATTGCTGGGGATAATTTGTTTAATTATCATTTAAAAGATGTAGTTAGCTATTATCAAGAAAAAAATTCTCCAGTTATTTGTGGAAAAAAGTTGGATGATATGAATTTATTAAAGCGATTTGCTGTAGCTAGTTATGATGAAGAAGGTCGTTTGACAAAATTAGTAGAGAAGCCCGAAGTTCCAGAAAGTAATATTGGTATTTATGCAACATATATTTATCCAAGAAGGATTTTACCATATTTCGATAAGTATCTTGAAGAGGGAAATCAAAAAGATGCCCCTGGGTATTTTGTGGAATACCTTTATAAAAAAGAGCCAGTGTATGTATATCAATTTCAAGGTGAATGCTATGATGTGGGAACCCATGAGTCGCTAAAGGAAGTTCGTGAGCTTTATCGCAAATAAAAATATGAGTAAACGTTTAAATTCGTTTACTCAATTTTTTTTCTATATAAGAAATTAGATAATACATAAAGTAAGATAAAATTCCAAGAATGAAGACTGAAGTGATGACTAAATTGATATTAAAAACTTGTGACCCATACATGATTAAGTATCCTAAACCCTCTTTTGATACTAATAATTCACCCATAATAACACCAATTAAAGACATACTCACATTAATTTTCAAACTATTAATTAATGTTAAGGTATTACTGGGTAGTATTGCTTTGACAAAAATTTGCCATTTTTTAGCCTTGAAAGAACGTAATAGAGTAATATAATTGGTATCCGTTGAACAAAAACCGTTATACATATTAATAATGGTAATAATTGCAGAAATAAATAGTGCCATCCATATAATGGAATTCATATTTGCACCAAACCAAATAATAATTAATGGTCCAAGGGCAACTTTAGGAAGAGAATTAATCACAGTTAAATAGGGGTCTAAAATTTTAGACAAAATAGGATAGTACCATAAAAGGGTAGCCACAACGAACCCAATTAGTGTAGCAATGGAGAAGCTGAGAATTGTTTCATATAAGGTTATCCAAATATGATTGAATAAAGTATTTCCTTGATAAAGTGATACTAATGTATTAACCATTTTGTGTGGTGAAGAAAATAAAAATGTATTAATAGCGCCTATTTGGGCAAGAAATTCCCATATACCGATAAAGAAAATGATAATAGCAAGTTGTATAGTAATGACTAAAATTTTTTCTCGTTTTTTCTTTTTCAGGAAATTTTTATGCTCACTACTGAATGTGCACATCTAAATCTCTCCAAATCTTATCATAATAAACGCTAAATTCCTTGCATTTCCGATTATTAATCGGTGTAGAAGGATGAGATAGTTCAATGGAATAAATTTTCTTCACTTTACATGGCCTTTTGGTCAACACAACAATTCTATCAGCCATACTAATTGCTTCAGCCAAATCATGGGTTACCATAATAGCAGTTTTTCCCTCTTGTTTAATCATTTTAAAAATATCATCACTTAGGGCTAATCTAGTTTGATAATCAAGTGCACTTAAAGGTTCATCTAATAGTAAAATATCAGGTCGTATTGCTAATGTCCTAATTAAGGCTACTCGTAGGAACATATAAGATAGCCATCAAATTTTTAAATAAATCGTTAAATGAAAATTATCTTTATCGTTTTTTCCGCCTTTTATTTTTTGATAAATTACTTTGTCGATTAGTGAATGTAGTAATAAATTTTTTTGTTCAACGGATATATTTTCCTGATAAAAGTTTGATAAATTATTTAATCTAGGTATTTTTTCTTGATAAGGTGTTGAAAAATTTGTATTGGCTTGTTCAAAATTCTGTTTTTCTTGTTGTAATTTTTCTATTTCTATTATTAATTTTTTTTTTCGTTCCTGGAATAAATCTTTAGAATAAATGCCTTCCTCTAAAAATTGACAACTTTTATCTAATTGTTTTTTTTTCTTTATAATTTCATTTTCAAGATAGGG
This sequence comes from uncultured Bacilli bacterium, assembly GCA_949440065.1. Taxonomy (GTDB): domain Bacteria; phylum Bacillota_I; class Bacilli_A; order RF39; family UBA660; genus CASRZP01. Next base: position 4,975 of record CASRZP010000023.1, read on the forward strand.
TAATAAATTTTTCTTTTTTTCTTTTGCTTCATCAAAGAAAACATTTAAAATTTGATACTCTTTTAAAAGCTGGGTTAAGGATTGCAAAATTCGATTTTCTACTAAGGATAGTATACTTTCTTTATTAGTGCAATTACTTTGTGGACAAAATAGGGTATCTTCCTTTCTTTTTTTTCCATCAGCTTTTTTTCTTAACAGTTTACTTCCACATTCACTACAATAAATTAGTCCAGCTAAAGGATTTTGCAGCTTAACCTTTTCAGAAAGCTTTTTAGGGCGGTTTTCTTTTAATTTCTGTTGAACTTTCATAAATTCTTCTTCACTGACAATTGCATATTTTTGGTGACGTCCATCAGCAAGTAAAAATTTTTCAGCCAATTTATGTGTTTTCTTCACTTCACCTTTTTCAAACTGTTTTACTGATGGTCGTCGTCCCCAAACAATTTTTCCATAATGTACTGGATTAGTTAATATGACTCGAACAGAGGAATAACTCCATTCATTTTTTTCTCGTGGAGAGAGTCCTATTTTGTTTAGGTATTGTGCAATTTTTCCGATTCCATAAGGTGTTTTGGACTCTATATTGCCAAGGTATAAGTCATAGATTAATCGAACAATTGCCGCTTCTTGCTTTTCTCTTACTAATATGTAGCCTTTTTCTTTATCAAGTTTTTTTCTTTTCCATCCAAAGGGGGGAGTACTATTTACCCACTTTCCTTCCTCAACGCTTTTTCGTCTTCCTAACTGTAGGCGGCGATTAATAGTTTTGTATTCTCTTCTACTCATAAATAGTCCAAATTCAAAATACTCTTCATCATATTCATCCTTTGGATCATAGACCTTTAATAAGGTAATAATTTTGGTGTTGCTATAACGAAATGCTCTAGCAACTATTCCTTGATCAATGGTATCTCCTCTTGCAAGACGTTCGATTTCCATAACGAAAATACCTGCATATTTTCCATTTTCTACTTCATTTAATAATTTTTTAATCATGGGACGCTCTTCTAACGTTTCTCCAGAGACTATTTCCTCAAAAATATTTTCTGGTGAAATTTCTATGTGATAATTTGTTGCCAAGGCAAGTAATTGTTCTTTGTGTCTTTTTAACACTTCTTCTATTGTGTAACAGGATAAATCTTTTCTACTTTTTCTAAGGTACATCCCGTAGTTTTTGGTATAATCTAAATTTTCTTTCATAAAATTTTTCCTCATTTCATTTTATGCGTGATTATACCAAGAAAAAACCTATGAGATAGGCTTCGCTTCTTGTTTTTTCTTATTTTTACGTTTATTCATCATCGTTAATTTAGTCTCTTTAATTTTGATTCGTTTAGCAAATTGTTCTCTTAATGCTTTTTTATATTTTCTAGATAGTAGATAAATCTTTTTATTATTATGAAAAGTGATGGAAGATTCTACCCAATTGATAGCATGAATTTGCATTGGATTCACTAAACAGGAACGGTGTGTCTTAATCAAACCATGATTTTTAGTGAATGTTTTTTCTAATTCAGTGAAACTTTTACGAATTTCTACGTCTTTCTCTACTGTATTGACGATTACTTTTCTACTATTTTTACTTGTGGTAACATAGTTGATTTCGTTTAGATAAAGTAAATAAGTAGATTGCGTATCTTCAAGAGCAACCATTTGTTCATTTATTTTAGCAATGACGTAATCGATTTTCTCGGGTAAAAATTCTTCTAATTCTCCTTTATAAAGAAAGCCAAGTGATTTGATATTACTACGAACAACATAGTTCATATATTCTTGATTATCATCTCGAATAGTCATAAAAAGGATTTCACTGTCTTTATCTAATGCTCTTATTTTTCTAGATGCATCTATTCCGTTCGCTTTTGGTGTTACAATATCTAGAAAATAAAATTTGTTAGGTACTTTTGACTTTACCATATCATAAAATTGTTCATCATATTCTAAAAAGCGATGAATTTTGTAATTGACATTTTTAAATTGCATTATAGAACGAATCATTTTTTCTAGATAATCAAGAAATAATTCTTGATCATCTGCAAGTATAAAATTTACCATATATCCCCCTTACTGCTAGAGCTAAATGGTTATGACGATTAAATAGAAAAATAAAGAATTGATGGGTCAATATAATATCTTTTGTTCATCAAATGTTTTTTTGTTATACTTTCTTTTCTTTTTCTCATCTTAACCTCCGCGTTTCATCATACCATATTTTGGAAAAAATGGAAGAATTTGGCACGAAAGGTTGATTTTTGCACATGAAAGGCAGTAAAAACATTTAAAATTCTACTTATCAACATAATTTTATCAACATAATTTTTGTTGCTCTTTTATGTCATAGCAAAAAAATTTAGTTGATATTATACTCCTTTTTTATTAGAAAGACAAATATTTTGTTAAAAAAAACAATATTTTATTAATAGATAGAAAGGAGGGTAAAATTAATGCAGGAGTATTCGTTGGGAAAAAGTGTAGTTAGTATTTATTATCAGGTAGATGAAAAGATAAAAAAACAAAATTGGTTGGCTTTGTATCAGGTATTTAATGATATAGCAAAATATTTATGGGAACAAAATATAAATATCGATGATTATTTTTACGGATAGATAAAAAATGCCTACTCGTTGGCGCATCCCTCCAGATAAAGAACTAGGGTATTTATCCATAAAATCGCCTAATCCATAAGTTTTCAATAAGTGTTTTATATATTGAATAGAATCAGGGGTAGTAATATTTAATATATCTGTTCCAATTAGGCAGTTTTCTAGAATAGTTTTCCAAGGAAACAAGGAATCTTTTTGTAGCATGTATCCCATTGTTAGATTTTCTTTATCAAAGGTAATATTTCCACTAGAAGATTTTTCTAATTCAGATAAAATGGATAAAAGTGAACTTTTACCACATCCACTAGGACCAACGATGGCAATAATTTCTCCTTCTTTAATTTCTAGGGTAATATCGTCAATAGCCTTAATTTCATCTTTTAAGTCATGATAACTTTTGGATAAATGTTCTATCTTTAGTATTGTTTTTTCCATTTTAATCCTTAACGTAGATTAAATCTTTGAAGTCAACTTTTTTTTCTAATTCATTTGCATCTATCATGATACTTTGTAAGTGATCAAATGATTCCTTAGAAAAATTTGTATTTTTTGGCCATGCATCCATACCTTTGTAACGATCAATCACTTTAATTAAGTCATTTTTAGATGTATCAGGAAATTGTGTTAAGATAACATCTGCAATGGTAGCACTATCATTTTGATGAACAAAGTCTAATCCCTTTTGTATTGCTCTAGTAAATTTATCAATAATTTCAGGATTTTTTTCAATGTAGCTTATTTTTGCACTATAAGAAGTATAAGGAACAACTCCTCCTAATTCACCAATGGATGCTACAACGTATCCAAATCCTTGTTGTTCAACTTGAGTAGCCTGTGGTTCAAATAAAGTAACAAAATCACCCTGTCCACCGATAAATGCTCCGCTCATGGCAGCAAAAGCAATAGAAGTATCGATAGTTAAATCACTTAAAGGATCGATATTGTGTTGTTTTAATACCCATTCAAAAGTCATTTCTGGCATTCCGCCTTTGCGTCCACCAACGACACTTTTTCCTTTTAAATTTTCTAAAGTGAAATTTTCAATTTTTTCTCTAGAAACTAGGAAAGAACCATCCTTTTGTGTTAGTTGGGCAAATGTTTTTAGATAGTCTTTTTCTCCACCATTATATACGTAGATGGTTGCTTCACTACCTGAAAAACCAATTTGTGCGTCTCCTGATAATACAGCTGCTGTTACTTTATCAGCACCAGGAGTTAAAATTAGTTCTAGATTAATGCCTTCGTCTTTGAAATAGCCTTTTTCAATAGCAACATACTGTGGAGCGTAAAATACAGTATGTGCTACTTCAGCCATTGTAATTTTGGTTAAGCCTTGTTCATCTTGTTTAAGATTAAGAAAAACAGCTAAAATTAATGAAAAAATAATGACGATGCCAATAATCCAAGTAACTATTCTTTTCATAAAATCCTTCCTTTCTCATTGGTATTATACGCTTCGCTCCCTCAATTGGTTAATATTTTTATGTAGGAAAATAGCATAACTTTTTCGTTTTCATATGTTATTAGTGAGGTGAAAAAAATGAATTATGATTATCAATTCGGCAATCAGGCTTTTAAGTATGATAATAATACAGGAATAAAATTGACAAAATATCAAATTTTAGCACCAGAGCAATCACAATCTATGCAGCCAGGAATGGAATATTTGATGAGACCTTTACCTGTTTTTGATAATCCCAATTATCGTGGAAGCGGAAAATTAAAGGGTAAAGTTGCTATCATTACAGGAGGGGATAGTGGTTTAGGGAGGGCTGCTGCTATTGCTTTTGTTAAAGAAGGTGCAAAAGTAGTGATTCCTTATTATAACGAGCATAAGGATGCGGAGTATACCAAAAATTATATTGAAAACTTGGGAGGTGAATGTCTTCTTTTATCTGGTGATATCGCCAATAATCAATTCTGTCAAAATATTGTAGATAAGACGTTAGAATGCTTTGGAAAAATAGATATTTTAGTCAATAATGCAGGTGTTCAATTTCAACAAGATCATCTAGAAAACATTACCAGTGAGCAATTTGATAGAACATTAAAGGTTAATGTATATGGTATGTTTTATTTAACAAAGGCAGTTCTTCCTCATTTGCATTCAGGTAGTTCAATTATTAACTTGACTTCAGTAACTACGTTTTATGGTGACCCTCAGTTGATTGATTATGTAACAACGAAGGGAGCTATTGTTGGTTTTACTAGGTCATTAGCAAGAAATTTGGCTTTGAAAAATATTCGTGTTAATGCAATTTCTCCGGGATTTTTTTGGACACCGTTACAACCAGCCTGTTGGGTAGCAGAAAAGATTCCTTCGCTTGGAAGTAACGCCGCAATGGCTAGAGGTGCCATGCCTTATGAGTTAGCACCCACGTTTGTATTTTTAGCAAGTGATGATTCAAGTTATGTTACAGGACAGGTTATCCACAATAATGGTGGAGAAATTATGGGTTAAGCAATTAACCTTTTTTATTGGAAGAGAAGGGTAATATTATGTTTGATCTTGTTAACTTAAAAGTATAAAGTTATTTTTAATATTTACAGGTATTTGGCAGTTAAAAATGTCAAGTCCGACTTATTTGCTAGTAATTTTAAAAGAATTAGAAAAAAGCATTGGGAAAAGTTTACAAAGAGTGATATACTAGTAATGTATATAATAAAAGGCTACTATAATGATAAAAATTTCAAAAAATAAGACAAATGAAATTTTCTAGTTATAGGAATGTATTTTAAGGAGTGATGTAAATGTTAAAAGCAAAACTTGGTCACAGTATACTAAGCGATAGTTATGAATCTGGACGTGAAACAGCTTTAATAGCAGCTAAGGGGTTACGAAATAGTAAATTGGGAATGCTATATACTTCAGATGTTTACGAGCAATCTAAAGTAATCGAAGGTGTAAAAAGTGTTTTTTCTGATACACCAGTCATAGGATGTACTTCTTGTGGCGGGGTAATTATTCCTGAAGGAGTAATTGCCAATGATGATGGATTTTCTGCGATGATGGTTTTAGATGATAAGGATATGATAGTGGGTGTTGCTGCTAGTCCGAAAAAGGGTGATGCAAGAAAAATGGGACAGCGCCTAGCATTAGAGGCCATTGAAAATTCTGGTACAAATCAAATTCCAAATTACTTTTATATGGTAGCATCTCCTAAGGAAGAAGAAAGTTATTTAAAAGGAATTGAGGATATTATCGGTAGAGTTCCATTCTTTGGAGGAAGTGCTGCTGATAATACGGTAAGTGGAAATTGGAAAATTTTCTGTAATGATCAGGTGTTTTCCGATGGATGTGCAGTAGCATTCTTTTATACAGATAAATTAATGGGAACGGAGTATACTGGTGCTTATCATGAAACAGAAAATGCGGGAGTAGTTACTAAGATTGATGGAAAAAGAACATTAGTAGAAATTAATGGTATGCCAGCATTAAAGCAATATGCTAAGTGGACAGGCTGCAAACCTAAGGAATTAGCTAAAGATAATTTATTAGGAACAACGATTTTAAAACCATTAGGTGTTAAAAGTGCTATTGGTGATTTTACGGTAATTCGTCATCCAATGTTTGGTAATGATGATGGTTCGATGAATATTGGAAATGACTTGGCAACAGGAACTGCTGTTATTCAAATGGCATCTACGGTAGATGAGTTAATTTCATCGACAAAGAAGGCTACCAATGCTTGTAAGAATAAAATTGATACAGACCCTGCTTGTTATTTCTTAGTTCACTGTGGTGGTAGAAAAGTTGGCATTGGAAATAGAATTAATGAAGTACATAAGGCTATTAAATCAGTAACTAAGGATGTAGCATTTATTACGATATTTACTTTTGGTGAGTATGGATACCAAGAACATAATGGAAACATGTGTGGTGGACTAATGTTATCGTTCACGGCAATGAGTGAAAAATAAGGAGGATATATGAAAAATTTAATTGGAAAAGAATGGGTGGATTCAGTTAGTGGAGTAACGATTGATGTTATCAATCCAGCAAATGGAAAGTTGATTGATACAGTACCGAGTGCAACAAGCGAAGATGTTGACTTAGCAGTAAAAGCAGCAGTGGAAGCACAAGTTGAATGGGCTAGGGTACCAATTCATGAGCGTGCACAAATATTAGAAAATTTTGTTAATATTACGATAGAACATGCTAATGATTTAGCTGAATTATTATGTTGTGAAACGGGTAAACCAATTAAGGAAGCAAGAGCAGAAATTGCCAATATTCCTATATTCTTCAAAGGATATGCAGAAAAAGCAAAGCATCTATATGGAGAAGTGTTACCCATTGGTGGGGAAAAAGGACAAGAGCATACTATCCAATTTACGGTTCGTGAACCTCTTGGTGTAGTAGCTTGCATTCTACCGTTTAATTTCCCAGTTGACCTATTTGGACAAAAAGTACCATCTGCTTTAGTTATGGGAAATGCCGTAATTGTAAAACCATCTAGTGATAATCCGTTAACGATACATGCCTTATGTGGTTTCTTACAAGAAGCAGGAATTCCTAGTGGAATTATTCAAGTTATCACGGGTAGTGGAAGTGTTGTAGGACAAGCTTTAGCAGCACATAAGAATGTGCATTTAGTAAGCTTAACGGGTTCTACTAAAGCAGGAATGGAAACGATGGCAACAGCAAGTGCTAATATGACACATGTTAGTCTAGAGTTAGGTGGAAATGATGCTTTCATTATGTTAGATGATGGCGATATGGACTTAGCGGTAAATGAAACTGTTTGGGGACGTTTGTATAACACTGGTCAGGTATGTTGTGCTAGTAAGCGTTTCTTAATTCATAATAGTATTAAGTATGAATTTGTAGATAGAATGGTATCTAAAATTAAAGGACTAAAAGTTGGTAATCCATCAGATGAGTCAACAGACATCGGTTGTTTAATTAATGAACAAGCAGCAATTACAGTGGAAGAGCAAGTAAATAAGACAATTGCTGAAGGTGCTAAGTTGGTTATTGGTGGAAAACGTGATGGTGCGTTCTATTATCCAACGATTTTAACGGATGTAACTCGTGATATGGAAATTGCTAAGGATATGGAAGTATTTGGACCTGTTATTCCAGTAATTGGTTTTGATACAATTGATGAGGCTTTAGAAATTGCTAATCAATCATCTTATGGATTATGTGGATGTGTGATTACTGAAGATATGAAGAAAGCATTCTATGTAGCAACTAGTTTAGAAGCTGGTGGTGCAATTATTAATGGTGCTAGCTTCTATCGTTCAGCTGAAATGCCATTCGGTGGCTATAAACATTCTGGAATAGGTAATGAAGGAATTTCTACAACATTAGAAGAAATGTCTAGATTAAAGACTATCGTGTTAAAGAATGTATTGAAAAACGATTAATATGTAATAAGGAAAGAGAACTTTAAGGAGTAGGAAAAGTTCTTTTTTTCTTTCCTCTAATATTATCATTGTCATTAAAAATAAAAGGTACATTAAAAATAAACAAAATTTTTATTGATTGATATTACTAAACATTATTTTTTAAACTTATAGAAAGAGCTTTTTTCTCTTCATCTTTTACTGCAACAATATTTTCTGCTACTAATTGTGCTTTTAATTCTTTTAACGTCTTCTGAATAATACGAGAAACTTGTCTTTGAGAAATATGGAATCTTGAAGCAATTTCTGTTTGGGTATATGTAGTATTATGGTAAAAGCCATAGTATAGTCTTATAATCTCCCTTTTTCTATCAGGAAGCTCGTTAACAAGGTATCTTAATTCTTTGTACATTTCTTCTTGCTCATATGTTAATACTAAATCATAATCACTACTAATTATCTCCTCTAACGATAATTCGTTTCCTTCTTCGTCTTCATGTACTATACTATTGATATCGCTCATGCCTTTCGTTTTTGATAATTTTCGTAAAAACATCAATATTTAAATGATACCTTAATGCATTTAAGAAAAGATATTAAAAAAGTGACAAATCAAGAAGGTTTGGGGACCTTTTTAGCAAAGTATTATTCTAATTTAAATATGGCTCACCCATTTAGGGAGGGAAACGGTCGAACGATTAGGGAATTTCTTCGTCAATTAGTGTATCACTATACGTTTTTGTTACCATTAGAAGGCACTTATGAATTAGATTATTCCTTAATGGATAGTAAAAAATTGCTAGAAGCCACCATAGATAGTGTGTATCATGATAATCATTTATTAGAGATTGAATTTGCTAAAGGTTTAGTCTTAAAAGCTAGGGAAATAGATGAAGGGAAAAAATTCAAAAAATAAGAATCATGGTAAATTTTGGAAATGGAGTAAAAGTTACTCTTTTTCTTTTTTCTTCTTAAAAAATAGAGTATAATTGATAATGAAGTCAATATGAGGAGGGTTTGCAATGAATTTAGATGAATTGAATGAACAACAAAGGGAAGCGGTATTATATAATGATGGTCCTCTTCTTATTTTGGCGGGAGCAGGAAGTGGAAAGACACGTGTTTTGACAAGAAAAATTGCGTATTTAATCAATGAAGAAGAGGTAAATCCATACCAAATTTTAGCGATAACTTTCACCAATAAGGCAGCAAAAGAGATGAAAGAGCGTGTAATAGACCTTATCGGTGGAGTAGCTAAGTACGTGCAAGTATCAACATTTCATAGCTTCGGATTAAAACTTTTAAGAGAAAATTGCGAAATATTAGGATATGATCATAACTTTGTCATTATGGATGGCGATGATTCTCTTACTTTAATCAAAAAAATTTTAAAAGAGTATAATTACGATCCTAAGGTATATAACCCTAAGGGAATAAAAGCAAAGATTAGCAGTTGTAAAAACGAATTGATTACTGTAGAAAACTACGAGAAATTTGTCAGTGGTCCTTATGAAGAGGTCGTACTAAAAGTTTATAAGCGATATGAGAAATTATTAAAGAAAAATAATTCAGTTGATTTTGATGATTTACTCATTTTACCCATTCAACTATTTAAGGAAAATCCTTTAATTTTAGAAAAGTATCAAGAACTATATCAATATATATTGATTGATGAGTACCAAGATACCAATGAAGCACAGTATGTGTTAAGCAAAATGATTGCAAGACGTTATCAAAAAATTTTTGTTGTGGGAGATGCTGATCAAGCGATATATGGGTGGCGTGGAGCAAATTATCAAAACATTTTAAACTTTGAACGAGATTATCCTAGTGCTAAGACTATTGTACTAGAAGAAAACTATCGCTCTACTAAGACGATATTAGATGCAGCGAATGGCGTAATTAAAAACAATAAAAATAGAAAAAGTAAGAATTTATGGTCTACTAAAGGTGATGGAGATAAAATAAAGTATTATCGAGCGTATGATGAGAAAGATGAAGCCAAATACGCAGTAAATGAGATAGAAAAATTAAGAAAAGAAGGCATTAATTTAGATGAAATTGCTATTTTGTATCGAACCAATGCCCAGTCACGTATTATTGAAGAAGAGTTCCTACAACATAATCTTCCCTACCGTGTCATTGGTAGTTTCTATTTCTATAATCGTAAGGAAATCAAAGATTTAATTTCCTATTTACGACTTTTACACAACCAAAAAGATGATGTTAGCTTACTTCGCGTTATCAATACCCCAAAACGAGGAATTGGACTAAAAACGATAGAAAATTTAACAGAACTTGCGAATCAAGAAGAAAAAAGTTTATATGAGGTAATCTCTAATGGAAAAGAACTAGCATTTAAAGAGCAAATTGAGTATTTAATTTCTTGTATGGATAATCTTAGTTTAACAGAGTTAGTAGATAAAGTATTAGATGTATCAGGAATGAAGAAGGCATTAGAAGATGAGAAGACACTAGAATCTGAAATAAGAATTGAAAACTTGGAAGAGTTCAAGTCAATTACTAAGGCTTTTGAAGAGAAAAATGGTGTGGTATCTTTAGAGGAATTTTTACTAGAAATTTCTTTAATTAGTGATGTTGAAGAATATAATGAGGAACAAAATCGTGTTAGCTTAATGACTATGCATGCCGTAAAGGGTTTGGAATTTGATTATGTGTTTGTGCTAGGTTTAGAAGAAGGAATTTTTCCTCATATTAATGCGATGATGGATAATAGTGAAATCGAAGAAGAACGGCGTTTGTGTTATGTAGCGATTACTAGAGCAAGAAAGCAACTTTATTTAGTGAATGCTAGAAAAAGAACGATTTTTGGTAAGGAAGAAGTCAATATTGCTAGTCGTTTTTTAAAGGAAATTGACCCAGAATTAATGGAAGTATCAGGAAAAGAGAACAAATTTAGCCAGGAGGAAAAATTTAATAAAGAAGAAATGATTCGTAAAGATCCAGTGGACTATCAAGTAAATGATCACGTTTATCATGAAACTTTTGGTTTTGGTATTGTAAGGGAAGTATCAAATACGTTAGTTACTGTTGCCTTTAAGTTACCACATGGAATAAAGAAGTTATTAAAATCGCATAAAGGATTAAGAAAGGTCGATGCAAATGATTAAAAAGGCAGTGATTCCTCTAGCAGGATTAGGGACAAGATTTTTACCAGCTACTAAAGTTATTCCTAAAGAGTTGTTTCCTATTGGAACGAAGCCAGCACTACTTTATTTATTGGAAGAGTGTGTAAGCAGTGGAATAGAAGAAGTTATTTTAGTGATA
>CASRZP010000024.1 GCA_949440065.1 uncultured Bacilli bacterium
CTCCCTAAGGAGTCAATGCATATTTATTAATTGCTTTTAAGTAACGTTTTAATGACCATCGTTTTTTGATGTATCTTTTAGGTAAAATCGCTAAAAGTGTTTTTACTCTTACTTGTTCTTTTTGATAATACTGATTAAAAAGTGGTTCTTTTTTTTGTCTTAAAATAGGTCCAAATTGATAATCTAACTTTTGATAAGACCTAGCCCCTTTTTTTAATTTTAACACTGGATAGATAATATGATGATCTTCTATTAAAGCTTCATCTTCCATATAAAAACCATGGTTTAAGAAATACTCACGAACGAAAACGCAATCACTATTAGGCGATAAAATTAAGGTCTTCACTTGATTTAGTCGAAATGGTGTATACTTTACCATGCCAATCATCGTTAATCCACCAAGTCCTGAAATAACTACCGTATCAATGCCATCATGAATGGGTTCTAATCCGTTTCCTAAAGCAGTTTGTATTTCATTTTCTACTTTATATTCTTTAATATTTTTCTTTGCTTGTGCTAAAGGTCCTTCATGTAAGTCACTAGCTAGACAAGACTTCGCTATTTTTTGTTTAATCAAATAAATATCTAATAAAGCATGATCGCATCCTACATCCATAACGGTAGAACCATGATCTACCATATGGGCAACTTTTTCTAGCCGTTTACTTAACTTCATTACATCCTCACTAATCGGTTAAGAAATCTTTTAATTTGCGTGATCTAGATGGATGACGTAATTTTCTTAACGCCTTGGCTTCAATTTGACGAATTCTCTCACGAGTTACGCCAAAGATTTGTCCTACTTCTTCTAAGGTGCGACACTGTCCATCGTCTAATCCAAAACGTAGACGTAAAACTCGCTCTTCCCTATCGGTTAACGTTAGTAAAACTCCTGATAATTCTTCTTTTAACATTTCTACGGTAGTAAAATCTTCTGGACTCATCATTCGCTCATCACGAATAAAATCTCCCAAGTGACTATCCTCTTCTTCACCAATAGGTGTTTCCAGTGATACAGGTTCTTGACTAATTTTATAGACTTCACGAACTTTTTCTACCGAAATATTTAAACGTTTCGCAATTTCTTCATCCGTTGGTTCACGATTTAACTCTTGAATTAATTGGCGTTGAATGCGAGATAATTTATTGATTGTCTCTACCATGTGAACAGGTACACGAATCGTTCTTGCTTGATCAGCTATCGCACGCGTTATCGCTTGTCTTATCCACCAAGTAGCGTAAGTTGAAAATTTATATCCTTTCGTCGGATCAAATTTATCTACTGCTTTCATTAGTCCTATGTTTCCTTCTTGAATTAAATCAAGAAATAACATTCCACGACCCACATAACGTTTCGCAATCGATACTACCAAACGTAAATTCGATTCAGCCAATACTTGTTTAGCGTGTTCATCCCCTTGTTCAGCAAGACGAGCATACTCAAATTCTTCATCAGAAGTTAATAAATTAATTCGTCCAATTTCCTTTAAATACATTCTAACTGGATCATTAATTTTAATATCTTTTGATAATGTTAACTCCTCAACACGCATACTTCCTGGATCTTCATCGTCATTAGGTTCTTCCTCGTGATCATCTAAAGAAACAATATCAATATGATTTTCTAATAATAAATTATATAAATCATCTAAGGTATCACTGTCCACATCTAGTCCTTTTAATTCATCTGCTAATTGTTCATAAGTAATATATCCTTGCTTTTTTCCTAGTTTTACTAATTCTTCTTTTCGCTCTTCTATACTTTTTATCTCTTCGATCATATTAACGCTCCTTATTTCTTAACTCTATGATTTCTTTGGCAATTTTAGCTTGTTCTAAAGGGTCAACTTCCTTTTCCATTTTATTCGTTAATCTTTTAATTTCTTGATTCAAACGATATTCTTGTATCGCTTTAAGACAATCCACTATTGCTTGATTTGTAACTAATTCCATGATTACATCATCTACAGCCTGGTCTAAGGTATGTTGTAATTTTTCATTTTCTAAAGCATATGTATAAAAGTCTGACACATTAATTTTTCCATGCGTATGATAATAATAGGCAATTTCTTCAGCTAACATGCGATAATCTTCATCTGGAAAAACTTGTTTTTCCTTTTCATAAAGTTGAATTGCCATCTCATCTACTAACATGTAGTTAATCATAAATCACTAGAATTACTTTTACCTTCTTGTTTTTTCATTTCTTGAAGTCTTTTGTCTAGGGTATTATAACCGATATCGCACTCTTTTGCAAGTCTTTTTAAAATAATTTCACATCTTATTTCATCTTTTATCTTACTTATTTCTTTTAACATTTGATTAATGTAGGTTGTTTTTTCTAAATCACTTTGAAAGTCTACACCTTGCTTTAATAAGTCTAATTTATAATCACTAAAGTATATGGCATGATCGACTAGTGCTTGAAATTTTTCTTTTCCATACGTTAAAATAAAGGTATCTGGATCATCTTCCCCAGGTAAGGAAATTACTTTAGGGGATAATCCTAATTCTTCTAATTGGTTTCCATTAGCAAGAGTTGCTTTACGTCCAGCATTATCTCCATCAAAGCATAAAATGATATTACTAGATAGTCGCTTTAATAAATTGGCTTGTTCACTAGTCATCGCTGTTCCCATTAAAGCTACGGTATTTTTGTATCCGATGGATGATGCTCGAATAACGTCCATAAACCCTTCCATCACAATAACCGAATTTTTAATTCTTGCTTCTTCTTTGGCTACATGATAATGGTATATGGTCATTCCTTTTTTAAAGATGGGCGTTTCTTTGGTATTAAGATATTTATTCAAATCACTTTTTTCATAAATTCGTCCACTGAATCCTACAATTCTACCTTGAATATCGTATAAAGGAAACACCACTCGTTCGATAAAAACATCATGTTCTCCACTAGATAATCCTATCTGATTCAATGTGGTTAAATCATAATTCTTCTTGGTAAGCAAGGTCGTTAAATCATCTTTACTTCCTAAGGATAGTCCTACTTCAAATTCTTTTATTAACGTATCATCTATTTTTCTATCTAGTAAGTATTTTTTCGCTTTATTTGCTAGACTACTGGCTAAATTATTTTGGTAATATTTACTCGCTAGTTTGTACGCATCATATAAGGGTTGATTTTTTTCTATGGCATCACTGTTAGTATACTGATAGTTTATCCCTACTCTTTTGGCCAATTTGGCTAAAGCTTCCCTAAAGGTTATATTTTCTCTTTTCATCACAAAATTAAAGACATTTCCTTTAGTACCACAGGCGAAACAATTAAAGATTTGCTTTTCCCTTGATACACTCATCGATGGATGGTTATCTTGATGAAAAGGACAAACACCAAGAAAGTTCTTTCCCCTTTGTTCTAATGGTAGATACTCACTAACAACATCAACAATATCGTTTTTACTTTTTATCTGTTGAATGATATCATTATTCTGATTCATCTAAATATCACCACCGCTTGTCTAAAATATTATAGCACATTTGAAATAAATTAAGCATAACTTTTATCTATTTTTACTAGATTTTTCTAGATGTTCTTGTAAAGAATAGATACACCCACAATAATCTTGGCGATATAGTTCATATTGTTTTGATAATTCAATGGAACGTTTGTATCCGTTTTGTTTTTTAAAATCGGCATAAAGGTAAATTAGAGAATCGCTAGTTAATTGGGTTCCAATTTCATTAATCCAAGTGGCATTTTTATAAGGACTAATCGATAATGTGGTAGTAAAATAATCAAAGTGGTGAATTTTCGCATACTCCATGGTTTCTTTTAGTCGAAGCTGATAACATAAATAACATCGCTTACCACGTTCTTTTTCTTCTTCTAAGCCTTGACTCATTTGAAAAAATGTTTCACTATCAAAAGGAGCTATCACTATTTTCACTTGTTTACTTAAATGGTTTTCATTTAATAAATGGGTTAACTCTTTTGCTCTTTTTTGGTATTCCTCTACATCAGTAATATTAGGGTTAGCAAAGTATAAAGTAATATCAAAAGTATCGATTAATTTTTCTAAAACAGCACTAGAGCAAGGTGCACAACAACAATGAAGTAATAATTTAGGATGTTTATCTTTAGGAATTTTTTCTATTTGCTCCATCATTTTTAATTGATAATTCACTTTTTCCATAATAGCTCCTTTTTCTAAAATTTTATTTTAACATATTTTCTTTTCCTTTAAAACATATATTGTAACAGGTGAATAGTATGTCAAATATAGCCTTAGCCTTTTTATTTACATCTATTGCTGGATTATCTACTATGCTGGGAAGTTTATTTATTTTTAAAAAGGAAAAAAATGAAGGATTAATCGGTAAAGCTTTAAGTTTTGCTAGTGGTGTAATGATTTGTGTTTCCTTAATCGATTTAATTCCAGAAGGACTCACTTTATTATCAAACACTTATATTTTAAAAATTAGCATTTTAGTAGGGATGATTTCTCTTGTCAGTGGCATTGTTTTTTCGATGTTACTAGATAAGTATTTACCTGATACTAAAGAAATTCAAAAAAGTGGTAAGCTATATCGCATTGGTATCATTTCTATGTTAGCCATTATTTTCCATAATATCCCTGAAGGAATTGCTACTTTTATGACCACTTCTAATGATGTTAGATTAGGACTAACGATTACCATAGCGATATTACTTCATAATATTCCTGAAGGAATTAGTATTTCGATTCCGATTTATTATTCCACTAAAAGTAAGAAAAAAAGTTTATGGTACACATTTATTTCAGGAATTTCAGAACCCTTTGGTGCATTAATTGCATATTTATTTTTAAGTCCTTTTATTACTGATGTTTATATGGGATGTCTTCTCTTAGCAATTGCTGGCATTATGATTCATATTGCATCATATGAACTTCTTCCTACTGCTAAAAATTATCAACATACCAAAACAACTATTCTCTATTTTCTTCTTGGGGTAATACTGATGTACTTAAGCCATATGCTTTTTTAAATTCATCATTTAATACAAAACGATAATGTCCTGTAATTTTATTTTTCTTAGCATACCAGAAAAGAACATTCTCTTCACGATTGAGTTGACCTGCATTATGAATAAGATAAGGAATTCCTTTTTTATTTCTAATATCAGAAATAATTCCTATGTGGTTATAATCTTCTCCAAAAATGACAATATCCCCTGGTTGAAAAGATGAAATATCATGAACATCAAGTGATAGAGATAACGTGTTTCTATCAAAAAAGACTTTTAGGTTTTTCACTCTTCTAAAATCGATATTTTTATCTTGTTTTCCTGCTACTCTAGGGTATGATTCTATACTACGGGAAATATCAAAGTCGACATAGTCTTTTAATAAGTACCCCGCTTCTTTTAAAGCTCTCCAGATGGTATCGGTACAAACTCCTTCATCATCACTTGGATACCCTCCAGCATAATAAGCACTTTTATATTTAGGATGACTTTTCGCTTCTTTTTTGGCTCCATTTAAAATGTCCGTAAAATCATCTATTCCATTTTGGTTAAAATCAAATTCACTTTTGATGGTAATGATATTAAAATCACTTGCTTGATAATGTTTTCCTTCAAAATATAAGAAGATAACTAGACACAAGCTAAGAAGTAAAAACAAAAGATTAAGATAGATGAATTTTTTTCTTGTTGTTTTATGATGACATATCTTCATGGCAAGTAACGCCCCTACTCCTCCAGATAAAAAGCTTAAAAATAGTAAAAGTTTCTCTGAGATACGGTAATGATTTTTTATTGCTTGCCTTTTATCAAAATAGTAAGCCACAAAAGTTAGCCCATTGGTAATTAAATAGTAAAGAAAAACATATTTCATCTTACACTCCATAATTTAGTTGAAATTTAAAAATAGCCTCAATCATTTGTTGATGGTTGCTAAATTCTAAAATGGCATCCATAGGAATTAACTTATTATACGATATAGGAGCTAATAAGTAAACTAAATCTTCTACTTCTTGATCAAATTCATGAGCAAGTAATGTGGCTTCAAAATAATTTCTACTTTTCAACAAAATCCAAAAAGTTTGTTCCAAATGCGATGAATTTTGCATTTCTTCTTTAGTAAACGATAAGAAATCTAGTTGTAATAGACGGTAAAATTTGTCAATTTCTAAGGATGAAAACATAGAAAAATCATCTTGAACTAATAAAGAATAAGAAAAACTATCTTTAATATAATGAAGAGCATTTAATATATACATCATCAATAAGTAGTTTTCTAACGCACTAGTTTTTGTTTTTTGACTATAAGAAAAAGCAAAATTAATGATTTCATGATTTTCTGCATTTTGCTTTTTTAAATGAATCGTTGCTAAAAATAAATGAATATAACAAGATAATTCATAAGAATCTAGTTCACTTTCCAAATTTTCTAATAAAGGAAAAATCGATTTTCCTCGCTTGGCTAAGGAATTGTCTAAACTTAATAATGAGTACAGCAAATGAATATTCATATCAATCGCCTCTTATGATTATTTTATCATACTTTATTAAAGAAAAGAATTTATTTTCAAAAATTTTAATTTATGATATAATCGTGGTATCAAATCAAGAAAAGAGGTGAAATGATGGAAATTAAGAATGACAACAAAAGTATTATTTTAGGAATTATCGGTGCAGTAATTGGAGCAGCAGTAGCTACTATCCCTTGGGTATTAATGTATGTGTATGGTGAGATGATTTTATCATTATTAGCCATTCTTATTGCCGTTGGTGCCTTATTTGGATATCAATTATTCAAAGGAAAAGTTACTAAGCAATTACCAATTATTATCTCGATTATTTCTCTTGTTATGGTAATTTTTGCTACCTTAGTAGTTATTCCTTTATTGTTACTAGGAAGAGAAAGTCTTCCAATGACACTTGATAATCTTACACTTTTATATGAACAAGATGCATTTAAGGAAGCTATCTTCAAGGACTTAATCTTCTCTATTGTCTTTACCGTTTTAGGTATTAGTGGGGTAATTTCAAATATCAAAAAACAATTAGCAGAAGGAAAAACAGCAAAAATTACATCTGGGCTTCGTCGAAATAAAACAGCAAAGAAAAACGTTCAAGAAGATGAAGTAGATGATGAGGAAAAAGAAGATAATACTAAAGAAGATGAATAATCAGGGAAGAAATTCCTTGATTTTTTATTTACACTTCATTGACGTCACTATTGTTTTACTGAAGAGATATTTGTATAATAGTAATGGAGGTTAAAGGTATGTATTATTTTGAAGTAAAAGATAACCAAGTAATTAAATATTCTCTAACATTAGATGAAGCAAAATTAAAAGAATTAAGACAGGAAATCATTAAACGATGTAGTCGTATTACCCATCACTGTCATTATGCAAATAAGGACTTTCCAGTAACTGAACAAATGAAGAACATCTCTTGGATAACATCAGGTGTTAGGGAATTTGATGATACTTCGTTAGAAGAACATTATTCTATTGAATATGATTTCTATCACTATCCTTTATTAGTATCATTAATTGATAAGGTTTTAACTTATGATATAAAAGCAGTAGAGCAAATTAAACAATTAAAAGATGCACCTACTCAAGAAGAAGAATTACTAAAAGAACAAAAACTTTTATTATTATCACTAAGTGGTAACCAAGAAGAGGATAATTTAGCATTTAAAAAGTTACAAGATAAAATCAACGCTTATTATGAAGCTAAGGAATTAAATAGAAACCAAGTTTCAGACATTTCTTATCAAGAGCAAGTTTTATCCTGTATTCATGTTAAAAAAGTAAAAGTTCTACCTTTAGATATGGTTTTAGAAGTACAAGATTTTCTTAGTGAACAAACATTATCTAAGGAAGAAAAAATAAAACAGCTAATAAAAAAATAAACGAACGACTCTGTTTTCTTCATGAAGCAGAGTTTTATTATTTCTCCTATTAAGTATCATCTTCATCATAATAAGATAATATTTGTATAATGGTATTTACCACTGTTATCATCATATTGATTACACTTGGCACTACTATAGTAAATATTATTATCGTTTTTAATTTGTCTTTAAAACTTATGATCATAACAGCACCAAATTAGCCATTGATTAATCGTAAGTAAAATTGATAGAATTTTCTCAAGTTTATCCATTAATTTCGCACCTTTTATTCATTTACCTAATGGAAGCAAAAAGAAAATTTCTACTATTCTTAATATGATATGAATGACAATTGGTATCATGATGATAGTTACTCCTATTACTGTTTTATGCTTACTTTTGCTTTTCAGTAGATATAATACACCAATAATACCTCCAATGACGATGAGAACAAAACTTATTACTTGCACAAGACGTAAAATTCTTATCATCATTTCTACTTGACTAACCGATGTATCCATAATATCTGGCGACATATTTTACCTCCTCACATTTTATAAATTGATACAATGTAATAATTAAAATCTTTTTAACTTTTCGGTTATTAAAAAATTATGTTTCAAAAGATGATTTAAAATTAATTTAAAATGAAATATATCGTTACTAATAATAGTACTCTTCTTATGATAATTGACGCTAATATAATCGCTACACCTATCATGTTTTTATGCTTTTTTTACCTTTTATCATATATAGAGTACCACTTGTACTGGCGATAATCACTAAAAGCCAACTAATTAATTTAATAAGCTCTAAAACTTTCATTGCCATCATCAGTTTTCCATCTTTCATCAAAGTAGTAATTACTATATCAATTGCTCCAATAGTGATTAAAACAAATCCTATTACAAGAAGTGCAACAGATAAGTTTCATATTTTTCTCCTTTCTTAAGCACGAAAAAGAACGTAAAATTCTTCACGTTCGATACTTTCTTATCATTTAATTTTATTTTAAGGTCTATCCCCCCCCCTAGTTAATCTAGGGTAAACTAGGTGTAAAAAATAAGCTTGATTTACTATGCTCATATTTTAACACCTAAAAAATATTCCCTAATAGCTTTATTAAAAATTTCTGCACCTATTTTCTTTTTATTTTTAATAATGTCGCAAATGGTTTTATCTAAATCATATATTTTTATCATGTTACCAGAGTCTAATTTATAGCTAATTACTCCTAAATATAACCATTCACTTTTTGTATAAAACAAGTTAACATTCTCTTCTTTTTGAAGTGAACCTTTATATCCACTTTTAATGGAAATATCATATTTGATAGGAATTCTATTAGAAAACCCATGTAAGTAAAGTGCTGTCGTATTAGAATAAATTGCATACTTACTTTTACTTTGTAGAACTACAAATTCATCTACCAAAACATTCTTTTTAATATAAACTCCACGACTTACTCTTTCTATTTTATTCTCTTTAATCAGTTTAGTAAGGTAAGTTCTAGGAATATTATGTTCAGTAATATCTTTAGTAGTTAAATAACCATTTTTAAATAAATTTAAAATTTTATTTTCATATTCCATATTCATTTTCTTTTCACACTTAAATTATAACGCATTTAAGTGTATTTGAAAATATAATTTATAAATTTATTTATTTTTTAATCATCATTCATCAATAAGAATAGTATCTTCTTCTTCTCTTATTAACTTATTTTTAAATTCTACTAATCCATTTATCATTCTGGTCTAATTTTAGTTTTATTTTTCCTTTATTGATAAGGGTTTACCTTCTATTTAACACGCACACACTTTCCACATGATATGTATTAGGAAACATATCGACTAGTGTCATTTTATCTAACTGGTAAGTAGAAAGAAAATCTATTAAATCTCGTGATAGAGTTGCTACATCACAAGAAATATAAATCAATAAAGAAGGTGCTAGTTTTAATAACATCTCTTTAGTCTTACCATCTAAACCTCGCCTTGGAGGATCTATAATCACAGCATCCACTTGCGGAAAAGTTTTAGAAAATAAAATATCCTCAACCTTTCCACAAAAAAATTCAATGTTATCCACTTGATTCATTTTCGCATTTTTCCTAGCATCCAAAACAGCACTTTCAACCACTTCAACACCAATGACTTTATCCACTTTACTACTTGCTAAAATACCTATTGTACCAGTTCCTGAATATAAATCTAGCAAAGTATGAATATGTTTTTCTTCTAAACTAGATAAAGCTTCTTGGTATAACAGTTCTACTTGTTTGGTATTCACTTGAAAAAAAGATTGTGGTGATAATAAAAAAAGCTTCCCTAAAATTTCTTCCATAATCACCCCTTCTCCCCATAAAATATCATCATTCAATAATGCCGTAGAAACCTTGCCGAAAAAAACATTCTTTATATCACTTGCATTCACTTCTCCATAAAACGATACCATTGAACCATTCGTATTCACACCAACGCGAATCATTACCCTTTCTAACTGATGAGGTCTATTTAATAATTCCTTTAATAAGGGCAACAATTGATTGATTTGATTATCTAGTAAATAACAAAAATCAATAGAAATCAGCTTTTCTGTTTCTTCCTGATAAAAACCAAATTCCTTACCATTTATATGAAAAACCACCTTATTTCGGTAATCATTACTAACTCCTTCTAAGAATTTAAAATCACTTCTTTCTATCTTTGCATTTTGTAAAAGTAAATCTTTAACACGATTTATCTTAAACTCCCTTTGTGCCACCTTATTCATATGTCTTAACTGACACCCTCCACAAAACAAATCAAAATAAGGACAAAGTGACTCCTCACGGGAAGAATTAGCACGAATTACTTCTTCTACTTTCCCTACTTGATATTTCTTCTTCTCCTTTATCAAAACAACTTTTACTAATTCATTCGGTAGAGCATGTAAAACAAAAGTAACCTTACCATCCATATAGCCAATTCCCCTACCAAAATAATCTAATTTTAAAATTTCTATTTCCTTCATGTTTGGCCTCTTTTCCTATTTATCATATCAAAGAATTCTAATAAGGTAAAATAATTTTTTCGCCTATCGTATAAAGTAAATACTATTTTTACATAATAGTAACTAGAGGGATAATAATGAATAATTGGATTACTAAGTTTAAACAAGAAATAACTCATGGTGATGATTTTATTTATAAAACCATTACACTAGAAGATAACACCATTGACCTAGTTTGTAACGAAGTATTAACTTCAACAGATATGATTGACGATTTTATTTTAAAAGCCATTTCTCGCTTAATCGAAAAAAACACCTTACCTAGTGATATAAAAAATTCTCTTTCTAATTACTTACCTACCCATAATATCAAATTAGTAAAAAACTACCAAGAATTTGTTGATTTTATTTTTACAGGATTTTGTATTTTGATCATTAATCAAAAAATAGCGATTGCTATTGAAACCAAAGCAAGCCTAGATAGAGGAATTAATACAGCAAGTGATGAAGTTTCCATTTATGGACCCAAAGATGCTTTTAATGAAAATTTTAATACCAATTTAGGACTAATTAGAAGAAGAATAAAAACGAAAGATTTACAATGTATTAGTAAAAATATTGGAAGAAAAACAAAAACAAAAGTGGGAATTCTTTATATTAAGGATATTGCTGAAGAAAAGTTAGTTAATGCTATTGTGCAAAAGATAGAAAAAATAGATATTGATGGCATTATCGATAGTGGTTACTTAAGAAGTGCCTTAGAAGAAAATAGCAATCATTTTTTCCCAACGATTTTATCTACGGAGCGACCAGATCGTGCTAGTATGAGCCTACTTGAAGGGAAAGTGATTGTCCTAGTAGATATGAGTCCTTATGTTTTAATTCTTCCCTCATTCTTTGTTGACTTTTTTCATACTAGCGATGATTATTATCAAAAACCAATCAATATTACTTTTATTCGCATCGTTAGACTTTTAGCCTTTCTGTTATCTATTTTCCTTCCTGCTTATTACATTGCCATTACTACTTTTAACCAAGAGGCAATTCCTCTAAAACTCCTCATGTCCTTTATAGCCCAAAGAGAAACGGTACCTTTTCCTGCGATTATTGAAGCGTTGATGATGAGTCTTAGTTTTGAAATATTAAGAGAATCTGATACTAGAATGCCATCTTCCATGGGTAGTGCCGTATCTATTCTAGGAGGATTAGTTTTAGGAGAAGCTGCCGTATCCGCTGGCATTATGTCTCCAATTATGATTATTGTCATCGCTATATCTGCTATTTCTGGACTAGTCTTCTCATCCATTGAATTAATTTCTGCTATTCGATGGTGGCGTATCGCATTAATGTTTTTTGCTACCTTTCTTGGGATATACGGAATTTTTCTTGGCGGAATGCTTTTATTAGTTAAACTAGCCAATATTAACTCTTTTGGTAAGTCCTATCTTTCCCCAATTGCCCCTTTTATTCCTAGTGAGCAAAAAGATGCTGTTTTAAAGTTAAACGATGAAAAAGTGAAAAAAAGAAATCCATTACTTTCAAAAAATATAATACGAGGAAAAATAAAATGAAACAATTAATCAAAATTTTAATCATTTGTATGGTTACCATAATTACCACAGGATGTATAAATTATACGGAATTAAACGAATTAGGAATCATTGAATCTATTGGGATAGATTATCAAGAGGGAAGTTATAAAATTGGGATAAACTTAATTGATGCGAGAATAGAAAACGATGAAAGTGATGAAAAACGTTTGTATATAGAAGCCGAAGGAACTTCCATTGATGAAGTATTTACTAATCTTTATTTAAAAACAAATAAAAAGTTAGACTTAGCTCATATCAAAGTATTAGTAGGAACCAAGGAATTTTTTGCCAGTGATTTAACTAGTCCTATCCATTTTTTTCTAACTACCAAAGAAGTACGACCTAACTTCGCTGTTCTTTATTTAAAGGATGCTACAATAAAAGATGTATTAGAACTAGAATTAGAAAACAATAGTATGTATGATTTACTATTACGTAATGAGCAAGAATATGGAATTACCTCCCTACTTACCTTTGAAGAATTTGCCAAAAACATGATAGAAGACAGTCACGATTATGTCCTTCCTGTAATAAAAATCGAAAAGCAAACATTAGAATTAGATAGTTACACCTATTCCTTCCAAAAAGAAAAAGAAGAATTTCTTACTAAAAATCAAGCTAAATTATATAATTTACTTACCAATAAAACAAACCATTTTACCTTAAATAGTCCTTGCCAAGTAGAACGTTTTACCACGATGATAATGGACAATGCTTATACAACTTTTTCCAATGATGCTAATCAGTTTAAAGTATCTATAACAGGAAATTTAAAAATTCAAAACAATCCTTGTCATTTAGACGAAAAAGATTTATTAAATACCTATAAAAAGGCGTTAAGTGATGAAATTGATGCATTTTTATCCTTTCAACAAGATAGTAATGTTGACTTAATTCAAATGAAAAACTATATTAGGCAAAATGATTATTCCTATTATCAAAAGAACAAGGATAATTTATTAGCACAATTAAAATTTATGGTTTCTATTGATTTATCATTAACTTTTAAGGAGGGGTAAAATGAATGTTAAAACCAATGCTCTAGGGGTATTCACCTTCTTTTTTACAAGAAGTCTTCTTCTATTAGGATTATTTAAAGTTTTACTAAGACAAAGTGGAACAACAATGGTATTTTCTATTTTCCTAGGAGGAATTTTAGGATTTTTTCTCATTTTATTTTTAGACTTGTTATTAAAAAATTTAAGAAATGATGGTCTTTTTACAAGAATGAAGCAAGTTTTTCCCTCATGGTTCTTCTCTATTATCCACTTTTTTTCCCTTCTATTTTTCATTTATTTGTTTTTAAGCTTAACGAAAAAAACGGTAGATTTTATCAATTATCATTATTTAAGTGGTTATACCCCTTTTATTATCTTATTTACCTTTTTACTATTTCTTTTCTATCTTGGTACCAAATCTAGAGAAACCATTAAAAAAGTCATTTTAGTCCTAACCATTTTTATTGTTATTATCTATCTTGTTTCCCTATTGGGTACTATTTCTTATGTCGATATTGATAATTTAAAACCTCTTATCATAACTAGTTACCCTACTTGGATAAAGTCTAGTATTGAAATTGCTTGCTTGTGTGCTCTACCAAATGTTATTACTTTGTTTTTTTACCAAAAGCAAGAAAAAAATAGAAGAAAACATTTTATTCTTGGTTACATTTTAGGCGTGTTATCTATTTTAATTGAAGTTATTCTCATTCTTGGTATCTTTGGTATTCATTTAGTAGATCTCTATCCTTATCCAGAGATTGCCATTTTAAAAAAAATTAGCTTTTTTGATATTTTTGAGCGAATGGAAGTCATCTTATCCCTTGGATGGTTAATGGAAATAAGCATCATTTTAATGACTTTAGTCCATCTTATTCTTAGTGAAACAACGAAAGGAAAGCTTAAATCTCATAAAAAAATTGTTTATTTTCTTTTATTTATTGTAAATTTTATTCTTATTTTTAAAATAGATACTTACCCCTATATTTTCTTACTATTTCTTATCTTTGGTCTAGGATTACCACTACTAGTATTCCTACAAGAGAAATTCACCAAAAAAAGAAGAGCTATTTTTTAAGATATAGCTCTTCATTTTCATTAAGACGAATATAGTAAATATCACTTTTGTCTGCTTTAAATAAAAATATGTACTTATCATCATTTTCTTTTTCATCATCAAAAACAGGATTTTCTTCTTGTTCTTTCTTTTTCCATACTTCTATCCAGTTTTCACTAGCCAAATTAGCAACATATCCAGTAATATTTGTTGATGTTTTAATTTTATACCATGTATATCCTTCGTTATCAATGACCTTTAAAATATCATAAATTTCATCTTTGTAAACATCCCCTAAATCAGAAGAATTTTTACTAGAAGACTCCCTGATATTAATCTTGTCAGCTAAAATATGGATTTGATCAACCAATTCGCTTTTCTCATTGGACTGACTCACCCACTGGATAACTTTATGTCCAAGGGCATATTCTCTAGGGTTTAAATAATTATTACTATCATCAATTAACTCCATATGAACGTGTGTTCCATACGTTACATCGGATAAAGATTTTCTTGATGCTACTAAACCAGTGTTTCCTTGATAACCTAAAATAGTATCTTGATTTACTATATCACCAACGTTGACTAATACTTTTGCCATATGATATAAACCATAATAATAATGCACTCCATCAACATATCCTGATAAAACAACACAGTTACCTCCTAGTTCATCTTTGTGATAGCGAATACTTTTTCCCGTAATAGAAATACAATTGTAATAATCTCCATCCCTCCATTGGTATTGATTTTTTACAAAACTATCATAATTTAGTGAATCTTCATGAGGAATATAATGGTTTACTACACGAACGACTTTAGCACTTCCTTTTATTTTTATTTCAGATAGATGTGCCCCTGAATAGTCTTCTGCTGTTTTGTGAGAGGAAAAATCGTTAGTAACTACTCGATCACTTCCTAAAATCATCATGATAAATCACTCCTTTTAATCTCGTTTTTCCTAGGAATTTCAATGTAATCGTTATTTTCTGTCGCTGATTTTGGTTTTACATTAATGATATTTTGTTTCTTTAATGCTTGATAAATACTAGGTGCTCCGATGAACCCAAAAACACTAACCCAGATAGATTCATTTACATCAAGGTTAAAAAACTGCATACTAAAAGGAATTCCCATAAGAAAAGAAAAAGCTAAATTTAAAAACCACACATGCCATTTTTTCTTAAAAAAGCGAAGGGTTTTTACCTTTTGAATTAGTGCCATTAGAAAAATAGAAAATGTCATACTCGTTAGAAGAAGATTCCATAATTCGTCTGTCATAAAAACTTCCATATTATCACCCATTATTTTATATGTAAAAATAGGAAAAAGGGAAAGGATAAAAACACAAAAAACAGAAAAAAATTCTGTTTGTTCATCGCATTTTTTATTTTTCATAAAATAATTTCTATTCTTTAAAATTATTATAACTACTTATCAGTAACAACAATATTTCCATCACTATGAGGAATAGTACCAGTTACAAAAGTTGCTGCACTACTACCGTTT
>CASRZP010000025.1 GCA_949440065.1 uncultured Bacilli bacterium
TTTTTTTCTTTGTTCATATAATACTTTGAATATAAAAGTAGAATATAATATTATTTGATTTTTATATTGATAAAATAAAATAGAAAGGAGGTGAATAGATGCAAAAGGCGATGTATCCATTAAAATATATGTGTATTACCAATAGATACGATCAGAATAATCATGTAGGTAGTTGTGCTATTGATGATATTGGTCGAGATGGAATAGTTGATGAACTTTATGCACCATTTGATTGTGTAATAAAATACACGTATGGTGACGCTAACAATATTTTTATTGAATCAAAAGATGCTGTTTTGTATGCGGATGGAACAAAAAAGAAAATGTCGATGATGTTTGCTCATGCTGAAAATATTCAAGAGTTTTTAGATAAGAAAGAATTTAAACAAGGAGAATTGATTTATCGAGAGGGAACTTTTGGGGGAAGAGGTGTTGGGAATCTTCCGTTGCATGTTCATTTAGAATGTGGAGAAGGTGAACTAACTAACAGATATTGGCATTCAGTATCTCCTGTTTTGAGTTCAATTGACAATGCTAAAAAACCAGAGGAATGTCTATGGATTGATGATAGTTATGTCATTATTAATGATGGTGGTTTCAATTGGAAAAATGTTAAAGATGACCATCAATATGATGAATTGATACAACAATTACAACAAAGAGTAAATGAGTTAAAACAGCTTAAAAAAGAATTAGAAGAAGAACTTGAAGAGTCAAAAAAAGAATATGAAGCATTAAAAGAGGAACTAGCAAATATGCCTCCTTTGCCTGAGGTACCAGAGGAGGATAAGGGGAAAATTAAATTTCGAATTTTCCTCACTGAAGATGTACCAAAAGAAGAAGACTTGTCATGAAAAGTCTTTTCTTTTCATATGTAAATTTTCGACAAATGTATATTGCTTTGTCATTTAATATAGAACTTTGACAGAAAATAGATTATAATAAAGATAGAAAAAATAAGGAGAAGTTATGAATAAGAAATTAGAAAAGTCAATGAATAATGGGATTTGGTATCTTTTGTTACTCGTTATTATATTAGGGATGGGATTATATATTCTTTACGATAAAGGGTATTTATTTTCATCATCTAGTCAGAATAAAAAGACCTCATTGAAAGAATGTGATTCTTGTATTTGTGATGATAAATGTGTCCCATGTGTTTGTGATGATAAAAATAAGGAGGTTTCAGTAGATTTATCAAAAAGTTTAAACCCGTATGATGGATATTTTAAATATGAAATAAACGATTACATTCAAAATGGTTATGGTCTATCGGTGAAAATTAATGAGGATAAGCAAAGTGCTTCTTTACAAATAGACTTTCATAAAGTAAAACAAGAATTATCTAGTAATCAAGAGTTTTCAGATTTTATTGAGACCTATCAAATTACTGGGTTTGATAAAAAAATTAAAAAAGTTTATTTCGGAGAAATGGCTCATACCTCTTTAGCCGATGTCATTTTCTATTTAATGGAAGATGAAACAGTAATGTATACAAAATTATTTGATTATCATACATCTTGTAAATATAACCCCTTTATTTGTACTAGTGATGATTTGAAACAATTAGATTTTTCTCCACGTTTAATAGAAGGAGTAAATAATGTAGTAGAGATTTATAATGCTAAAGTGTTCTTTACCACTGGGAGTTCTAGAAGTCCAATTGCAGTAACAAAAGATGGAAGTTTCTATGATTTAGGAAATATTTTAAAAGAATCTAGGTAAACATCGCTACCATAATTGATTTGCTACATATGATATAGTGGATATGATAAATTTTAATCATATCTAATAAGGGAGCTAATAAATATGGAAGAATTAGAAAGACTAACAACAGAAGTTCAGGAATTAGGATCACTAGTTGTATCACTACGTAATCAAATTAGAGTATTAGTATTTGATAAACTGGATATAAAACGATTCATTAAGCTTAATCAACCAACGCTTAAAACGCTAAAGGTATCAAATTTTGTAACAGGAAAATGTGAAGTTCATGTAACACAATAAGAGGAAAAGAGGTTTAATCCTCTCTTTTTCTTTTTTCTATCATTTAATATGGCATAAATTTTAAAAAAAGGTTATACTATTATTATAAAGAAATAGGAGTTGATGTTTTTGAATGTAATAGATGTCGTTATTCTATTAGGAATTGCTATAGGTGCCGTAACAGGATTTAAACGAGGTGTTTTTAAACAACTAGTTATGACAGTGGGAACACTTTTTGTGTTTTACCTAGCGTTTAAACTAAAAGATCCACTGGCTGACTTCTTATGTACAAACTTGCCATTTTTCGATTTTCCAGGAAGTTTTCAAGGTATTAGTGTGATCAACATCATCATGTATCAGTTCATTGCTTTTTTAATTCTTTTGGTGATATTGCTTACCTTATTAAACGTCGTCATTAAAATTACAGGAGTGTTTGAAAAAATCTTAAAATTTACCATTATTTTGGGTCTTCCTTCTAAACTTCTTGGGTTAGTAGTAGGTGCTATCGAAGGTTTTGTCGTTATCTTTATTATTTTGTTCTTCCTTAGTCAGCCCGCGGTGAACTTACCTATAATTAATGAGTCTAAATTAACACCAAAGATATTAAATCATACACCCATCTTATCTAACGTAGTAAAAGATACCTACAAAGGAATTATGGATATTTATTCTTTAAAAGATAAATTTGAAGGAGGAAACAACAAAAATGAGTTTAACTTAGAAACACTGGATGTTTTATTAAAATACAAATTAGTAAAAGTAGAATCAATAGATAAATTAATCGAAAAAGATAAATTAAAAAATATGGAAAATGTCGATAGCGTATTATCTCGTTATCGCTAGGAGGAATTTTATGTTAAAACATTATGAAAATGAAGATTTTAAAAATTTAATCAGTAAAGATATGGTATTAGTTGACTTCTTTGCTACATGGTGTGGACCTTGTAAAATGTTAAGTCCTGTTTTAGAACAATTAGCAAGTGAAGTTACTTTTGATATCATTAAAGTGGACGTTGATAAAAGCGAAGACTTAGCTAGAGAATTTGGTATTATGAGTGTACCTACATTAATACTATTCAAAAACGGTGAAGTCATTAAACGACAAAGTGGTTTTGTTCCAAAAGAAGAAATTAAAGAATGGATTGAGGCATAAAAGCCTTTTTCTTTTTTTCAAATAACAACTTTTGTGGTACAATGATAGTGGTGATTTTATGTTTAAAGAAAAATTAGCATTAGTTCCTAATAAACCAGGTAGCTATCAAATGAAAAATAAAGATGGCATCATCATTTATGTAGGAAAAGCGAAAAACTTAAAAAATCGATTGAAAAGCTATTTCAATGGGCGTCATTCAGGAAAAACAGCCATGTTAGTAGCCGATATTGCCGATTTCGAATATATCGTCACCAATAGTGAATTAGAATCCTTAATTTTAGAAATCACATTAATTAAAAAATATAATCCTAAATACAATATCTTATTAAAAGATGATAAAAGTTATCCTTATATTGAACTTACCAAAGATACCTATCCAAGGTTAAAAATTGTAAGAAATGTAAATCGTAAAAAACATAAAAGTCATCTTTTTGGTCCATTTCCTAATGTAACAGCAGCAAGGAAAACGGTAAATATTATCAATCGTATGTATCCTTTAAGAAAATGTGATAATTTAAAAAAAGAAGTGTGCTTATATTATCACTTAGGAGAGTGTCTTGGCTACTGCAGTAAGAAAATAGAAAAAGAGAAAATAGAAGCCATGACGGAGGAGATTGTCACCTTTTTAAAAGGAGATGACTCTATTGTTACCAAAAGATTAAAAGAAGATATGGAAAAAGCGAGCGAACAGTTAAACTTTGAAAAAGCTTTAGAATTAAAACAAATGCTAGAAGATATCTCGATTACTTTACGAAAACAAAAAATTGACTTAAACAAAAACTACAATTTTGATTTATTTGCGTACTTTTATGAAAATAATTATTTATCCATTCAAGTATTTTTCATTCGTGAAGGTCTTCTTTTTGGAAGGCACTTTGATATTTTATCTATGGGTGAAGTTACTAGCGATGAGCTAATCGAATACATTATTCAGTTTTATCAACGACAAGGGTTAATGGTAAAAGAACTAATTGTTCCTGATATCGTTGATAGCGAGTTACTTTCTTCTTACCTTAATGTGAAAGTATCTACAC
Organism: uncultured Bacilli bacterium; assembly: GCA_949440065.1. Classification (GTDB taxonomy): domain Bacteria; phylum Bacillota_I; class Bacilli_A; order RF39; family UBA660; genus CASRZP01. The sequence continues at coordinate 4,174 of CASRZP010000025.1, forward strand.
CAAAGCGAGGAGATTTAAAAAAATTAATGGACATGGCCACAGAAAATTGTCAAATTGCCCTACATGAAAAATGTGAAGAGTTAAATAAAGATAAACTAGCCAAAACTACTGCCTTAAAAGAGTTAGCCCATTTATTGAACGTTTCTAAAGTATCAAGAATGGAAGCTTTTGATAACTCACACCTTTTTGGTAGTTTCTACGTTGGAGGCATGGTGGTGTTTGATGATTTTGAGCCTTTAAAAGATGAGTATCGCAAATTTAAATTAGACCTTTTGGTAAAAGATGATTTATCAGCGATGAGGGAAGTGATTTATCGAAGATACTATCGTGTTTTAATGGATAAACTAATTCCTCCTGATTTGCTTGTTATTGATGGAGGCATGTTACAAGTAGAAACGGTAAAGGAAGTTCTTGATGGCTTAAGTTTGAAAATTCCTATCATTGGTTTAGTTAAAAATGATAAGCATAGGACAAATCAATTAATCAATCAAGATGGGGAAATTCTTCCCGTGGATGAGAAAAGCAATTTATTTCTTTATTTAACTAGAATTCAAGATGAAGTGCATCGCTTTGCGATATCTTACCATAGAACCTTAAAAAACAAAGGTACTTTAGCCAGTTTACTCGATATGGTTAGTGGAATTGGTGAAAAGAGGCGGAAACAGCTTCTTAGAACCTTCGGGTCGATGAAAAAAATCAAAGAAGCCCCTATGGAAGAGTTAGAGAAAATTTTATCTCATGATATTGCTGTATCATTAAAAGAATATTTGTATGAATTAGATAAAAAAGAAGAAAAAAAGGAGAAAGAAAAAAATGAAGAAGAATAAAAAAGGATTTACTTTGGTAGAATTATTAGCTGTCATTACGATTCTTGGCATTATTGCAACTATTGCTACCGCTAGTTTATCTCAAACAGGAAAAAGAGCCAAAATGGAAACCTTTCGTGATTTAGAAAAAAATATGATTACTTCTGCAAAAAACTATTTGGTAGAAAATCCAAGAATGATTCCTGATCAAGGAGGCAATGTGGCAATTTCACTAAAGACGTTAATTAAAGAAGAATATTCTTATCCTTTGGGTGACCCTGATAAGTCAGGTTCTGTTTGTAACACTGAGGGAAGTAATGCAAGTTATGTGTTTGTTAGACGAACAGATACCACTGGGGTAAACATCAAATTAGAATATGATGTATGCTTAAAGTGTAGTAAATATTCTAGCGAAAGTTGCAAAAGTAGTCTTCCAGCAAATCTAAAATAAAAAATGGAGTAGTAAAAATGAGTAAAATACAAGTAATGGATGAAATCTTAGCCAATAAAATTGCTGCTGGAGAAGTCGTTGAGAAAACGATGAACGTGGTTAAGGAATTGGTAGAAAATAGTATTGATGCGAAAAGTAGCGAAATAAAAATTGAATTGTTAGATTCAGGCGTTAAAGAGGTAAAAGTTATCGATAATGGTATTGGCATGGATAGAGAAGATGCGATTATGGCTTTTTCACGTCACGCTACAAGTAAACTTCACACCTTAGAAGATTTGTTTTCTATTGATACCTTAGGTTTTCGTGGAGAAGCTTTGCCATCAATTGCTTCCGTTAGTGAGTTTACGGTAAAAACGAGTAATGGTATCGAAGGCACTATCATTCACTTAAGCGGAGGAAAGATACAAGATATTAACCCTACTGATGTAAGACGTGGTACCACGATGATGGTAAATCACTTATTTTATAATACACCTGTTCGCTTAAAGTATTTAAAAAACTTATATGTCGAGTTAGCTAATATCATTGAGTACGTCAATAAAATGGCTCTATCTTATCCCAATATTCAATTTACCTTAATCAATAATGAGAAAGAATTACTTCATACGGATGGAACAGGTTCCCTATTAAAAGTCATTCACGCGATATACGGACTGGATGTTAGCAAAAAAATGATGGAAATAGATGGAGAAAATGAAGACTATCATATTTATGGTTACCTAGGATACCCAGAAGTTGCTAGAAGTAACCGCAATCATATGACAACCTTAGTTAATGGTCGCTACATTAGAAATAATGAGTTAAACCGTATCATTACGGATGCCTATCATACTTATATTCCAGTAGATAAATACCCAATTATGGTGTTAAATATCGAGGTAGACCCTTTACTTGTTGATATTAACATTCATCCAACAAAAATGGACATTAAGTTTTCTAAAATGGACTCATTAAAAGAGTTAGTGACTAAGCTGATTAGTGATGAATTAAAAAAACATACCTTAATTCCTACCATGAAAGAATATCATCCAGTACATCAGGACTTTTTAGTTAAAGAGTCCATTAAAGAAGGCGTTAGACCTAGTTTTCCAAGTAAGGAAGAAGATAGTAGTAAAACCACTATCGAAGAAGTAACGCTTGATTTGAATGAAGAAGTGGTAACAATGAGCGAACAAGAAGATGACACTTTAATGAATGGTAAAATTAAAAAGATGTATCCTGTGGGGTTAGTGCATGGAACATATATTATTGCAGAAAATGAAGATGGAATGTTCATGATCGATCAACATGCAGCTGCAGAGCGAATCAATTATGAAAAATATTTTAAAGAAATGAGCAAGACGACATCTAATACCATCGGTGTACTTTTTCCTATTACGATTGAACTACCTAATCACGATTATATCATTGTCAAAGAACATTTAGACTTACTAAGAAATATTGGTTTTGAAGTAGAAGAATTTGGATTAAATACTTTGTTGTTTCGATCACACCCAACGTGGTTAAAAAAAGGTTACGAAGAAGCTTCCCTTAGAAAAATTATCGATATTATCATTAGTAAAGAAACTTTTGATTATCCTAAATTTATTGAAAAAACGGCTATCACCTTAGCTTGTAAAATGTCAATAAAAGCAAATGATCATATTAGTTTAGAAGATATGGAACATTTATTAAACACCTTAAGAGAATGTGATAATCCGTTTACTTGTCCACATGGAAGACCTACAATAATTACTTATACTAAATATGATTTAGAAAAACTATTTAAACGTGCCATGAATTAAAAGGGGGATAAATATGTTACCAATTATTGCGATAGTAGGTCCTACAGGAGTAGGGAAAACAGCTTTATCTGTTGCCTTAGCCAAATATTTTGATGCTGAAATTATCAATGCTGATAGTATGCAAGTATATCAAGGATTAAACATAGGAACAGCAAAAATTACTGAGGAAGAAAAAGGAGGCATTCCTCATCATTTATTTGATATTTGTAAAGTAGAGGATAGCTATACCGTGTATCATTATCAAAAAGATTGTAGAAAAATGATTGATGAGATTCAAAAACGAGGAAAAAATATCATTATCGTCGGAGGAACAGGTCTATACTTAAAAGCAGCTTTATATGATTATCGCTTTTTAGAGCATCAAGAAAAAAAAGAGTATTTAGAACTTAGCAATGAAGAATTATACAAAAAAGTAAAAAAACTTAACCCAGATTATCGTGAACACATCAATAATCGGCAACGTTTAGTAAGCACTTTAAACCGTTTAGAAGAAGAAACTAATCGTTCGATTAAGGAAAAAGCCATAGGGAATGAACTATTGTATCCAGTTTATGTTATCGGGTTAACCACTAATCGTGAACAACTTTATCAAAAGATTGATAAGCGAGTAGATGAAATGATGAAAAAAGGTTTAAAAAAAGAAGTTTTGCCTTATTATCAAGAAAAGAAAGTTCCTCAAGCGATTTTAAACGGGATAGGGTATAAAGAATGGAAGTTTTTTGTTTTAGGAATGATGGATGAAAATGCAGTGATTGAACAAATCAAAAAGAATTCAAGACACTATGCCAAGCGCCAATACACTTTCTTTAATCATCAATTTCAAGTAACTTGGTTTAATACAGATTATGATGATTTTAATCAAACTATTAATGAAGTCATTGCATGGATTGACATGAAAAACAGTAGGAAATAATTCTTACTGTTTTAATTCTTGATACACTTCTTCATTAAAACTATGTTGCTCCGAGTCAAGTTCCTTTAACTCATTTGTTGTAATTAAATAAAAATTATATTCAATAATATCACTTCCATCAGTAGTAATAGGATCATCCCATGTCAAGTCCAAGTGGTACCAAGTATCATCTATATATAAAGCATTCCATACATGATTCTCACTAGCAATTTTATAATTAGGAACACCTAGATAATCAAGAAATAAGGCCATACTATCGGTATATCCCCCACACAAAGCATATCCTTCCATTAAAGCACCATAAGCAGTATCTGATTGATAGGTAACTAGTGAACTATCACTTCGATTACTATCATACTTGGTATTTTTGATAATATAATCGTGAAAACATTTAATCTTATCCAAAGTAGGAAGATGTTCATCCACTTCTTTGGCAATTTCTTCTATCTTTTTAGATAAGGTAGCAATATCACTTTCCTTATATACTGGATAATAAGTAATCGTTACTTTTCTAAAAGAATCATATTCTGTTTCAATATTTTTAAAACTATTAAAAGGATGAACAAAATTATTAAGATTAGATAACACAACTTGATCATTAGCTAATGTTTTCACATCGTCAATACATGAAGTATATTCCTTAGGACAATAAAAGGAATAAGATTTTTCTCCAGAATTTAAAATAGAATAATAAATATTTTTTAAATCCGACATATTTTTTGGGATAAATTGATTGACTTGTCTAACATATTGAATAGAGGTGTTTTTAGTATAATCATTTTTACTACTTAAGATAAATACCTCATCATTTTTAATTACGTAGATAGAAAGCCATTTGATTATATCTTCTCTTGTTAAATACAAAATACTAAATAAAGTTAACATGACTCCTAGCTTATATATTGCTTTCATTTTATCACCTATTATCATTATACGATAAAAGTTAATGAATTACTATTTCTTTTTGATGAATTATGTTATAATAGTTTTTGCGAATAAAATAGAAGAAAGGAGATGTTAATTTTGAATTTGTTTTTAAGAATATATGCTAAAAACAGCTTTCTTGATTATTCATTAAAGGATAGAAATAAATTTACTATTGGAAGTAGTAAAGAAGATGATTCGTTATTAAACTTACCTAATATTAAAGAAGGACAAGTTGTATTAGAAAAAGTCATGGGGGTGTGGTATATTGAATCAAGTTGTCCTATGTTATATAAAAATGAAATGATCAAGAAGAAAAAACTTAATGTTGATGATATCATTTATCTATCAAGCCAGGAAAAGATATACTTACTTATTTATGATTTAAATCAAGGTTTGCCATTAAAGTAGACATAAATTCTTTTCTAATCGATTATAATGAATACATAGTCGTAAAGAAAGGAGAATTTATCGCTTGACAAAGTGATAAAAATGTAGTATAATTAGTAGCACATAAAGAAAGATGCATGATGACTAGATAAAATATTCAAAATGCCAATCATTTATCTATTTCAAAACATGTTAAAAAACAAAAATATAATTTTTTGAAAAAGATGAAAAAAAGATTTGACATTTTGAAAAAAATGTAGTATAATGTGTATACCAAATGAGAGATAGCACGGAGAAAGGAAAATAAAAAATAGGGGTGTTAATATGTTGAAAAAAGGATTAGAAAAAATTAAAAATTTATCAATTAAGAAAAAGGTTGCTGTACTTATGGCAACAGTACTTGGAACTACTACTGGAGGATTTGCTATTCAAAAGGCTATTAAAAATATGTCTATGGAAGATGTTAAACCATCTAGTGTTGTTGAAGAGTATACAAGTAGTAATGTAACTTCAAGTGATGTTTACAATAATATGATTTCAGATGATGCAGAGAAAAATGTACATTTAGGAGCTGCTATTGATGTTGAAGTTATTGGAAATGATGATGATAACAAAAATGTAGAAACTAATGAGACTAAGGAAGAAGAAAAAGTTGAAGTAGCTTATTATGATACTATTGACTTATCTAATTATGAAGGAGACCTTTTAATACAAGGGTTAACTAGTGCTGGATATGACGCAAGTTATGCATTTAGAGCAGAATTGGCTAAACATTATGGAATTGAAGATTATGCTGGAACAATGGAACAAAATATTAAATTATTAGAAATCTTAAAACAAGAAAAAGAAGTTCCTGAAAATGCTGTTATTGTTATGCCTGATGGTACTAAAGAAGAAATTGGTACGCCAAGCGTAGGTAGTGTAGATGAACAAGTTGGGGAAAAAGTAAATACTTTAAAACCATCAAGTCCATCAAATAACAATGCTCAACAAAACAATAACAATAATCAAAACAATAATACTCAACAAAATAATAATGTTGCTCAACAAAAACCAGGTAAACCTGATGAAAATAAGAAACCAAATAAACCTGTTGTTGACAATAATAAAGAGGATAACAATAAAGAAGAAAACAATAACAACAATACTGGTAGTGATAATAATAACAACAATAGTAATGAAGAGACCCATCAACATCAATTTAAGACAGTAAAAAATTATTATGTAAATAATGGAGATACGCATACTTATGTTATTGAAAAGCAATGTTCATGTGGTAAAATAGAAAAAGAGGAAATTATTAATCCTCATAGTCATAATACATGGAAAGCAGTAAATGATGAATTAGAACAAAGTACTTGTGCTTGTGGTGCTGTAAAAGAGCAAGAACATAAATATCGTAGTGATTCTACTGTTTATGAAATTAATGAAGATGGAACACATACGAAAACTACAGTAGAAACTTGTCAAAATTGTAACCATACAAAGAAAACTGAAGCAACAGATAGCCATAAATTTAATGATTGGCATCAAATTGGTGATAAACAACATCAACATGAATGTGTTTGTCAAGAAGTTGAAGTAAAAAATCATAATTTTGATAAAACTTTAACAACAACTATTTATGAAAATAAAGAAGGTGCTACTCATACTAAAGTAGTAACTGAAACTTGTAAAGATTGTAACCATAAAGTAGAAACAAAAACAACAGATAAACATACAATGAGTAATTGGGTTTCTGTTGATGATGTCAATGAACAAAGAACTTGTGAATGTGGTAAAGTAGAAAATAGACAACATTCTTGGAATGGTGTATGGACTTATAACAAGGAAACTGGAAAAGATGAACAAAAATGTAATACATGTGGACATACAAAGTCAAGAGAACATGTACCTAACTTTACAGAATGGACACATAATGGAAATAAGCATTATGAAGAGAGAGCTTGTTTAGATGGTTGTGGAATTGTTGAAACTCACGATTTAGATCATAATTGGACTTCTTGGGCTAAACTTGATGATAACAATGAAGCAAGAACTTGTACATATGATGATTGTAAAATACAAACGGAAACTAAGCAACATGATTGGTTAACTGATTGGACTTATAACAAAGCAACAGGAAAAGAAGAAAAAACTTGTGGTAACGATTATTGTAACCATAAGGTAGAAAGAGAACATACTGATCATAACTTTACCAAATGGACTCATGTTGGAAATAATCACTATAATGAGAGAACTTGTGAAATTTGTGATATAGTGGAAAAAGAAGAGTTAGATCATAAATTCGGTGAATGGACTTCTGTTGACGATCAACAAGAACAAAGAAGTTGTACATATGATGAATGTGATAAAATAGAAGCGCAAGACCATCCATATGTAATTGTAAGTTATGATAAAGATGATATTGATGGTATGGAACATAAAGAATGTCCTAACTGTGATCATACTATGGATAGTAAACATACATTAGAGATGGTTACAAATACTGACGGTTCTATTGATTATACATGTATTAATGATAAATGTGGCTTTACTTATACTAAGGAACATTTACATACATTATCTGGTTCTAAATTACCATTCTCCATTGGTAAAAAAGATGTTTGTCATTATACAGCTTATGTATGTGAGGGATGCGGAGAACATATAGATAAGGAATACGATTATGAACATGATATGAAGTTCGTTAAAGATAATGGGGAAGAAACAAAATATGAATGTTATGATTGTGCTTATTGGTATATCATAGATAATATTTCTAAGGAAATTGTAGAAGAGCATGAACAAGAAGCTAGTCAAGAAAAAACATTAGTTCTTAGTCTATTTAGATAAAAAAATAAGAAGTGGAGAAATAAAATATGAAGGAAAAAACGAAATGGTATAAATCGTGGAGTAATTGGGGGATGATTATTGCTTGCATTATTCTCGTATCTGTGTTAATATTAAACTTGTACGTGATGTTTCAAGCAAAAACAAATGAAGATAAGGTCCCTAGCGTATTCGGATATAAACCATTCATCGTTCTTTCCGGATCCATGGAAACTAAGATTCATAAGGGAGATTTGATTCTCACTAAAATAGTTAATCCTGAAACTTTGAAGGTTGATGATATCATCGCCTTCAGAGATTCAGAAAATACGGTAACGACCCATAGAATTGTCGATATCGTAGTAGAAGATGGTATAACTTACTTCATCACTAAAGGAGATCAAAATAATACACAAGATAGAAATTTAGTTGAATTTGATGATGTAGAAGGTATATATATAGCAAGAATTCCAAGTCTTGGCGCGATGATGGATAAATTATCAGAGCCAGGTACCATTGTCGTGGTAATTGTTGGAGTTACAGCAATATTCGTCATTGGCTTCTTAATGTCTAGTAAGAAACAGCAAGATTTAGAAAGAAAAGAATTATTAGAATTCCGTAAACAATTCATTGGTAAACAAGAGAAACAAGAAGAAAAAACAGCAGGAGAAGTTAAAAGTACTGATGAAGATAAGAAAGAAGAAGACAATGAAAAAACGTCCGAGGACGAATAAACTCTGGTAAACAGCTTTTCATAAAGCGTTTACATAAATTAAGATAATTCATTGTAGGAGACTATAATGATATATGAAAAGGAGGTGAAAAAATGAAAAAAATGAATAAGAAAGTGATGGTACTAGGTGGTTTAGTAATGGCAGTTGTTTTAACTGGATACTCAGTTGTTGGAACATACGCTAAGTATACAGAATCTGCAGAAAGTACAGCAACAGCTACAGTAGCTAAATGGGATGTAACTTTATCAGCAGGAGCTAGTAAGCCATTATTTGATACAACTAATAACAATGCATTAGTTAATGATAGAGTAGCACCAGGTGGACATGATTCAGCTGTATGGATTTTAGAAGGTAATAGCCGTTCTGAAGTTAAAGTTGCATTTGGAGTTTCTATGAAAGCAGAAAATACTGTTGAAACAGAAATTACAGAAGAACAATATAATGCTCTTGTTGCTGCATTCGGTGAAAATAAGATTACTCGTACAGCAGATGGTAAGTATTACTATGCACCAGTTGTATTCACTGTTAATGGTGAAACAACTAACTACATGGCTAATAAAGAAATTACTGTTAATGACGGTGATCGTATCAATGTAAGTTGGAACTGGGCTTGGGATGCTAAAGAATTATTAGGTCTTGCTGCAGATGCTGAAATTCCTGCAGATAAAGCTGACGTAGCTCAATTAGTTGATGAACTTGATACTAAATTAGGAAAAGAAGCAGAAACTGCTGGAAAAGTTCAAGTTTATGCTAGCATAGTTGCTACTCAAGTTGCATTAGATCGTAATGGTTCTAGTTTAACTCAACCAAGTGCTACAGATATCATTAGTTTTGAAAAGAACTGGGGATATGATCCTACATACACTGCTGGAGTAACTTATACACTTCCAACAGCTGAAGCAGATGGAACATTAACTGGTAACATTAAACAAAACTTAGATGAAACTATAGTAGGAAAATTCGCTGAGAATGATGCTAAAGGATATTATTATCCAATTGTTCTTAAAGGAGAAAAAGGTACTAAAGTAAAAGTTAATATTAATAATACTAAAGAATTCACTTTTGGTGAGGACGGTTCATTAGAGATATTAATGGCTTTAGATCCTGAAGCAGCTACTAAGAAAATCACAGTTGAAATGAATGGTACAACTACATATATTGATTATTCTGGTTTAACATTTGTAGAAGCTGAATAATTGATAAGTTGATTATCGCGAAGTTAAATGGTTACATTTAACTTCCAAATAAGTCCAAGAGGGGAGAAATCTTATCTTGGATTTATTTGGAAAGTAAATGAAAATAAATAAAGGAAGGTATAGATATGCGGAATTATTCAAAAAAAGACGAAGAAGAAAAGCAAAAAAAGAGAAAAATTATCATTCGTATTATTATCATTATCTTACTTCTTTTGTTAATTACATGTTGTACATCAAAATTTTGGGGAACCATTGGTGATTTATTTAAAAATCATGGTCATTGGACGGTTGATCCTGATACGAACGATAAAACAATCATTACTAACGAAGATTTAAGATTTGACACTACATTACTACAAATTAGCTTAAGTGATACTAAACCGAAACTTAGTTATACTTATACGAAAATCATTCCTGAAGGTTTTACTTGCACAACATCAGATGCGGAAATTGCTACTTGTTATGTAGCTGATGGGTATGTTGTGATTAACCCTAAAAAAACAGGAAGTGTTACGGTAACTTTACAAACGGAAACGAATGGTAAAATATATCGTGCTACTGCTAATGTGCAAATTAGTGAAGCTACTAAAGGAATACATTTAGCTACTAAATCAGGAACGATGAATTTAATTCGTAATAATCGAATCAATATATCTTATACCTTAACTGGCTTACCAGATGATGTTAAAGTAACATCAAGTGATGATTCCATTGCCATGGTATCTAAAAAAGCAAATGGATTAATTGAAGTTGTTGGACTAAAAACAGGAAAAGTTACTATTACTTTAGAAGTGACTTATAACGGAAAAACTTATCAAGAAAGTTATACCCTTACCATTACGAAAGAACAAACAACTACACCAACGGATCCAGAAAATCCAAGTCAACCAGATGTTCCTAATCCACCTCCAGTAATAGAACCAGAAAAAGATAGTAATACTACATTAAAAGAAATTAACATCAATGGTACATTAATTAATGATTTTAGTTCATCAAACTATAATTATTCCATTGGAGTAGATGAAAATACTAATTCTATTACCATTGATACTAGTGCTACTAGTCCATCCGCTCGTAATATAAAATATACTTATTGTTATAAAGATGAATGTAAGGAAGTAGTTTCCTTAAAAGGCTTAGAATTAAAAACAGGGGATAACACTGTAACTATTGTTGTAACTGCAGAAGATGGTACCGTTGGTAAACCTTATACCATTACCATCAATAAAGCATCTTCTAAAAACAATACATTATCTAATATTCAAATTACATCGCCTGAAGGTTTAACATTAAATGAACCCTTTGATAAAGAAACGCTTGATTACACGATTACTGCACCATCTACAGTAGATAAAATAACACTTCAAGAAACACTTGGTGACTCTCGTTCAAAAGTAAAATACTTTGTTGATGGAAAAGAAGCAGATTTAATGGATATTCCATTAACTTCTGGAAAAACAACTAAAGTAGAAATTCAAGTGACTAGTGAAGATGGTACACCTAGAACATATACTGTAAATATCTATAGAGAATCTAGTGATAATAATTTCTTAACCA
>CASRZP010000026.1 GCA_949440065.1 uncultured Bacilli bacterium
CGACTTATTGCTTTTTTTGTATATAAAAGGTGTCACATCAATTGTAACGCTACAAAAATTATTTTTATCTTTTAACATGTTAATGTACAAATGAAATTATTTTTGATATAATACCACTAGCGAGGTGATATATATGCATTTACCTACTGTAGCCTTAGTTGGTAGACCAAATGTTGGAAAAAGTACCATTTTTAATAAAATCGTTGGTGAGCGTATTGCCATAATTGAAGATACCCCTGGAGTTACTAGAGATAGATTATATCAAGAAGCAACTTACAATGATTATACTTTTCATTTAATCGATACAGGAGGAATCGACGTTGGTAATGATTTATTCAATCAAGAAATCAAGGTGCAAGCAGAAATTGCTATTGAAGAAGCTGATGTGATTGTATTTATCGTTGATGGTAAAGAAGGACTAACAAAAAATGATTTAGCTGTACGAGATATTTTACGTAAGTCTAATAAAAAAGTAATTGTTGCTATCAATAAAATGGATAATAAAAGTGCCATGGATAATTTATATGACTTTTACGAATTAGGGTTTGAACATTATATTCCTTTTAGTGCTATACATAATACGGGATATGTTGATTTAATGGATGAAATTGTTAAAGATTTACCGAAAAAGGAAATGGAAGAAGATAATCGATTAAAGTTTTGCTTAATTGGTAGACCAAATGTGGGAAAAAGTAGCCTAACCAATGCTTTATTAAACGAAAATCGTCATATTGTTAGTGATATAGCAGGAACCACAAGAGATGCTATTGATAGTACGCTAACTTATGAGGGAGTAGAATATGTACTAATTGATACCGCGGGAATGAGGAAGAAAGGAAAAGTATTTGAATCTATCGAAAAGTATAGCCTTCTTCGTTCATTAAAAAGCATTGAACGTAGTGATATTTGTTTAGTTATTTTAGATGCTGAAAGTGGAATTACAGAACATGATAAACATATCGCTGGGTATGCGATTGAAAAAGGGAAAGGTCTAATTCTAGTAGTAAACAAATGGGATACGGTAAAAGATACCACCATTAAGGAATACACTGAGCTAATTCGAAAAGAATTTCAGTTTTGTACTTATGCACCTATTGTCTTTTTATCAGCACTAACCAAAAAAAGAATTCACACACTGATGCCTGAGGTGTTAACTGTAGCGGAAAACATTACTAGAGAAATCAAAACCAGTGTATTAAATGATGTTATTTCAGAAGCTTACCAATTAAATTTACCACCAACGTATAAAACCAATCGTTTAAAAATTTACTTTGCCAATCAATCAGGAGTTAAACCTCCTAAGTTTACATTACATGTAAATAATAAAGGACTAGTGCATTTTTCTTATGAAAGATATTTAGAAAACCAACTGCGAGCAAACTTTGCATTAGAAGGAACACCAATTATTTTACAATTTAAAAATCGAGGTGAAGAATAATGAATTTTTTTAAACGAGAAAATCCTAAAACGATTTTAGAAGGACTAGATAGGGCTCAAGAAGTGATGGATGAACGCTACCAGAAAGGTCAAATGTCACTAGAGGCTTATCAAAAACAAGCAATGGCCTTTAGAAAACAACGAGAAAAATATGAAAAGAAAGTAAAAAAGAATAAAGTTTAACCAAAAATTCTCCTCATCATATATTAGATGTAGGAGGTATTTTTATGTTTCAAGATGCTTTTTTTAAAAAGGTGGAGAAAAAAACGAATGTCAGTAAAGATACAATTTTATCTTTAGCGAATAAATTACAAAGTAACGATATGAAGGATGAGAAGGTATTAAAAGAGGTCATCCAAGAGATCAGCAAATTAACAGGAAGAGAAGTAAGTGATGAGAAAACGCAAAAAATCATTAATGCGATTAAAAAAGATGATGTTCCTAAAAATATAGATCAGATGTTTTAAGATAGTTGATACTATCAACGCAAATAGACAAAACGTATCTTGAATGCGTTTTTTTATTGTTTAAATAAATCACTTAATTTTATTCACAACAAATATTGTCAATTGCATCATTTTGCTCTTGATGAGGCAATTAGAATAAAAGTGATGCATTTTAAAAAATTTCATATACACCAATTAAATAGCAAATTACTTACTATTATTTACTTTTTAAAAACTTTTTCTCATTAGAAAATTCATTGACTATTTTCTAAATTTCATCTTATAATATGAGTATAATAAAATAACAGGAGGCTATATGATAACAGGTGTATATAAAATTATTTTAAGAAAAGGTTTATGGATCAAAACAGGAACGATATCTATTCGACTAGTGGATAATCAGTTAAATGGAATAATTACGATAGCACGAAAAGAAAATGAGTTCACAGGAACCTTTAATGGTACAACTTTATTTATCGAAGGTGTTTTACAACTTCCTATTGGGGAAACGTATTATAGTGCCAAAGGAAAAGTAGTAGATAACCAAATTACGATGGACTTTACGACGGATAAAGGACCAATGGTTTTAACAGGTAAACGAAACGATTAATTTTTCCATAAAGAAGAAAAGGCAAAAGAAAATTTTGCTTTTTTTGTAAAATTTCATTATAGAAATAGTAAAAATATATAAAAACTACAACAATATTTTCTTACTCAATCAAGATAAAACGTATATCATGATAATTACTATTTTATTCGATCAAAATTTCAAATGTTTTTTTCATATAAGGTCTAACTTTGTCATAAAGTTAAAGTGAAAGCAAAGAAAAGGTGAGATTATGGAAAAAATTGAAATTATTAAAAACATTGCCGAGCGAACTGGAGGAGACATTTATCTTGGGGTAGTAGGAGCAGTTCGAACAGGTAAAAGTACTTTTATTAAAAAGATGATTGAAACACTAGTTGTTCCTCATATTGAAGATGAGTATGAAAGAAAACGTGCCTTAGATGAGATTCCTCAAAGTGCAGCAGGAAAAACCATTATGACAACGGAACCTAAGTTTGTGCCAAATCACGCTGCAAAGGTTAAAATTGATGATTTTACTTGTAACATTCGTTTAATCGACTGTGTTGGGTATGTAATTGATAATGCTAAAGGAGCAGAAGATGAAAATGGACCTCGGATGGTAAAAACACCATGGTACGATGATGAAATTCCTTTTGTTGAAGCAGCTGAAATTGGTACAGAAAAAGTCATTAAAGACCATTCTACCATTGGAATTGTGGTGACTACTGATGGTTCAATTGGAGAATTTAATAGAAAAGATTATCTTGAAGCTGAAACTAGAGTCATTAGTGAACTAAAAGAAATTGGAAAACCGTTTATCGTTTTGTTAAACTCAACCCATCCAATGTTACCAGAAACACAAAAAATTGCAGAAAATCTGCAAGAAGAACATCGAGTACCTGTTATGCCTATTAACATTGATACGATGAATGAAAAAGAAATGTATGATATTTTAAGAGAAGCTTTATATGAATTTCCTATTTTAGAAGTAAAAGTTGATATGCCTGAATGGATCGCTATTTTAAGTGCTAAACATCCAATTAAGAAAAGTTATGTATCAGCAATTAAAGAAAGTGTAATTGAAGTGGATAAATTAAGAGATATTGAACATATTACTAAGCATTTTTTAGACCATGATTGTATTGAAAAATCTTATTTATCCGAGGTAAATCCTGCAACTGGAGAAATTACTGTAACACTAACGGCACCTAATGGGTTATATAATCAAGTCTTAAAGGATATTATTCAAATTGATGTTAGAAATAAAGCTCAGCTGTTATCATTATTCCAAGGTTTTAAAGAAGCAAAGGAAGAGTATGATCAAATAAAGTATGCTCTAAAGATGGTAAAACAAACAGGATACGGTGTAGCTACACCAACGTTATCGGATATGAAACTAGATACACCAGAAATTACAAAACAAGGTAGCAGATATGGAGTGAAATTAAAAGCTGTAGCACCTAGTATTCATATGATAAGAGTCGATGTGCAAAGTACATTTGAACCTATCATTGGAAGTGAGGTACAAAGTAAGGAACTAATTAATTATTTGATGAAAGATTATGAAACAGAACCAGGAAATATCTGGAAATCAGAAATCT
Organism: uncultured Bacilli bacterium; assembly: GCA_949440065.1. GTDB lineage: Bacteria > Bacillota_I > Bacilli_A > RF39 > UBA660 > CASRZP01. The sequence continues at coordinate 4,053 of CASRZP010000026.1, forward strand.
TTGGTAGAAGTTTAGATGTCATTGTACAAGAAGGAATTCAATCAAAAATTTCGATGATGCCTGATAATATTCGTTATAAATTACAAAATACGTTAACCAAAATTGTAAATAAGGGTTCTAATAACATGATCGCAATTGTATTATAAAGGACATTTGTCCTTTTTAATTTTGGGATAACTTTTTACTTCTAGTGCTTCTTCTCCATAAACAAAGTCCACATTTTCAATAATTTTTAGTAATTCTTCTTTAGAAAAACAAGATAAATTTTGGTAAAGAAACTTTTGATGAAGATAAATATCTCCTTTAGTCAATAAGTCAAAATCATCGGTTTTGATGTATATGGTACTATCTAGAAAAATGGTTATTTTTAAATCAATTAAACACCTTGAAAATTCTAAGTCGTCTATTCGATGTAGCTGTAAAAAGGAACCTAGCATTTCATGATGAAAAATAAGCATTTTGTAGTATCCTTTTAATTCTAGTTTATAAATGGTATTTAATTTTAAGATTAACTCTTTTAATACACTAGATAAATCTTCATCATCAATGCTTTTAAGGTCTAAGTAATCTTCGTTTATGAATATTGTGGTATCCTCGATATCGTAATTAATAATATGCATACTATCACCAATGTATTGTATGACATTTTGCACATTATGACAAAAAATAAGCTTTTTTTCAATTTTTTCTAGAAATATATTAATCAATATGATACAATATAATAACGTTTTATCTGCGTATTTCAAAAATTTTACTGAGGTGATGATAATGAAAGATAAAGATAGTCAAGAGCTAAGTTTACAGGAAATAAATCAAGTGAAAAAACCAAAGCATAGAAAAAGTACATTACGATGGGAGAAAATGTACAGTTATGCACTAAAGTACTATAAACATCATGGTGATTTAGAAGTACCAAAGTCTTTCAAGACAAATGATGGTTTCACTTTTGATAAAAATGGTACAATTAACCTTGGAAGGTGGATTTACTATCAAAGAAGACTTATATTAAAAGGAAATGAACGTGAACAATTATTAGCTTTAAAATCTATGCTCTATCAATATAAAGAAAAAGCACTCCAAATGAATGATACTGAACAAGAAAAGCAAACTATTACAGAAGATAGTAACACTTCTTCTATAAAAAAACAAAAAGTAAAGAAACTCTAAATTAAAATTTCTTTACTTTTTTTGTTGTTAAATTTTCTTTTTGTAACTCATTCATATATTGGGTAATAGCATCAAGCATTTTTTTAGGAAAGTTGTTATCGCTTAAGTCAATTCCTATGCTAAGACAAATATCAAAAACTGACTCGTCTAAAAATTCATGAATATGATTGTTTACATAAACAATATCATGAAAATCGGCATAATAACGTGCATAAATGGCTAAAAATGTTCCTAAAACATAACGATAATTCCTAGCGATAAATGCTCTACTTAATATTTTCCCAAGACTTTTCGGATTTTCCTTTAGTTCTTCTTGATAATATTCTTCTTCATTAGATAATCTTTGGTACAAGTCTTTGCATTCTTTTTGAAATGACTTCTCCTTAATATCACAAAAATACTTTTGTAACCATGTAACAGAATTATCATCTAGAGCACCAAACTTTACATACGCTAGTAAAACATATTCATATCGATAAAGGGAACGTGAAGAACATATGGTATTTTTCATTCTATCGAAATAGTTTATTTCATCTAACGGAATACCTCTTTCTAAGAGATAAAAAAGAGCGTACGTTTCAAAATAAATCGATAAAAATTCAGTCAAGTAATACCTATTTTGTGTTTTTTTATCCCAATTGGTATAATGAATAAATTCATGAATTAAAGCGATTACATCATCATAATTGAAGTTTCTAGCAATATTGATTAACTTTGTCAATTGACCTTTTTCTTCAATTCTTACACATTGTGAATCTTCATATTCTTGGTTATACCCAAAATCTAATTCACCACTTTGAATTAGCCCATCAAAACTTAGTAGATAACTTTTATCCATTTGCTCAATGATATCTCTAGCTAGAAAATAAACCTCTTCATATGTCAAACGATTTTGTATGGTTTTATTTTCTAACGAATATTTTTTCATTAAATCTAAAAACGAATCATTCAATCTAGCAATTTTATTCATTTTTTCTAATAAAAAAGAATCATTTTTTTCCAAATATTTGCAAATTTCATTCAAATAAAAATTTAATTTTTGATAAATTTCTTGCACTTACTTCCCCCCTTTAAGAAAAAGAACCTTTTTTATGCTTTAGGTTCCTTTTTTAAATCGTCTCTACCATACAACTGGATATTTTATTTAAGACTTCTTCCCTACCTAACTTGGTGATACTTGAAAATAAAATCATATCATCACCCATTACTAAATCAAAAGCTTCTAACAATTGTTTTTTTGTTTTTTCATGCTTACTTGATGATATTTTATCTACTTTTGTGGCAACGATAGTTACAGGAATATGATAATATTTTAAGAAATTATACATGATTAAATCATCTTCCATTGCTTTATGGCGAAAATCTACTAGCATGAAAACTCGTTTTAATGGCGTTCTTTTTTCTAGATATTCTTCAATCATCATACCAAATTTTTGTTGTTGTTTTTTATCCACTGCCGCATACCCGTAACCTGGAACATCCACTAGATAAAAAGATTGATTGACAATATAAAAATTTAACGTTTGTGTTTTTCCAGGACGAGATGAGATTCTTGCAATATTCTTTCTTGCTACAATGGTATTAATAAAACTACTTTTTCCAACGTTTGACCTTCCTACTAGCAAAAACTCTGGTAAATTGTTTTCTGGATATTGACTTCTTCTTACCGCGGTAACTGCTAAATCAACGTCATTAATCTTCATTAGGAATCTCCTCCTTGATACTTTCTTTGTATTTTTTACATACTTCATCTAATTCATTCACTAATTCAAGTGCCTTTTCAAAGGAAGTTACCCTAGCACCTGATGCAAATACATGGCCTCCACCGTTATACTTTTCAGCAACAAAATTAATTACTGGCCCACGAGAACGAATACCTATACGAATGATATCATTTTTCACATCTTCTGTTATCGTTACCCATACGTAGATTTCTTCAATAAAATTAAAATTATTAATCATGTTACCAGCTGAGGCACTATCTACACCAAACTGGTTAATCAAATCATTGGTAATTTTAATGTATCCTACCCCATTTGGTGTAATCATCATGTTCTCTCCAATATAACCTTGCAGTCTAACTTCACTCATAGGACGTAAATACAAATTTTGGTATAAAGAAAACAAATCATCTAATTGATATTCTTCAATCAAATTGGCAATTAAGCGAAACAATTTTGGTGTTGCTGTATTAAATAAGAAACGATTAGTATCAGATACTATTCCCATGAATAAATGACTAGCAATTTCCTTATTCATCTTAAGTTTACAACTAGTAATAAATTCTAGCAAAATTTCACAAGTACTACCTGCTTTATCATCAATGTACTCCACATCACAAAACTTTTCCACAAAAGGATGATGATCGATTTTAATCGAGTAAGCAAAATCAGAAACATCTACTCCATCTACCCTTTTTTGATCTGGGGTATCTAAAACAATCAACAACGTTTCATTGTCTATTTCTAATTTATCTAGTTTTCCCATATAGTGAAATTTAGCACTTCCGTTACCTACAGCCATTACTTTTTTATTGGGAAAAGCAAGTAAAATGGTATCCCGTAGCGCCACTTGACTAGCTAGAGCATCAGGGTCTACTCCAATATGTCTAGCTATGACAATCGTATCGTACTTTTTAATCAAGCGTAATATTTTTTTAAACATAACTTTTTTCCTAACTAATTAATTCCAATGTATCCCTAGCAATTAATAATTCTTCATTTGTGGCTACTACATAAACATCAACACTAGAATCGTCGCTACTAATTTTAAACATATCTAAATCTCTTGTATTATTGCGATCAACATCTAATTTAATGCCAAGGCATGCTAATTTTTCCACAATTTTCATTCTAAATGGAATACTATTTTCCCCAATTCCTGCTGTAAAACATAAAATGTCGCATCCACCTAGTAAAACATAATAACTTGCAATATAATTTACTACTGTTCTAACAAATTTCTCTTGAGCAAGATAACATTTTTCTAATCCCTTACTAACGCCATCTAAAATATCCCTTGCATCACTACTATAGCAACTAAGTCCTAAGAAGCCTGATTTTTTATTTAAATCGCTAATAATTTCACTGGCATTCTTTCCTTCTTTTTCCATAACATAAGGAATAATCGAAGGGTCAATATCACCTGATCTAGTTCCCATCATGATTCCAGCAAGCGGTGTAAATCCCATTGAAGTATCAACACATTTTCCATCTTTGATCGCCGTGATACTTCCACCATTTCCTAAGTGACAGTTAATAATTCTTAAATCATTACGACCTAATTTTTCTGCTAAAGTCTCAGCAATATATCTGTGACTTGTACCATGTGCACCATACTTTCTTACTTTGTATTCACTATACCATTCATAAGGTACTGGATACATATACGTTACTTCATCCATTGTTTGATGAAATGCCGTATCTGGTACAATCGTCATTGGCACATTAGGTAGTGCTTGTTGAAAAGCACGAATTCCTAGTACATGAGCTGGATTATGTAAGGGTGCAAAATCTTTTAGGTTGACTAAGTCCTCTACTACTTTTTCTGTAATTAGCACAGAACTTTTGTACAAATCTCCACCATGAGCTACACGATGACCTATCGCATCAATTTCATCAAGCGATGCAATAATATTTAACTCAACCAATTTTTCTAATAAAATATCAACAGCATCCGCATGTGTTTCTAGTGGTACTTCTTGTTCAATTTTAGTACCTTGATATTTAATTTTATAATTACTTTTTTCAATTCCGATTCTTTCAAATAAACCTGATGCAATAGAAGTTTCTGTTTCCATATCAAATAAACTAAATTTTAAGGAACTACTTCCCGCATTGATTGACATTATTTTCATTTATAATCCCTCTTTTCTACTTCCTATTATACTATATTGTTTTTCATCTTTCAAATAGTTTTTCGCCAAATGAAAAGATGATTTCTCATCTAAATCGTAACTTCTCCTTCTGGGAAAAAGCGAGCTATTTCTTCGTTGGCCTTTTCTACTGAATCAGACCCATGAATTAAGTTAGCACTTAAATCGTTAGCATTAGAAAAATCTCCTCGAATCGTTCCTGCTAGGGCATCCCACCATTTTGTAGGTCCCATCAAATTGCGCATACCAAGGACTACTCCTTCACCTTCTACTACCATACCTACCACTGGTCCACTCATCATGAATTCTTCAAGTTCAGGATAAAATGGTTTATCAATCAAATGTGCATAGTGTTCTTTTAGCGTCTTTGCAGTTAAGTGCATCATCTTCATGTTCGTAATATTGTATCCTTTTCTCTCTATTCGTGAGATAATCTCACCCATTAGCTCTCTTTTATGGGCATCTGGTTTTAACATAATATAAGTTTTTTCCATTAACATCATCTCCTATAGATCTATCATACTACAAAAGTAAAAGAAATGCTACGATATTTATATAACATTTCATCTATAAAAGATTAAGCCAATTGATAAGGATCATTACTTGAACCTGTTCCCGCTACTACTTCAACTTCACTGTTTAAATAAAGACAAGGAACAATATAATATGGATTATACACACTTCCTCGTACTAAAGAACCAGTACTCTGTATATGAAGTGAAGTATAATTATCTGTACTAGGAGGAGTAATAAACCAAGAATGATTACTACCGTTTTTTGTTAATACATTATACATCCAAGCACTAGTAGCCTTATTCCCACAAACGTGTACATAAGTAAAGCAATGATCGTTTACTCCTAAAGCATAGGTATATCCATAATCTGTAGGATAAAGTAGACCTATTTTACTAATAGCACTAATATTTCTATTTGCCGATCTTGCATTTCCACGTTCTTGTTCATATAAACTAACTCCATATTCTGCAATTCCTCCTAGATAATATTTCGCTTCTGATATCATATTTTGTGCAGTTGAGGTTAAACCAATTTGTGTAAAATCGCAATCACTTTTCGTATCAATACCATGATAGCATGTACCTGTTGTCCTTTTGTAATACGTTTCATTAAGTAATTGTCTAATATAAGAATCACTCCATTCATTAGAACCATGATGAGACGTTGAAGAACCAACACCTACTCCCTTGGCGTCCATACTATATAATCCAATAGGTTCACTACGCATAATTTTCATTCTTTGCTCTTTATTTCCGTTTTCATCTTCTACAGTAAATATTCCTATAATTCTCCAAATTTCACATGTCGATGTATTATCTAAATTCGTACAATTAAAATAAACATAGTTATTTGGTGTACTTCCAATATATCGATAATCTGTTAATTCTTCAGTTGTCCAGTCAGTTTGCTGTGTTCCCTTTTCATGGGTAAAAGTATACATTTCACTTACATTACCTTTTGTATACTCCGTAATCGTTTTATCATTTGTCTTTTGCAAAAGAGCATTCACTAAAGATTCACCTTTAAATTCTTCTAAAACATGAGCATTTGAAGGTAAAGTTAAACTAGGCGTTTCTAACCCTCCTAAAACTTCTAAAGAAATTGTTTGACTATTGGTAGTTCCATTTTTTACTTTAATAGAATAAGTTTTTTTACCATTTTTAGAAATAATTACCCCGTTTTCCTTTGGCGGAATGTCTATTCCTGTACCCGTGGTATATCCAATTTTGATATCACTAGCTAACGTGTTAGTATAATAAAGCAAAAATTTTCCTGGTATGTTATTCAGATTTTCTAAAGTTATGGTAAAAGTCTTTGTTTCTTTAGCTGGTATCATTAGTTGATTAGTGGGTAATCCATCTATTTTTAGTGCTCCATTCATGGTTCCTACCTTAATAGTGATGGCAGACTTACTTATCTGATTTGCTGAAAATAATGCAAAAGAAGAATACATCAACACAATTCCCAATACCATAATTCCTATGAATACAATTAAAATCATTCTTTTTTTCTTCATCTTTATAGCCACTCATTATTATTATATTTATGATTTTATCCTATTTTGTCGACTTTTGGCAAAAGTTAGCAAATAATAAATTAAAGCAATAAAAAGAATGGGAATTCCTTCTCATCCTTATGTAACAAGAATTTTATTTTAAATACTGCCCCTTCCCTAGTTAATTTTTTGTTAATTTTCATATTGACACACACCATACACTTTATCATATAATCAAATTTTAACAATTTTTTTTAACTAATTCAAGAAATTTTTATCAGTTTTTAAAAACTTTGCTATATTCTTAATATCGTTAAACAGTTTTTCAATTTTATAACGAAACTATAGTTAATCTTTTTAGCTCTGCAGTTCTCTGCAGAAATCTACAGAAATATGTAGAGAACTGTAGAAAAAATATTCTATAAATTTTTTTCATAAGGCTTGCTTATTGCAAGCAAATTCATTAATAATATGATAATAAAAGGTATATTTGATGAAGATTATCTCATCATAGTAAAACATTTTACTTTATCCAATTCGTCATCGCTTTCTTTGAAATCTTTTAAATATTGTTTTAAAAACGCTAACTTTCCCTTTAAAGTTTCATCATTTGCAAAAATTAAATCAGCAAAAAGAAGAGCATCTTTTAAATAAATCTTTCTAGAAGATGACAAAGTGATTTTTCTAGTATTAAGAAATAGAAGTTTTGAATATATCAATAGAAAATCATAAGAAGAATTTGTACAATAATTTATCATATGTGCTAAAACATTTACATTATTTTGCCAAACAACTGGATCCAATGAAGCATTAAAAAAACGAAATTCTAAAGTATTGTTATTCTCGTTATAAAAAATAGCACTTCTTTTTTCTTTATATTCATAAGAAATTTTTTCAAATAAGTATCGAGAAGAATAGCCTCTTCGTAAAAAATCAAAAACTAAGTTTTCTTTTATATAATTGGCTAATGGTTTAGCAAAAATCATACAACCATTTCTAGGATTTAGATATTCTCCTGCTCTATAGCGAAAAAGAATGTGCTCAAATAAAGCATAAAATAATAAAAATCGTTTAACACTAGTTGCATCTTCCTTAAAAATATTAAAATCAACATGAATATGTCCACCACAGAGAGGACTGATACACACATTTTGCTCATTTAATATTTGACATACTTTTTCTAATTCATACCATGATTGTTTTGTGTTTTCTAAAATAGGCGAAACTACTTCTAAAATATATTCTTTATTATTTGGAATAGAAGTATCTACTTTTAATTGCCATTGATGATACCTACTTCCTTCTCTTATTAAAAATTTTTCTCTCAATCGTTCCTTTATCCACTCCAAATTTCCTTTCATAAATTCCAATTCCAAACCAAAGCGGAAAGATAAATCGCTATTTAATTCATCACAATAGATAATTTTTTCCTTTTGCAAAAACAAAAACAACTCTATCAATTCCCTTTTCTTTAACGATGACAACCAAAAATTTCTCTCATTCACAAAATATCTCCCAACAAGTGGTTATATTTTAACATATTTTTTAAATTGATCCAATAGCGCTCATGTTTATTTTTCCTATCTATATATTTTCAAACATTTCACAAATTATACTTACGTCGTGTTATTTCATAAATTAAATTCTTACTACTAGCATACTGAAAATGTCCACGATAGCTATTTAAAACATGCAAATACATAGGAAAATCTTTTTTTAATTAACACTTTTAATTTCTTTTTACACTTTTTCTTGGAACAACTTTTTACTCTAGTAATTAATCTATCATTCTTAAAAAATATTGAAAACCTAAAAACTCAATTCTTTCCTCAATGGTAAAAATTTTAGGTTTAGCATTTAACTGTAACTTAAATTTATCCACTAATTGTTTTTTTTATATCAGATAAACACCTTTTTAAATATGACTTACTGTGATGAATCAAAATTCCATCATCCATATATCTAATATAATACTTTATACCTAATTCTTCATTTATATAATGATCAAGCTCATTCAAATAAAATACTGCTAATAACTGACTAGTCATATTACCAATAGGTAACCCTTTACCTTCTTCATACAATAAAACATTACATGTAGCATCCATATTTTGAACATTTTTTGTTTGATAAGCCAAAATTATTTTCTTTATTTTCTCATTTATATACTCTGAATCAGTACTATCAATGATATCAAAAACAATTTTTAATGCTTTTTTATCTTTAATTTTCTTTTTTAATAATTCCTTTAAAACATCATGATCAATTCGATAAAAATACTTGGACGCATCAAATTTTAAGATATAGAAATGTTTATATTTTTGATTCATTTTGTGTAGATATTTTTTTAATAAATGAATCGCATAACCGCTATCTTTATTTTCTCCAGTAGCTACATTTGTATCAATTAAACATGATTCCAAAGATGGTTTTAATATATAAAAACTAACTAAATGATTAATTAATTTATCAATCATATTTTGACTCATAATTGCTCTAAGTTTCGACTCATGAACGAAGAAAATATGATATTTTTCACTAGATAAAAGTAGTTTTATATACATTATATTTTGCATATAATAATTATCAAACCATAATACTTTATTTTTATTTTTGGTATTTTTAGATACTACTTCATCATATATTTTACGAATATTTGATGTCTTGCAAATAGAATAATATAAATGATTATACCATTTCATTTTTATTTAACCACATATGAAATAAAGAAGTAATTTTTCTTAGATGAAGACTAATATTTTTCACACATTTATTGGACATTATGTTTTTATCTAATGCTATTGTGATATAAAAATCTAGCATCTTAACCTTTACTAATGCCCTATGTATAATTGCTTTCTTATTTTCTTGATCAATTAATACTAATTGAGTAAATTCTAAAATTGAATAAAGTGCGTCACTAATTCTTGTTTTTACACTATTTCATTTTTGGGAAAATTTACTAAAATTTTATCATAAAAAATATAGTTTTGTCAAAAATGACTTTATTTTATAGCGTATATTATAAATTTCAAGCGTATTTTACTACTAATTTACTACTTTTAAAATAGAAATTATATGAATAATTTTAGTATTCTTTTAGAAATGGTTTTCTTATAGTTACTTCATTCCTTGAAAAGGCTCATCATATCAAATACAGTCAATTTATAAAGTGCAACTTTTGTATTATTTGATTTTTATTTTATTGTCTAATCCAATTAAATGACGATTATCTCTAAAAAACTTTTTAATATTGTATGATAAACATAATTCACAAAATTCTTCTCTAGTTATATTTGAGCAAAAATTTATTAAGTATAATGAAGTAATATTTGCAATAGGATAAGATAAGCAAAAATTTATTAAATTATCCTCTCCAACTTTCATGATTCTTTTTATATTTTTAGAATCTTCTTCTTTTAATTCTAATTTTCCAGTTTTTAAATATTCATTTTCATAATATAATGCTAATTTTATAATTTGCAACAAATTTTTTTCTGTATACAAACGATTATTTTTTCTAATATCAAATAAGTATTTATACTTTTGACCTAAAAATTTTTCTAATTCTCTTTCAATATAAAAAGCAAATGTTTCACCTAAAAACCAATAGTTATTAGGGACTATGTGAGGATTGGATTTACGGTCAATATAATGTGCAAATTCATGAGCTAATGTAATAACATCTCCATCATTTCCCATTAACTTTATATAAGTTTTGCCATTGCTAGTATTAACAAAAGAATTAAATTCATCAGATATAATAATATCTTGGCTATTTAATCCTTGATTAATAATATTATAATATTCTAAATTAAAACTTTTGTAAAAGTTTAAAGAAATAGATAAATTATCAAGATTGTTATTAGGATAGTTTAACTTCTTAATAGGAATATCAAATTTATCAATTAGTTCTAATACAAAATCCTTTTTTAAGCAAATATTAATATTTATTAATTGCGCTATAAATGCTGTAAATTCTTCGTACATAGTTATCATCTACTTTCTAAAACTTAATTCTAATTAACAACAATATTATAAAATATTAGTATAATTTTTCACAGTTTCATTTATTCTATCATAATTTAACATATTTAAAACAATTATTCTAAAATAAAACAATTATCTGCTACATGCTACACGCTACATAATAAGGGTAATACTATACCTTATTATGGCGAAGACTTAAGTGCTACACCACTAAGTCTCGCTTTTATAAATAGATATTCTTATACTGTACAATGCCATAGTATTTTTAAATATTTAAAATTAATATTTTAAAAGATTTATAAAAAGTTACTTAAAAAATACAATACTTTTATCCGTAAAAATAATCGTTTTTTTAATCTTACCACTATATTTGAATCTTTGTTGTTCATGTTACCGTTGTAGTTCACGTTCCACGCGTTCGTCGTATTGGACGAATTCGCGGAAGACCACTAGTCT
>CASRZP010000027.1 GCA_949440065.1 uncultured Bacilli bacterium
ATACTTTCATGTGATGTTTGATGAAGGAGATACCCTAACTTTACAACAACGAGAAAATACAGTTAAGGCAACGAACTGGTATGCATCTAGGGATAGCACAAAAGGACCACTAACTATATTAACGGCGTTAGAAAATGCTACATCAGGATGGACAAATGTACTAAATCAAACATATACATTAGGTACAACGGTGTTTAAAGACAATGCTTATACTGGATGTACAAGTGATTCATGTACAACTAATATATATTCTTTGCCTGCACGAACAGCAAAAGCAAGATTAATTAGTGTACAAGAGATAAACAAAATAAAGACATCTAGTAGTGTTCCTATGTGGATGTATAATTACTTAAATGATTCAATTAACCAAGGTGGAACAGTAAATGGTACAGATTTTGGTTATTGGACTAGTTCTGCTTATTCTTCTAATTCTACAGGTGCGTGGTATGTCAATACGTTAAGTAGGATGAATGCTGGTGCTACCAATCTTGCTAATGTTGGCGCTCGTATGGTAATTTTAGTTAAAAAATAGATAAATAAATATGTATTTTTCAAAGAGAAGATAGTTTTATCCTTATCCATAATGAATTTTAAAGGTTAAAAAAAGCAGATTAGCTAATTTCTATTGCTTTTTTTTGCATTTTATATTATAATAAATCCCTAAGTGGGGATGAGGTTATGATAAAAATATCACAAGAGCAATTGTTCTCTTTTGCCAAAAAACACAATCTAATAGAACCTGGTTTGAAAAAAAATAGAGAGCAATTACTATTAAATTTTGTAAAAACCATTAGAAGTATGGACAAAGAAACATATGAAAAAGCTAAATATATCGAAGTGAATCGCGAAAAATTTACGAAAGACGAAGCGATGATTTTAGTAATGCTAGTTAAAAATATCCAAGCATATAACGATTTTTGTGAAGGAGAATATTTATCTAGTAAAAAACACAAAAGTAGTGGTTCTTTGCGAAAACTTTTTCATGAAGCTATACGATATAAAGATGTTAACGAATTTTTACTCAATTATCCATTATTAACCCAAAGAATGGAAATCTTAGAAAAATTAGAAACATTTAGAACTTATTTTGCATCACCTGTAGAAAAAGAACAATACGATGAATGGAAAAGAAAAGTTGAACCATGTTATCGAAAGACTAGAGCATATATCGGTAGCGAAGCACTTGAAGCTTATTTGAAAAAAGATGAAGACCCTGATTTGCTGTTTCAATTTATGATTCGTTATCAATATACTTCCATAATGACCATCAAAGAATATATTAGTCAATATCTACCATTTTGTAAAACTGACGTTCAACAACAATACTTAGCGATGAAGAATGAAATTCCACTTCTTAGTGTATACGATGAATTTTTAAAAAAATGGTACTTATTCTTACAACAACTAGATATTAAAAAAACGCCAAATTACAAGGCACAATTTTTATTGATGAACAACATAAAAGAAAGCGCCTTGGATAAAACAATGAAGTATGCGAAAAATTATCGTGCTAATATTTATGATCAATGTATGAAACTAATTGCTTTATATGATCAGATCGTTATCAAGCAAGCAAAAATCGAAACAGATACCCTATCTTGTTATTATCGTCTTGATCAATCTTACTTGTTTCCGCTTTCTACCTTTACCATCTTAGACTTCTATGCTTTAACTTCTTTTTCTCATGAATATATCCAAAAAGAAGTAGGGTTCGATTTTTCTAATAGTCGAGCTTACGAAACATTACAACCCATGTTATTTTCTAACAAATCAACAATTATCACCAAAGAAAAACTAGCTAGTGCTCCAATTCGAGTAAAAACAGAAAATAACACAACTAAGCGTCTTACTAAAGTAGAAAAAGATGCCATCATCAATTATGTAGAACAAATGGTTTTTCCAAGAGAATTAACCACTACCTTATATCAAGAAATTGCCAGTGAATTATTAGCTCATCCACAATACTTAGAAAACTATTCAAAGATAACCAAAGTAAAAAAATAAATCTTTCCTATTTATGAACAAACTAGAATTACTAAGATTAAAAAAAATCTTTCGTCCAAAAGACAGAGATTGGTTGGGCTTTAAAATTACACATAATAATCCATTAACTTATCATCATTTATTTAAACAAATCTATGGAAATTGGGAAGAACTTGATATAAAATACCAACTTCATAACGGGTCATTACTGACTAAAAATGCACATAAATATATTCATTTATTAGAAAGTATTGATCATGATAAATTTGTAAAACTTACTGAATTGATGCGACAATTAAATCAGTCGATGACTCCACCAGATGAGGAGTATTATGAAAAGGTGAAAAAGATTAGAAATCGCTAAAATTAGTTGTTTCTACTTTTTTTCTTTTGTATAATAAAAAAGAAGAGGTGTCTTATGAGAAAAAAAGCAATTATTCCTTTAGAAATTGATCCTTATGCGTATGAAAAAAAATTACAAAAAGAAGGTATAACGTTAATTGCAGGTGTTGATGAAGTAGGAAGAGGTCCTTTAATAGGTCCTGTTGTAACAGCATGCGTTATCTTACCTAATGATTTTCAATTAGATGGACTAACCGATTCTAAAAAATTAAGTGAGAAAAAAAGAGAAGAGTATTATAAAATCATTAAAGAACAAGCCATAGCCATTGGCATTGGACAAGTGGAAGCAGATGAAATTGATAAAATTAATATTTATGAAGCAACGAAAGTAGCGATGTTAGAAGCGATAAAAAATTGTAAAGTAAAACCAGAACATGTGTTAATCGATGCAATGAAATTACCTTTAGATATTCCTCATACATCAATTATTAAAGGGGATCTTTTAAGTATTAGCATTTCTGCTGCTAGTGTCATAGCAAAAGTTACAAGGGATCATTTAATGTATGAATTAGACAAAAAGTATCCAGAGTACGATTTAAAAAACAACAAAGGATATCCTACCAAAAAACATATTGAGGCGATTATGAAATATGGCATTAAAAAAGAGCATCGCCAAAGCTTTGCTCCTATTAAAGATTTAGTTAAACAATAAACTATTTTAGTAAAAAACTTTTAATTTCCTTTACACATTCATCAAAATTATCCATATAACAAAAGTGTCCAGCATTAGCCCAAGTTTTTAGTGTTGAATTTTTAATTTGTTCTTTCATTAAATAAGCATCATGAATGGGAGTAGAAGTATCTAATTCTCCCCATAATAGTAATACATCAGATGAAACATCTTTTAAATAATAACGTAAATCTTCATTTACCACTTGGACAAAAGTTTTTCGTAAGGCTTGGTCTAATTCTTGATAGTCACTAGAACCGTAGATTTTTCTTAATACCTTTAAATACTTTTCTTGGTTCTTTTTCCGTTTGAATTTAGTAACTATAAATTTAAATAGTTTATATTCAAATACGCGTTTTTTTTCTTTCCAAGTTTTTATTGGTTTAATGCCAGCTGCTCCCATTAAAATTATTTTCTCTATTGGATAGTGATAGTATCCTGATAATAAGATTGAAATTCTTCCTCCAAAAGAGTGACCTATTAAAATAGGATTTTCTATATTTTCTTTTTCTAACCATTCCAAAATGGTTATTGCATAATCGTATATGGTTAAATCTTTAGTGGGAAGAGGACAATGATGAAAACCAGGATAATCTACTACATAGACGATATAATCTTTTTCTAGTTCATGAATTAATGGAAGTAAGGTCGTAAACACTTCTCCCCATCCAGGCAAGAGAATAATTTTTTCCCCATGATTTCCATAAATTCGGTAGGTAATCGTCATTTTTTCTCCTTGATACATTAAATCACCTAATACTAGTGTATGAAAGATAAAGAAAATTTGTGCTAAAAAAGGAAAAACTAGGTAATGTAAAATTTGCGTAAAAAAGTTTGATAATATAAAAAAAACATGGTATACTAAAAATGTCTGGAAGATACGTGTAATACATCCAATAGTATAAAACAGACTAAGTTAACGATACGGGAGTATCAATCAATCGTTGGTGTTGAATACCCATACATTTCTATGGGGATCCTAAAGGCGATGTAGACACACCCACCTGTACAAATGCAGGTTTTATCGTTAGGATGACGGTCTTCTGGATTTTTTTGTGTTAAAAGGAAGTGTAAATATGGACTTTTTAGAACGTTTCAGCTTATTAGTTAGTGAAAATAATATACAAAAATTGAATCTAAAAACAGTAATGGTTTTAGGTATTGGAGGAGTAGGATCTTCTTGCGTTGAAGCTTTAGCAAGAAGTGGTATAGGAAAACTTATTTTGATTGATTTTGATATTATTGACATTAGTAATATTAATCGTCAAGTTATTGCCTTACATTCTACTGTGGGAAGAAAAAAAGTAGAAGTCATGAAGGAGCGAGTGTTAGATATTTCTCCTTTATGTGAAGTAGTAACCTACGATTTTTTTTATCAAGAGGAAAACGCTGCTATTCCTTTTTTAGAACATGATATTGATTTTGTCATTGATGCATGTGATAGTATGAAAAGTAAAGAAAGTCTTATTTTAGAATGTCGAAAAAGGAATATCCCTTTTATTGTTAGTACAGGTACAGGAAACAGAATGGATCCAACGTGCTTAAAAGTAACGACACTAGATAAGACATCAAACGATCCATTATCTAGAATTTTAAGAAAATGGAGTAGGGATAATCATATCAAAGGAATCACTGTGTTATGGTCTAGTGAAGTACCACTTAAAATAGAAGGTAGTACCATTGGTTCAAATAGTTTTGTACCTTTGTGTGCTGGGCTAATCATTGCAAGTTATGTGATAAAACAGTTGATTAGTTAATCATTTTGTGTTTTTTTCTGTTATAATGGTAAATATAGGAGTATAAGTAGTATGTGTAGTAAATATCATGAGTATTTAGAAGAAAATCATTCTTTTGATAAGTTAACCCTTTTGGGAATATTTGCTTTAATTATTGTTATATCAGGATGCTTTGGTTGGGTTTATGAATTTATTTTTTATTTCTTTAATGGAGGAATGAAGGAGTTTTACTGGCGAGGGGGAAACTTTCTTCCTTGGATTAATATTTATGCAACTGGGGCATTAATTGTTTATTTTTTAACGTATCGCTATCGAAAAAAGCCAGGAAAAGTGTTTTTCATTAGTGCACTTTCTTGCGGAATTTTAGAGTATTTCTCAGGGCTTGGAATGTATATTATTGGTAATGGTATGCGTTGCTGGGACTATAATCAAGAAATTTTAAGTTTTGGAAGTATTCAAGGGTTTGTTTGCCTTAGAAGTGTGTTCGTCTTTGGAATTTTTAGTTTGTTACTAATTTATGCTGTAGTTCCTTTGTGTTTTTATCTAGCGAGGAAGATTCCTAAAAAAGTATTTTTAACCATTAGTTTTACTTTGTGTACCATTATTTTAATCGATGAATTTTATAATTTGTTATTTGCAAGAATTTTCCATACACCTAGAGCATCCGTGGCATATAAGAAATTAGGTTTTAAATTTGTTCATTTTAAATAGATATATATATATTGTTGTGCTATAATATAAAATATAAGATAAGCGGTGATGAATGTGAAAAATAGAAAAATTAACCAAATGTCAACTAGGGGGGGGGGCAGCTTTTAAAATAAAATTTATATGGCATAAAGAATTTCAAAGGGCAGGATATAAAATCTTGTTCTTTTTCTTGTTGTAATTTATTCTTTGCTAACTTAATGATTGAATTTAGAAAAGGATGATATCCTAAAAAGGAAAGTAGGAAAAATATGAAAGAAACAAAGAAAATGATAATTACTATAATTTTGTTGCTATCGATAATTTGTGTAACTATCGGCGTAAGTTTTGCAGCCTTTAGTTTTATTAGTCATGGAACAGTAGAAAACACCATAGAAACAGGAACAGTTGCCTTAACTTATACGGAAGGAAAAACAGGAATCATTCTAGAAGATGCCTTACCAATAAGCGATGAAACAGGAAAAATGTTAACAGGCGAGAACAATGTCTTTGACTTTACTGTAACAGCAACTCTAGGTAAAGATACGGTTATTACTTATGAAGTAACAGCAGTCAAGATTCCCATAACAGATATGGAACCATTGCTAGATAATGAAGTAAGATTATATTTAGAAAGAGCCGTTGATCCAGAAATAGAGTACACCGAAATTATGGCACCAACAAATTTTATTCCAAAAGGTGAAGTAAGTGAAATAGGATCACCCCTTGGAAGTATGATATTAGATACGGGAACATTTTCAAACGAGGGAATAACAATACACAACTATCGTTTACGTATGTGGGTAGATGAAAACACAGAAATTACAGATGTTCAAAAGAAATATGGCATAAAAATCAATGTGTATGCTAAACAAGGAGTTTTTGTAAATGAGCCAACGGAAAGTTCATGCTTTGTGTTTGATGAAACAACAGGCACGATAACCAATTACCAGGAAATAGATGCAAGTGGTAATGAATGTCCAAAGGATGTTATCATTCCTCGTCAAATTGATGGAGTAGATGTTGTTAACATTGGAAAAGCATCTTCTGTTAGTAGAGCATTAATTGTCATGGGTCCTTTTACAAATAAAGGCTTAACATCTGTAGTGATCCCTGATAGTGTAACAACAATAGGAGATTCTGCATTTCGTTTTAATCCATTAACAAGTGTAACATTACCAGATAGTGTAACAACAATTGGAAATCATGCATTTTCTAATAATCAATTAACAAGTGTAATAATAGGAAAAAAAGTTAATAACATAGGAACATCAGCGTTTAATAATAATCAATTAACAAGTATAACAATTCCTGATAGTGTAACAACAATAGGAAATTATGCATTTTCTTATAATCAATTAGCAAGTGTAACAATTCCTGATAGTGTAACAACAATAGGAGATTATGCATTTTCTAATAATCAATTAACAAGTGTAACAATAGGAAGTAATGTAACAACAATTGGGGATGTGCCGCCTTTGACAAGGGGCATAATTGTACAGAAGACGATAGATGTAATAATAATTTAGGAAAAATAGTCAATAAGTCCGAAAAAGAATTTGATTGGGGAAGAATTTTGGGGCAATCACATGGGGATGAACCTTTTGTAACAGGAATAGTTTCTAATTCGTATGGAAATGTTATAGTGACTGATGGAATTCCAACGGATGAAAAGTTTTTTGAGTTTGATGCTACAACAGGAACACTTCAAGGTTTTATGCAATATACTTTAGAAGGCGAAGAAGCTCCACGTTGTATGGTAATTCCTGATATGATTAATGGCGTTAAAGTAACCACTATAGGTAGTAATTTGTTTGGTTATTCTGATATTTCTGACTTTATTGACGGAAGTGCTATAAGATTTTCAATAGTTGACTGTATCATTGTTCCAGAAGGAGTAACAACTATTGAAAATAATGCATTTCTAGGTGGAGGAACTTTGGCCATCATTTTACCAGAAAGCTTGCAAAGAATCGGAATGAATGCATTTCGTGGTAACAACATAAACTGGTTAACTATTCCAAAAAATGTTACTTTTATAGGAGATAATGCGTTAAGTGTACTATCTACTTATAATTATAATGCTGATTTATTTAAAATTGTCAATCAAACAGGAAAAAGCTTTGACTGGGGTGCTATTACAGGTACAGGTACTAGTGAGTTTGTAACAGGAGTAATTCCTACTAATGATGAAGTAGGTAACAAAGAAATTACCATTACGGATAAATAAACATTTTAAAACTCTAATTCAAATGTGAACTAGAGTTTTTTCTTAAAATTTTCGATACAAACCAATAACTTTTCCTACTATTGTTTGGTCAGTTTTCTCACTATATTTTTCTACTACTAACTGATTATTTGTAGCTATTACTATAATATCTTGATCATTTGCTTCACTCATCTTTTCTATAATTAGAATATCTTGATTATAAATTCCATCTTCTACCTTAGAACTATCCTTTATCACTAAGGCAAAAACTTCATTTTTAGTATCTATCATGGATGAGGAAACTTGAATATATTCATTAACATCAGTAAGCATTTTCTCTAAATCAAATTTATGATTGCTATTAAGTAAGGGAATACTAACTACACCATCTTTTTTATCTTGAAACTCATTAGGTACCAATAGTTCAATGGTTCTATTTTTCCCCATCCCTTTTTTTAAATATCCCTTTTCTTCTAATAAAGTAATATGAGCATGAATCGTTGCACTAGAACGTAAATTAATCATACTTCCAATTTCTCGTACCGTTGGAGGATACCCGTTCTTCGCTATAAACTTTTTAATTGACTCTAAAACACGTGCTTGCTTTTCCGTTAATTGTTCCATCGTATCACCTCAAAATCATCTTAATCATATCATAAGAAATACTATGTGTCAAACAAACGTTCTAAAAAATTTTCTCACACAAAAGAAGTAAATTCATGTTATAATAAACTACATAGCAAAATGGTTTAGAGGAGAAGTAAGAATGAAAAAAATAGTTTTAGTAGACGGAAACAACTTATTATTTAGAAGTTACTATGCCACAGCATACAATGGAGTAATCATGCGTAATTTCAAAGGATTCCCTACCAATGCTGTATACGGCTTTTTAAATATGATCAATAAAATTATTCAAGAAGAAGCACCAGAATATATGATAGTTGCTTTTGATAAAGGAAAGACTTTTCGCCATGAACAATACGATTGGTATAAAGCAGGAAGAAAAGAAACTCCCAAAGATTTGCTTGATCAGTTTCCTATTGCTAAAGAGTTTTTAGACTACTTAGGTATCTTTCATTATGAAATAGATAATTATGAAGCCGATGATATCATTGGAACAGTAGCTAAGAAAATTGATCATAATAATGAATTTGTAGGTACTATTGTTAGTAGTGATAAAGACCTTTTGCAATTAATTAGCCCTAAAGTAGTAGTGAAATTGTTAAAACAAACAGGTCATATTTTGATGAATATGGATACCTTTCACGAAACATATGGAATTGAACCCGTTAACATGGTAGACTTAAAAGCTTTAATGGGAGATTCATCGGATAATATTCCAGGAGTTAAAGGAATTGGCGAAAAAACAGCATTACAATTATTACAAAAATATAAAACGCTTGATGGAATTTATGAATGCCTTCCTTTAATTGGAGGAAAAACAGAAGAAAAATTAAGAATGGAAGAAAAACAAGCTTACATAAGTTATGATATTGCCACCATTTATCGTGATATTGTGCTTGATTTTACTTTAGAAGAATTAAAAATCAAACCGATTAATTATGAAGAGTATATTACTTTACTAGAGGTAATGGAGTTTAATTCTATAATTCGTAAATTGAATCAACAAGGAGATGTCCCACAGATTAAACCGAAAGAGACGAAAAAAGATGAGAAAAAGGTGGTGTATGTTAATGATGTTAATCAATTGTTACTAGATGAAGACTATGCTTTTTATTTAGATACCATTGGAAGTAATTATCACGATTGTAGCGTTCGAGGAATTAGTTTTTATAACCAAAAAGTCAACTATTATGTTCCTTTTTCCTTATTAGAAAATGACTCTACTATCTTTAATAGCACTTTAGCAAAATATACTTATGATATCAAAAAGGCTATTGTTATTTTTAATCGATATCATATTCCTTATCAAAATTTATCTTATGATGCCATGATTGCTACATATTTATTAAACTATGATGTAAAAGATGATGTTGCCCATGTAGCAAAATATTTTGACCATGATATTTGTTATCATGAAGATATTTTTGGAACTGAAAAACGTCCTAAAAAAGTAGAAGATGAAGTAATTTATAAATTAGCATGTGATAAGGCAAGGTTTATTTATGAGACAAAATTAGAAATTTTACAACGTCTAGAAAAAGAAGAGCAACTTCATTTATATCAAGATATTGAATTTCCCCTTGCTTTTGTGCTAGCGAAAATGGAAATGGATGGGATTCACGTAAATCAAAGTTATTTAGAAGAGATGGGTAAAGAGTTAAAGGTAAAAATTGATGATTTAGCTAGTGACATTTATCGTTTAGCCGAAATGGAATTTAATATTATGTCAACCAAGCAATTAGGAGATGTGCTATTTGAAAAAATGCAAATTCCTTATCCTAAAAGGGTAAAAGATGGCACTTATTCAACGAGTAAAGATATTTTAGAAAAGTTAATTGGTGTACATCCTATTATCGAAAAAATTTTAGAATACCGTACATTATCGAAATTGTATGCGAATTACACCGTTGGTTTGATTGATGAAATTAAAGAGGATGGCAAAATTCATACGATTTATACGCAGACACTAACTAGAACAGGAAGACTTTCTAGTGTAAGTCCTAATTTACAAAATATTCCCGCACGACTTGAATATGGTCGCTTGGTAAGAAAAGCTTTTATTCCTAGTGATAATGGTTATTTACTATCTAGTGATTATTCACAAATTGAACTAAGAATGTTTGCTCATATGTCTAAAGCAGAAAACTTAATTTTAGCCTTTGAAAGTGGTGAAGATATACATACTAAAACGGCTGCTGATATTTTTAAAGTCGACATTTCATCGGTTACTAAAGATATGAGAAGGGCAGCAAAAGCAGTAAACTTTGGTATTATTTATGGTATTAGTAGCTTTGGTTTAAGTGAGGATTTAAAAATTGATTTAAAAAGTGCTAAAGAGTTTATCGATACTTACCTAGATACTTATCCAGGAATTAGAGAATACATGCAAGAAGAGGTAAAAGATGCTTATCGTGATGGATATGTTAAAACCATTATGAATAGAAAACGAAACATTGAAGAGCTACATAGTAAAAATTATATGGTACGTCAACAAGGAGAGAGAATGGCTTTAAATACACCAATTCAAGGAAGTGCCGCGGATATTTTGAAAAAAGCTATGGTAGAAATTGATAAAGAATTTCGAAAAAAACATTTAAAAAGTAAAATGCTTCTTCAAGTACACGATGAACTTGTCTTTGATTGTAGCGAAAATGAAGTAGAAGAAGTAAAAGAATTAGTAAGAGAAATTATGGAAAATGTGTATCCTTTATTGGTACCATTAAAAGTAGAAATATCAACAGGTAAGAATTGGTATGAAGCAAAGTAGGTGAAGTTATGCCAGAAAAACCAGAAGTCATTACCGTAGCGAAAACGCTAGAAAGACATATTTTAGGAAAGACTATCGAAGAAGTTAAAGTCTATTGGGATAATATTATTGAGTATCCTAAGGTAGATGAGTTTAAAAGCAAATTGAAAAATCAAAGTGTGATAAAGATTTCTACTAGGGGTAAATGGATAGTCATCGAGTTAACGAATGATTATTTATTGATTCACCTTCGTATGGAAGGAAAGTTTTTCTACCGTTTACCTAGTGATGAAAAGGGAAAACATGAACATGTATTCATTACGTTTCAGGATAATGTTCAATTACGCTTTCATGATACGAGAAAGTTTGGAAAATTTCGTTTAATGTCAAAAGATGTCTGGGATAAGATGCCTCCTATATCTTTATTAGGATATGAGTACAATGATATTAAGTTAACTAAGGAATATTTGTATCAAGCACTACAAAAAAGGAAACTACCAATTAAAACGGTGTTACTTGATCAAGAAATTATCGCAGGTATTGGTAATATTTATGATGATGAGATTTTGTTTCTTAGTCATTTATCACCATTAATGAAAGCTAGTGACGTATCACTAAAGAATTGTCAAGATATTATCGATAATACAAAAAAAGTGCTTGATGATGCTGTAGCTTTAGGAGGAACAACAATTCGTTCGTATACTTCTGAAGAAGGAGTACATGGTAGATTTCAGCAAATGTTATTGGTGCATGGTAGGGAAAATGAAGCTTGTCCTGTTTGTGGAAGTAAGATTATAAAAATTAAAGTTGGAGGCAGGGGAACGTATTATTGTAAAAAGTGTCAAAAAGATAATAGCAAGAAAAATAAATGATAAGGAAAAGGAGAAAATTGCTTTTCTTTTTCTATGAAGAAGATAAATTCTACTAAGCGTTTGTTGTTTTTTTAAGAAAATAGTCGTTACAATGGTCTTGGGTGATGAAAGAATGGAAAATGAAAAAATAGGCAAATATATTGCCATCAAAAGAAAAGAAAAAGGGTTAACACAAAATGAATTAGCTCAAAAATTACAAGTAACAGATCGTGCAATTTCAAAATGGGAGCGTGGTAGGGGTTGTCCTGATATTAGTTTATTAGAGCCACTTTCTAATCTTTTAGAAGTTAGCGTTTTAGAACTATTACACGGTGAAGATATCATTAAAGATGAAAATCAAGTACTAATTTGCTTATTAAAGAAAGAAGAAATTAGAATTAAACGATGGAAAATATTTTCGTATGTTCTTATCAATTTGTTTCTTATCTTATTTAGTAGTATATTTTACCTTGGTGTAATTTTGCCACAAATCGTAGATAGTAGTGCTAAGTTAAATAGCTATACCATTGTGTCAAAAAGTATGGAACCTAAGTATGGCATTTACGATATTGTTTACACTAAGAAAATTCCTTTTGAAAAATTAAAAGTTAATGATGTGATTGCTTATCTTGATGAAGTTAATCAAATAGTAGTAATTCACCGTGTGTATGATAAGAAAAATGATGATCATGAAGAATGCTTAGTGACTAAGGGAGATAACAATAACAAAATAGATGAAGATTGTGTTTTTTCTAGTAAATATTTAGGAAAAGTAGTATTCCATGTTCCTCTTTTTGGAAAATTTTTAAAAGAAAATAAGAAAATTTCTCCCGTTCTTAGCATGATGTTAATACTAGGAATAGGAAGTATTATCTATTTAGATTATCTTGGTATAAAGAAAAAATAAAAACAAGAAAAACGAATCATTAAAAACTTAGAGAAAAAACTTTGTCCCTTAACACTTTACACAAAAATTTCTTGACTATTTACGTAAAGCAAGCTACAATGATATTAGGAGGGTGACAGGCAAAGTGGAAAATTTAAATCAGTTGTTAGTGGAACTAGGAATTTCAAAGGTTCGTTTAGCAAAATATTTAGGTGTTTCTAGACAAATGCTTTATAATTATCTTGCTAATCCTTCTTTAGATGATTGGCCTAAAGAAAAAGCGGTGCGATTACTTAGTTTATTAGGAATTAAAGCAAAAGATGAATTAGGTCAGTTGAAAGTGACTAACGAATATATTCTAGAAGTAGAAAGTAAATTAAATGAAGGGGTAAAGGATACTTCCAATCATGAGGTTTTAGCCGATTTAAAAGGGTTTAATAAAAAAGAACAAGAAGTGTTATCTAATCTTATTCAATTATTAAAAGAAAAACTACAAAATGATAAGACAAAAGAAACATATTATGCTTATCGATATTTGTATCATTTCCTTCAATCTATGGATACGACGAAGGAAATTAAATACATTTTAGGATATATGTCTAAAGCTTTAGGGTTTACCAATCCAATGGAGTTTGTGTTTAATCAAGAAAATCAGTTTACTTTTGAAGGAATTATGTTTTCAGCAATGACATTGTACACCAACGGTGGTGCATCTAGAAATAAAATTGTAGATTCTCATCGACGTTTTATTCAAAAAATAGAACATAGTAAAGAAGAAACATTAAGTCGTACTCAAGAGTTAACAACAGCTAAAGCTCAAGCATTAAAAGAATTAGGATATACAGAAATTAATGAAGAAAACGCTAAAGAAGTGTTAGAAAAAATCGCCGAGATACAATCTCGCGGAGTATAGGAAACTATATTCTTTTTTATTGCAATTTTACGTCAAATTTTGTCAAATTAATTGTTTGTCTTTATCTTCAATGCTATACTGACCTTGTATTATAATTTCTCGTTATAATATAAATATAATGAAGGGAGGTTCGTCATGCAAGATAACAACGAGAAGAGAAAAATGACTTTTGTTATTGTTGTTGTAGTCATGGTTTTATTGGTATGTTTATCTATCAATAAGGCGACGTTAAATGCTAAAAACATAAATCGAAATTCAAGTGAAAATCAGAATCAAAACACTGATAATCCAAACAAAGACGATGATGATGGTAGTTGTTCTATTCCTAAAGTAGATGAAGATAATCAAGAAAACAATAAAAAGGAAGAAGACTACTATCCAGTGAAACTTACACCTAATGGTAATGGATATTATGCTAATTCTAATGAGAAAAAGGTAAAACCTAGTATTTCTTTGCTAGGAAGCAACCTTATTTATGTAGAAATCAATTCGAATTATCAAGATTTGTCTGCTGTTGCAACAGATGAGATAGATGGAGATATTACCCATAAGATTGTTGTAGATAATCAACTAGATATTACTACATTAGGGACTTATTCTATTATCTATCGTGTTTCTAATTCTCAAGGTCAAAGCGGGGAAGTAGAACGAACAATTATTGTGGTAGATGAAACTAGTCCAGTTATTTCTATTTTGGGAAATATAGACAATAAGGTAGTTAAGTTAGATGCTAAACGTGATGATGAGTTTACTCCTCATGAAGTAGTGGTAAGTGATAATTCGCTACATGATACGAATTTAGAAATTAGCTATTGGTATCATCCTTTGGTGAATCATGTTACCGATGATGAGATCATCTCAATGGATGGATATACAAAGGTAGAGAAACTAGATTTGTCAAAAATTGGATTTTATCGACTAAATTATGTAGCCATAGATGAAAGCGGCAATAGAAGCGAAGAAGTTTCTGTTTGGTATATGGTAAGTGATGTCAAAGGTCCTACGATTACCCTTTCGGTTATGGGAACTTCTCATGTAGAATTAAATCCTACGACAGCAATTCAAGTGACAGATGATTTTAGCGATAACATCAACATTTATTACTCATGGTCTACATCAAATAAGATACCACCAAGTGATTATCAGGCTATTTCTAATTACCAGGAAGTAACACCAAGTAATGGATCATATTATCTCTGGGTCAAAGCCATAGATGAATTTGGTAATGAAAGCGTTTTGGTAAGTGATAGATTTGATAAAAATGATGCGTTATTAA
>CASRZP010000028.1 GCA_949440065.1 uncultured Bacilli bacterium
GAGGAGTTAGCCCATGTGGAAATGATTTCTACCATGGTATATCAACTAATGAAAGATGCTACTATTGACGAACTTAAAGCAGCTGGAATGGATCCACATTATGCAGAACATGGTTTAGCATTATATCCAACAGATGCTAATGGTGTACCTTTTACGGTGGCTTATTTTGCAACTACAGGCGATCCTTTAGCCGATCTATCAGAAGATATGGCAGCAGAACAAAAAGCAAGAGCGGTTTATGAAAACTTAATTGATTTAACGGATGATCCTGATGTTTTAGCTCCATTATTATGGCTTCGTCAAAGAGAAATTGTTCATTATCAACGATTCAATGAATTGTTTCATCATTATAAAAACACATTAATTCAACCACGAGACAATAAATAAATATTTTATCTAATACATAGTACTAATTACTATGTATTTTTATATATACAAGTGTATAGTATACATTTATTTTTACCTCATTCTATCCCAATTCAGATAGAAATTCTTTTTTAATCAAATTTAAAAATTCTTTATAATTTTTTATACTATAATCTGTTATTGCATCTATTTTATCTCTATCAATATCAGCATACTGATCATAAATATTTACACATTCAATCCCTGCACTCTTACTAGCTAAAACTCCTGTATAAGAATCTTCAAACACTAAACATTCATTTGGAGTAGCATTATAATGTTTCATAATTTTAATATATATTTCTGGATTAGGTTTCTTATTTACTACATCTTCTTTTTTAGTAATCAAATCAAAAACTTCCAAAATATTCATTTGTTTTAGCATTTTCTTATTCCTTTTTGCATAAATGTCTAATTGAATCTGAGTTGGCATTGCTGCCAAAACAAGAGTAAATCCCATTCTTTTAAGTTCTAACACTAATTGTACAACATCATCTTTAAAGTCGACTTCTTCCTTTAAAATTTCTCCTGACTTTTCCCATCTTATACTCAATAGTTTTTCTGCGTTCTCAATCGTAAGACTATATTTTTTTATTAAATAATCACAATATGCTAAATATATATCACTATTTTGATTATCATGTAGAAATGTATCTCTCTCCATTTGAATTTTATCCAATTCTATCGTTTGATTTCCATAAATTTCTATCAATTCCTGATCAGTTTTATTCCATACACCTATTGAATCAATCAATGTACCATCCATATCAAAAATAATATATTTTTTCCCTTTTAAATTAAGTCGATTAATACTCCTCATCTAAGTCACTAACTCCTTTTAATAATAACATAATTACATTTTATATAAAAGAAAAAATCATTATGAATCTTTATTCCTTCTTAAACATTAAGGGAAGTTAATTAAAATTTTAGTACCTTTTATATAACAAAAATACTAAGAATATCAAACTCTTAGTATTTTGGTAAAACAATATCTAACATTCCTAAAAGTTAAATAATCCTTTATTCTACGGTAACGGATTTAGCTAAATTCCTTGGTTGATCGATATCGCATCCTCTAATTTTTGCTGTATGATAGGCAATCATTTGTAAAATAGGAACAATTAAAAGGGGCTGTAATAAAGGATGCACTTCATCAATAGCAATCTCTAAATCAATTCCATCATGGTTTTTAATCAAATCTTTTGTGGTGATTAATACATTATAAGCTCCCCTTGCCTTAACTTCTTTTAAATTACTCATCGTCTTATCCATTAAACGATGATCAGTAATCACAGTAATTACTGGGGTACCTTCTTCCACCAAAGAAATCGTTCCATGTTTTAATTCTCCTGCTTGATATGCTTCACTATGTAGATAGGAAATTTCTTTTAATTTTAGGCTTCCTTCTAGACTAATGGCATAGTCAATTCCTCTACCAAGAAAAAATACATCACTTGCTTTTGCTATTATTTTGCTAGCTTCAGCACGAAATTCTTTGTTCAAAAATTCTTCTAAAATCTTAGTAATGTGCAAAATAGATTCTTTAATTTGTTCTTGATTTTCTTTATTTAATAGGTCTTTTGCTATAGAAGTACGATACACTAACATGGAAAGTAGAGTAACTTGTAATAAATATGCTTTCGTTGTAGCCACAGCAATTTCAACACCTGCATATAAATAAAGCACTTGATCAACTTCTCTTGCAATGGTTGATCCATAAACATTAACAAGGGCTAAGGTATCTATTCCTAGCTTTTTTACTAAACGTAAGCATGCAATAGTATCCGCGGTTTCTCCTGATTGCGAAATGAAAATCACTAACGTATCTTCTTGATAGAAATTCTTTTGATAACGATATTCACTAGCAATGTATACACTTGTCTCAATATCAGCATACTCTTCCATCAATGATTTACCCACTAAACCAGCATACATTGCACTACCACAAGCAACAATATGAATGCGTTTATATTTTGATAAATCAGGAATTTTTTCTAAAAAACTAGGTGTTCCAAAGCCATATATAGAGAAAATCTTTTCAAGTAAGGAAGGCTCTTCCATAATTTCTTTTAACATAAAGTGCTCATATGGTGTTTTTCTAGCCTCTTCAATCGATAATGAGGAAGTTAATAGCTTACGTTCTACCTTCAATAAATTTTCGCCAAAGATTTGGATGCTATCTTCTGACAAAATGGCGATATCTTTGTTTTCAAGTAATATATATTGATTGGTATATTTAATAATAGCAGGAATATCTGATGCAATAAAATTCATATTTTCTGCTGTTCCTAAAATTAAAGGACTATCTTGTCTTACTGCATATAAATGATTGGTATCATCATCGAAAATAATTCCCAAGGCAAAGGATCCTTTTAATAAATTGATTACTTGCTGAATAAGTTTTAATTTGTTGTTTTCTTGTTTTAAATAGAAGTCTAATAATCCAGCAACGATTTCTGTATCTGTTTCTGATTGAAAAGTGTACCCTTCTTGTAAAAGCATTTCCTTTAATACTTGGTAGTTTTCAATGATTCCATTGTGAATTAAAGTAACATGCCCTACTTTATGAGGATGAGAATTTTCATCACTCGGTTTTCCATGTGT
Organism: uncultured Bacilli bacterium; assembly: GCA_949440065.1. GTDB lineage: Bacteria > Bacillota_I > Bacilli_A > RF39 > UBA660 > CASRZP01. Next base: position 3,013 of record CASRZP010000028.1, read on the forward strand.
TGCCCATCTTGTATGTCCTATTCCAAGCGTAGATAAAATATTTAAGTTTTTTGTTTTTTCTTCTAATGATGCTATTTTTCCCAAAGCTTTTACTACTTTTATTTTATCTTGTTCTAAGTAGGCAATTCCAGCGGAATCATACCCTCGATATTCTAAAGATTTTAATCCATTGATTAACAACTCAATCACATTTTGTTTTTTTCCAATGTAGCCGATTATACCACACATAACATATCCTCCAGTTTCTATTATAGTATATAGTATTTATTAGATTTTGTGAAGCCTGATATACATTTGTTTACTCTAGATATTTTAGAAAAAATCTTCTAAAACTATTGCATTATTTCATTTTTTTTGTTAGAATTGGTAATATCTTATGCATTATGTGTATAGGAATTATGGCGAATATGGTGAAGTGGTTAACACACCAGTTTGTGGCACTGGCATGCGTGGGTTCGATCCCCACTATTCGCCCCATGTGAATACAAATTACGATATTTAACGATATCGTAATTTTTTTATGAAAATGAAGTTTATTATCCTAGAAATTATTTCAAAAAAGAAAAGTAACATCTCTATAAAGAGGATGCTACTAATCAACACAATCACTTACTTTTGAGGTTACAATCCGCGAATCTATATATGCCATTTCTTTATCTGTTATATTCCACATTTTCATTAGTCTTTCATCCGTATACTCACCAGTATATTCTTCTAAAGCTGGAACAAAGCAGAATCTTTTTCTCAAAATATCTTGACTTACTACAGTTTGTAATAATAAAAATCTAATAATTTTTGTAAAAATATAGCTCCTAAATGATTTTGTTTCTTCATAAGAATCAAATGCACCTAAAACAATAAACGATTCGCTACAACACTCACCTGGCTTGAGAATATACGAATTTCCTGAATAATAGAAACGTATGGGTTTATTAAAATCAGTTTGTCCCGCAATGGGAGATCTAGGAACTATAAATTTCCATTTATCTAATAGATTATTTTGATCAGAAACATCTTTGGCATTAGCAAACTTTTTACCAATTCTTTGAATGAATTGACAAGGAATACCACTTTCTACAGGCTTATAATTTGTAGGAATGCCAAAAGGTCTTTGAGGTGATACAAATTCTGATAGTTTTTTACCATTATTAATATTTAAAGAATTTATCTTTTTTACAATTTTTTCGCCTTCATTGTCTCGGATAAATATATCGTATTCATTTAATTTTCGATTGGATACTGATTCTTTTCCATTATTAACTGTTGTAAATTCACATAGTCCATTGTATTCTTTTTTTCTCAAAAAATAACAAACCCCTCCAGTTACATCAACATTTTCGAAGCATTCATGTGAGTTCGGATAATCAACAATATGACTTATTTTAACATCATTAATCATTTTATTTCTAAATGCATCTAATCCCATGCCACCTGCAAACCATCTTGAAGGTATTAGTAAGCTAAGATATTCTGGATTAATTTTTTTTGATAGTTCAACAAAGTTATTATAAATTGGTGTTGCTTGTTTTCCATAACCTTCAGTTTTTACTTGATATGGTGGATTACCTACGATTATATCAAATTTCATATGATTAATTTCCTCCTCGCTAAGAATATCATTTTCTAAATTTATATTAGAAAATGGTTTGTTTTGCTTTAAATATGCACTTATTTTATCATAATCAATATTGTTATTCTCCTTCTTGATTAGATCATAAGTGTTAAACTTTTCTGATATATTTTCTTTTTTAAAACCTAGTATTTCATATATTAACCTAGTGAATTCATAGGCTAAGCCAGAAGTTGGAATAGAGTAAAAATTATCTTTTATTTTTGAAAATATTAAATTATTATTTTTTATAAGAGAATATAATGAAACTGCAAATTCTCCTTCTTTACTAGCAATATCTAAAATTTTCCCATCATGAATTATAATATCTTCTATATTTTTTATACCAATCCTTTTATACATATCAATACATATTTTTTGTGGTGTACTAACTTCAGAATCGGATAATTTATCAAATTTATTTATAACCATTAAAGCACTATCTAACTTATCAACATGGGGATCTTTTCCTAATTTATTGATATTTCTTATTTTGTAATCTAGTTGACTTAGAATAAAAGGATCTATATTTTGTCTTATTAAGATTAACATATTTTTATTGACAGAAATATTTTTTGAAATTCTTCGATTCTCCACACTGTCTATGCTATCAATCATATCTTCTAAGGAATCCACCTTATTTTTGGTCAAAAATGCATAGAATAGAATTCTCGCATAATATGTGCGAAACTTTTTTTCTATAATATTTTTTTTATTTTCTTCTTTTTGACTTTCAAATTTATTAGAATTTTCAATTTTTTTATTCCCATTATCCTGTTTGACATTATCTGGAATAAAGAATTCCTCATCATCTAAATCAAAAGTATTAGGCATTTCAATACCTTGTCTGGTTCCAAACATTCCTTGTTTATCAATTGTTTCCATAATCTTTTGATTGGATAATAATGAAAAATCCACAGGAATATCATTTGTTTCTTCGTAAATACCTCTTTCTTTTGAATACTTACTAATGGCATCCATAATGTTAGCTGGTTGAATCTCATGTATTTTTCCCATATTCATTGAAATAATTGGAGATATTTTTAATTCTTTTGCTAACCTAGTTTCTAACTTACTATTTCCTAGCTTATCGGTGTTAACATTATATATCTTTGATTTTCTTTCTTGCATCATAAACATTCTGTTTGGATTAAAATCAACTAGAAGTGTTTGAGGCTTCTTATTAAACTTTATTATTTTACCTGTTTCCTTATTTAAATACTCTTTTATAAATGCATTCTGAAGTCGAAAAACAGATTGATCATATTCTTGGGGGGAAGAGGTATCTTTTAAATAGATCATCGTATCCCATTCTTCAACTGTACTACCTGTAAGCATTCTGTTAACTGTTAATGTGATTGTCTTAATATTTTTATTCTCACAAGAAGATATCTTATTTTTTACATCATCTACTTTTTTATACTTTGTAATATTATCTACACCAGATATGTTAATGATTTCATATTCATTTAAGTTTTTAAATATATGTTTATTTTGAACAATAATATTTTCTAAAGCATCACACGATGCTCTATATGGCAACACAATTACCATGTGATGACACATTTTTCCATTTTTTATCTTGTCATAGTCCAAAAATCCAAGTACATTTTCATCTTCTTTGCTACCATCTATTATTTCTAGCAATTCCAATATTTCTTTTTCATAAATAAAAACTTTATGACTACCATCCTTTTGTTTAGTGGTAGACTTTGGTTTTAACATTTCAGAAAAACTAGAGGAGATACCACTAGATTTTAAATTTTCAATTTTTTTTCTAATCGATTCACTAGGATTAAAAGCAAATCTTATCATTTGAGGAAACCCATAATATGGATTATCCCATTCTTCAACTTCATCTTTATTTAGATGTTCCCTATCCCATTTTTCTTGCTCATCTACAATGTCTGAAAACTGATAAAATGCAATAATGTCTTCTTTTTCAAATTCATTACTCATAAGGATTCTATATGGTGTTCCAGAAAGATGAATTCTAACTTTGGATTTTAATACTTTAATTTGTTTATCTGCTTCTTCAAAGTCAATATTACTATCTTCTCGTTTATCTCTTAATACCTCTCCATAGCTTTCTGTTCTAACACCAAAATGAGTTTCATCGATAAGGAGAAGATCAATTGAACTAGAAAACAATTCTTTATGCTTTTCTTTAATTTTTGTTCCCTGCAAATCTTGAAGCGTTAAAAATATAGCAACTTTATTACTTTTTAATGTATCATGTATAATATTTTCATTTAATAAATCTTGACTATCTAGAAATTTAAATTGATTAAAGTTATCTGCACTTTGAATTGTTTTTCTCCATTCTTCTTTAACATCTGCCTTAGCGGATACAATTAATACAACTTTAGCATTCATTTCTAATGCACAACACATTGATGTAAATGATTTACCAAATCTCATAACAGCGTACATTAGTAAATTAGTTCTACCATTAGTAATTGCTTGTTTAAAGTTTTCAATTACCTCTTTTTGATTTGGTCTAGGTTCCCAATATCCTGTCGATGAATATTCTTCCACAAAACTAAGTTTGTCGTTAGCATTATAGAATTTATACTTCATTATGTGTTTTTCATAACTGGTTTGAATATCTTTAATAGCCGCTTGAACATCCACAACATCAGTATTTTTAAAGAATTCTTTAGATACATACTTTAAATTTGGAAAATTATCTTTATTAATTCGTTCTTTATTTAAATCGTTTTCTAAATATTGATGAACGGAATAATCCCTAAAAAATATTTCCTCATTAATCATTGATTTTTCTTCGTATTCTTTTTTTAATTCAGGATAAACTTCCCTCCATTCATTTAATCTAGTTGAAACAGACCTATATGTATCCCCAACTTTTAAATAATTGGGAACGGAGTTTGTAGAAAATGCATAAATATGTGGTTCTACTCTTCCAACAATAATCTTATTTAATATTGAAGCATTTTTTTCAATTAACTTATTCATTTTCATACCTCACTTTTTATTTTTTAATAGAGAAATGAATTTTATTGGTTTATGGGTTTCCCAATTCATAATTTTTACATATGTTCCGTTATGTAGGAAAATATTATTTTTTTTACATCCTAAACATTCATTTTTTATTCTTTGTTCTCCAAATAGAGTGTGATCTATTTCAAGTTCATTTTTACAACTATTAGGAATTACAAATTTAATTCCATCCATTTGAAAAAAGTTCCAAGAAATAATCTCAGCAATTTCTTTCAAATCCTCTATATATGGCTTTTCTTTAAATCTTTCAAGATAGTAATCAATGTATGTGTATAATAAGTTTTCTCTTGCAATCAATAAACTATCACCTTGCCATTCATAGCCAAAAACACTTTTATATGATTCTATTACATATTTTTTCCATTCTTCTTTAGTAGTAGTATTTTCATTTACTATTCTTATTTTTCGATCTAATAATCCAATCCTATTATTTGTTCCTATTATTTTACCAGTAGTCGTGTCATATCTACTAACTATATACGGGGCTTCTCCGCAAGAGACTTCTAAACGAATACTCTTTATATATTCAATCCAATTTTTATCTTTTGGAAAGTCAATCTTTGCAGGATTAGTTATCCATTCATTTCCTTTTGTGATATTAAAAACATTTCTCTTTTGAAACCATGATTCATCAGCTAAATTATTCTGTTTATTACAAATCCAAGATGGGGTAAAAACTTCCCCCTTATCATTTATCCTTTTAAATTGCTCGCTTTGACTCTTCCTGATTCTAGGTCTAATGACTTGTCCATGTTTTCCGATGATTTGTTCAATCAAAATATGTGATGAAGCCGAATAATTTTTCCCATGAGGTTCATATGTATCGGTTGCCCAAATGATATTTTTATTAGTCGTTCGATCTTTTAATAAAATATCTAACAAATAATAATCTATATTTAACAAGTTGTTTTCATTAGCATCTACTAATTCACTAAAATTCAACTTTATCACCTCCTGAATACGATATTTTACTAATACTAGTTTAGCACAAAAATTAACATTTTTTTATATAGCTCACTTTATGAAGAACGTTAAAAAGTAAGCAAAAAGAAAGAACATATAATATATTTATTTAAAATGACCTATTCAAAATAGAAAGTTCTCTTAATGAAAAGTATATCATAAAAATACAAAAAGGAAGTATAATTTTTTTAAACTAAATGAATTTATCAGCTAACAAAAAAATATCTAATTTTATTGTATTCTACAATCAAATTTCATAGATAGCACCTGCTTAATAGAAGTCACTCTTACACTATTTTTCTTCGAATATAGTTAATCATATCAAAGAATATTTTTTAACATAAATTCACAAGAAGCTCCTTTTTTGGAAATATGAAAAAGAATCATCCAAGTTAGGCGTTAATTCAGTCAGAAGTACCCAAGAGGATAATGTCATATGTATTGAATATTGTCGCACACACTTCTTCCCATCTTTAAATTTATGACTTCCATAATGATAGTAAGTATTATTAATAACACACTTAATATTATTGCATGCAATAGTTTTTTCATTCATTCTATCACTCATATTTTCTTGTAAATTATATATAAGGATCATTGATAATATTTTTATGATTGTATATAATATGGTAAAGACTTCATTAAACAAGGTATTAAAAATATATAACGATAACAATAAAGGAGCATTTTATGAAAAGAACTTACAAAATTAACAATATTTCTCAAATCGCTAACGATGTAAAAATTGCTGTAGCTAGTGATTTTCGTTTTCAAAATGAAAAAGATTTCAAACGTTTATGTATATTGTTTGGAAAACTTTTTAGAGCAAATCCCGATTATATTGTACTTTTGGGGAATTTAGTGGAACACGCGAATATAAAAGAAAAAGATTTGCTCATTCTTGAAAAATATCTTTTTGAATTATCAAAAATTGCTAAAGTGTATTCCATTTTAGATTGGCACGATCAAGTAAGTTATGTAGATGGACACTACGAGCCATTTATTAATCAAGAATTAATCGATAGATTAACAAAAAAAATTACTTTAATTAGTAAAGATGCGATTACACTAAAAGAAGGCATCACTTTATTTAGTCATCTTATTAATTTAGAAAGCAGAAATAAGTTAAGTAGTGACACTTATAATATTTTGCTAGAAAATACTACTGATGTTAATGTAAGAAAACAACTAGCAAGTGAAGATAAATTAGAGTATCTTGATTTAGTACTTTTTCACCAGAAAAGTCGTAAACATTCTACTTCCTTAGATTCCTTTCTTTTACCAAATAGAGAAATTCCTATTTCATCATTTAAAGGTGTTACTAATAATCATCTTACTTGGATGAATCAATTAACACCTGTTTCTCAAGATTATGTCATCTTGCAAAAGAAAAAATCTAGATAGATAAAACTCCACTAGATAATTTCTTCCTCCTCTTGTTTTTTAGCAAGCTCATCTTCTAACTGAATAACTTCATCAAATTCCTTTAAAAAGCGAGGAATTTCTTTTTGGATAACATCAGGATATACATTTTTTGTATTCACTATAGCTTTATAAACATCATAGATATTCACTTCACTTCGATTATCAAACACAGCATAAGAAAAGGCTTGTTGTAACATCGTTAACGCAATATCAGGATATCTTGATCCAATTTCATAAATTCTACGATACTCACTCGTAAGGTCAACGATAAATGCCATAATTTTTTCTTGAACAAATCTCGTATATTTTAATTTTGCCCCTGTTTTATGTTCAATCTTAGGAAAAGTTCCCATCATAATTTGAATCGTCTCTTCCCTCGTTGGTTCTAATACATCAATTCGTTGAAATCTTCGAACAAAGGCTTTATCTCTTAAAATATATCGCTCATATTCATCATTCGTCGTAGCACCAATAACCTTAATATCCCCACGGTCAAGTCCAGGTTTAAACATATTAGCAAAATCTAGGGCTTCTCCCTTACTTCCCATTAATGTATGCGTTTCATCAATAAAAAGAATTAAATTTTCTCTTGTTTTTAACTCATCTAATAAAAGTTGAATTTTAGACTCTCCTGTTGTTGAATCAAATCCTAATAAAGCAGAAGTGTTGACTTTGATAATTTGATAAGGTAATAAGGCACTAGGTACATCCCCTTTTTGAATACGATAGGCTAAACCTTCTACAATAGCCGTTTTTCCAATTCCTGGTTTTCCTGTTAAAATAGCTGACTTTTCAGGAGTTAATAACACCAAAATCAATTGTTTAATTTCTTCATCTCTTCCAATGGCAGGGTTAGTTACATACTCTTTTTGGGTAAAGTTCTCTCCATAGTTTTCTAAAATACTAATCTTCCCTTTTGTTGTTAAAACTTCTTCTTTTTCATCCATTATACTCACCTACTTTAAATTATATCATAACTTAAAACTTTTCTAGTCATATTCTATCATAGAATTACATTTTTTTTCATCACTTAACACTAAATTTAAAATATTTAGTGAATCTATTTGTTGTTTTTTTCCAAAAACTTTAATTTTATTGAGAGAAATTCCTACACGTTCCATCTTTTCTTTCTCATCAAAAAATCCTAAATGTTGTAATTTTTGGCTATATACTTTTTCTAAACTTTCTATCGAATGATAAGAAAAATGATAGAGTTTTCTCTTCGCACTTTCGTCTATTCCTATGATATAATTTTTAGGATACACTGTCACTATTTTCACCTGATCAAAAAGATGCAAATCACGACTAGTAAGTGATGCTTTAGAAACATCAAGACACCAAATTTGACTTTCTTCATTTTTGTTTATAGCAAAAACATTAGTAACTGATTCTTCTGGTTTTAAAGGATAAAATAAAAAAAGAAGGAAAAAAAGAAACATCCATTTTCTCATGATTACACCTCACAAGTAGTATGGCTATTTCCTTATTTTTTAAACGCCTTTTAAAAAAATTGTCGCTTTTTATTGTTTTTTAATGACTCTTGGTAATCTAGTGCCTAATCGACATAGTAATTCATTGGTAATCGTTTCTGCTTGATAAGCTAAGTATTCACAAGATATTAAAGCATCTTTTCCTATAATTTCTACTACATCACCTTGACTTACCATAGGAATATCAGATACATCAATCATCATTTGATCCATACAAATTCTACCGATTACTCTAGCAAATTTATCTTTTACTTTCACATAAACTTCTTTTGATGATAAACACCTTGGTATACCATCAGCGTATCCTATGGTAATAGTAGCAATAGTCATTGGTTTTTTCGCTATAAACGTTCTACCATAGCTAACTGAAGTATTTTCTAAAATTGTTTTTACACTAGCAATACGAGCTTTTATGGATAATACAGGTTTTAGGTTTAGTTCAATGGAAGGGGTAACTTCTATACTACTATGCACACCATATAAAATAATACCAATTCTAGCAAAATCACCCCGAAAACTAGCATAATTCAATAAGCCATAACTACTTTGTAAATGGACTCTACCTACTTTATAACCATCATGCTTTAGCATATCTACCACTTGTTCAAACTCTCTAATTTGCTGTTTTGAAAATTGAATATCCTCATCTATCATACTATCAGCACTGGCAAAATGTGAAAATATGCCAACAACATCTAAATTTTTTATGGTGTACATTTCTTTCATTTTGTCGATATGGTTAATGGTTTCTCCCAAACGATTCATTCCTGTATTCACTTTAATTTCTGCTTTTATCTTTTTATCTAAAGATAGTGCATCTATCTTCTTCGCATAAGAATAATCTACTATAGTTTGAATCAAATCATAAGTAATCACTAAGGAAAGATGTTCTATAGGAGTATATCCTAAAATCAAAATATTTCCCTTAATTCCACCTTTTCGTAAATGTATTCCTTCTTCTAACGTTGCAACAGCATAGTTATTGATTCCTATTTGCTCTAGTTTTTTAGCTATTTCTATCATTCCATGACCATAGGCATTTGCTTTTACCACAGCCATAATTTGATGAATGGAAATTACTTTCGTTAATTCTTCTACATTATGTTCTAGTGCTTGTAAATCTAATTCAATCCATGCTCTAGAACATTCAAGCAACTCTTCGCTTTTTTCCATTTCTTACCACCTCTTTGATTTTTTCAAAAACAAGACAAAAGATTATTGTACTCATTAACACCACAAGATAATGAATAAGTCGCTGTTCAATCAATACATTATCTAAATGAATAAATTTAGCTCCAAAACGTACCAACACGATAAAGAATGGATGCATAATATATAACATAGTAGAAATATTTCGCACGCTTTTATTGACACCATTTGTCGTACTTAATATATAACAAAAGAAAAAATACATTAATGGAATTAGACAAATATACATACTATCATGTCGTTGTAAATGATAATGATTTAAAACTAACCCTTCAACCGTCATTAATGCTAAGAACACAACCGTGAGAATTAGGCTTTTTTTCGCTATTAAACTTTGTTTTATATTTTTTAATTGACACCCTAAGCAAAGAAATATTGGTGTAAAAAATAATCCATTTCTCGTATAGTTAAAAACTGAAAATAGAAAATCGTAACCATTTTTTAACAATGGAACTTGACAGGTTAGTCCATAATAACTATCCCCTAGTAACCCAAAAAGATATAAAATGAAAATAGAGGCAACAAGACCCTTTTTAGGTAAATGTTTGTATAAAAAGTAGCTTACCCATAAACCTAAAAGTAGTGCAGGAAAATACCAAAGATGATAATAAGTTCCATCAATAAAAATCATTTTTAAAATCGATAAGATGCTTAAACCTTTAAAAGTTCCTTGATACAAGTTAAGGGGAAAATATACTAACATAGATATTAGATAAATCCATAAAATTTTCTTCGTGTACTTTATTAAATAACTTTTATCTTCTATTGCTTTGGAAAGAGTAAAATATCCAGTAATCATTAAAAATAACGGCACGGCAATCCTTGCTAAAACTCTAGTAAACCAAAAATCAAATAAAACGCTAAAATTAGTAAAAGGAGAAATATGGATAGATACGACCAAAATCGCTGCTATTAAACGATAGGTATCCATTTTTTTTAACATATTTATCACATCTTTCTTACTTACTTTCTAATTCAATCCATTTTTCAATAACTTCAGGGAAAGAATATCCAACTTCTTTTAACATACTTGGATATCTACTATGTGATGTACATCCTGGAATGGTGTTTACTTCATTAAAAACAATTTGTTTATCAGAAGTATAAAACATATCTACTCTAGCAAAATCTTTACATCCTAAAATTTGATAAATTTCTAAAGCAACTTTTTTTATTTTTTCTCGTTGTTCTTTATCTAATCTCGCTGGTAAGTGAATTTTACTGGTTTTTAAATTGTATTTTTCTACAAAATCAAAGAAACCATTCATCTACTTCTCCGATGAACAAATCAGTAGTTCCTAATACAGCACATCCAACTTCAAAACCATCAATGGCTTCTTCAATGATAATATCTTTATCATATTGAAAAGCGGTATCTAGTGCTTGATCTAACTGTTCACTCTTTTCTACTTTAGTAATACCAAAAGAGCTTCCTGCTTTTACTGGTTTCACAAAGATAGGATAAGACAAACTAGAGATCTTTGCTTTAATCGTATTTATGGCATCGTGTTGATGAAAAAGGTAAGAAATAGGTACTTTTATGCCATGGCTTTTAACTAATTCATGAGCTAAAAATTTATCCATACATAAAGCAGATGATGTCATTCCACAGCCAATAATTTTAATATTGGCTAATTCAAATAGGCCTTGTAGACGTCCATCTTCACCATTTCTACCATGTAATATCGGAAAAGCTAAATCAATAGGAACCACTTTTCCTTCATCGATAATAATAAAACCATGGTCACTTCGATTACTTGAGATAGTGATTTTTTTACAATAATTACTATCTAACCACATATCTTGTTCGATCTTTTCTATAGGTCCATCATATAAATAAAAGTCTCCTTCTTTAGTGATGCCAATGGTGATAACGTTATATTTTTCCTTATTTATCGCTTGAATCACAGCAGTAGCAGATACTAGTGATACACTATATGTATTAGAGGGAAATACAACTAATGTAGTATACTTTTATTGGTTAGCAGAGTCAACAGGGAGTGAAAGAGTAAAAGATGTATGTTACGATGGAAGTTTAGGAAATACTAAATATAATCTTCCATACCGTGGATTACGACCTGTAGTATGTTTGCCTTCTG
>CASRZP010000029.1 GCA_949440065.1 uncultured Bacilli bacterium
TTTGTAGTCTTGCTAATTCTTCTTCAAGTAATTGTACATCGGTATTGGTTAGACGATATAATTGTAAGGTTACAATAGCTTCTGCTTGTTCCATAGTAAAATCAAATTCTTTGACTAAATTTTCTTTAGCATCCGCTTTATTTTTACTATGACGAATTAAATGCACTACTTCATCTAAAATGGATAGACAACGAATAAAACCTGAGACAATATGTAAGCGAAATTTCTTATTGGCTAAATCGAACTCACATCTTTTGGTAATGACTTCTTTTTGATGATTGGTGTAAGCTGTTAAAATGTCAATAAGCCCCATTAATTTAGGTCGACGATTAACTATGGCAATCATATTAAAGTTATAATTGACTTGAAGTTCGGTATTTTTTAGTAAATAGTTTAATACTAATTCACTATTGGCTTCTTTTTTTAAATCAATGGCAATTCTAAGACCATCTTTATCCGATTCATCACGTACTTCAAGGATACCATCAATTTTTTTATCGATTCTAATCTCATCAATTTTTCTTACTAACTGGGCTTTGTTTACCTCGTAAGGAATTTCAGTAACAATAATGGCTTTTTCTTTTTTTCCTTCTTCGATTTGGGTTTTACTTTTTACAATAATTTTTCCACGTCCAGTGGTATAAGCTTGAATGATGCCATCTTTTCCTTCAACAATTCCTCCCGTTGGAAAATCTGGTCCTAAGACATGTTTCATTAAATCTTCTAATGTAGCTTCAGGGTTATCAATGAGTTCAATGGTGGCATCGATTACTTCTCCTAAATTATGCGGTGGAATATTGGTCGCATATCCTGCTGAAATACCATTGGTTCCATTGACAATTAAATTAGGGTATCTTGCAGGTAGTACCGTTGGTTCCATTAGGCTATCATCAAAGTTAGGAGCAAAAACTACGGTATCTTTGTCTAAATCTTTTAATAGTTCATTACTAATCTTGGATAAACGTGCTTCAGTGTAACGATATGCTGCAGGACTATCTCCATCAATACTACCATTGTTACCATGCATATCAATATAAGGATTTTTTACTTTCCAACTTTGACTCATTCTAACCATGGCATCATAAATACTAGAATCTCCATGAGGATGTAATGTACCAATGACGTCTCCTACGGTTTTGGCTGATTTTTTATAAGGTTTGTCATAAGTATTTTTTTCTTTGTACATCGAATATAAAATTCTTCTTTGTACTGGTTTTAGTCCATCTCTTGCATCAGGAATCGCTCTATCTTGAATAATATATTTAGAATATCTTCCAAAACGTTGCCCCATGATTTCTTCAAGAGCATATTCTTTAATTTTTTCTAATTGTTCTTTCATGTTACACCTCGTCATTTATACGTTACAACAAATACTTTCCTTCATTTGTTTTAACAATTCATCTATATATTGATAATAAAAATTAACTTTTCTTTTGTATGTTGCTTGAGATAATAAATCGATTGTTTTCTTTGTGTAAATGTAATTTAAAATGGTATCGTACTTATCTTCTTTTAACCGTAAGGCTCCTTGGGATAGTCCGATGCATTCTTGAAATACTTCCTCTTCTGGATAAGATAGTGATGCTTCTTTAAATGATTCTTCCATGACTTCGTTAGATAGTAAGCTTAGAAATTTTTGAAAACGTAATTGGGCTTGTTCTAGGGATGATTTTAAAAGTAATGTTGTAATATCGCTTATACTTAATACATCTTTTTGATATAAATAGTAAAAGGCATACCCAAACCCTGCATATTTGTTAATAATTGTTGCTAATGTAGTTTCATTAATCATAGAAAAACTCCTTATACTCCATAATACTCATCTTCTAATGAAAATTCGACGTTTTCTTCGATCCATTCTTATCTAGGTTCTACGCTATCACCCATTAAGACACTAACGCGTTTTTCAGCAAGGAAAGCATCATCAATGTTTACACGAATTAAGGTTCTCGTCTCTGGGTTCATGGTAGTACTTGCTAACTGATCAGCATTCATTTCTCCAAGTCCTTTATATCTTTGTATTTCACACTTTTTATTTCCTACTATTTCTTTCATTTCTTCAACACTATAAGCATATTTTACTTCTTTGCCACTGGTGATTTTAAATAACGGTGGTAAGGCAATATATAATCTTCCATCTTCAATTAATGGACGCATATAACGGTAGAAAAAGGTTAAAAGTAAACACTGGATATGGGCTCCATCATCATCAGCATCGGTCATGATGATAACTTTACTATATTCAGCATCGTTAATATCGAAATTACTTCCCATTCCTGCTCCAATGGTATATATCATCGTGTTGATTTCTTCGTTTTTCATCATTTCATCGATTCTAGCCTTCTCGGTATTTAATACTTTACCTCGAAGTGGTAAGATGGCTTGAAACTTTCGATCACGACCTTGTTTAGCACTACCTCCAGCAGAATCTCCTTCAACAATAAATAATTCTTTTTTTGTTTTATCTTTTGATTGCGCTGGGGTAAGTTTTCCTGATAAAGCACGCTCTTTGGGGTTTTTACTTTTTCCTTTTCGTGCTTCTTCTCTTGCTTTTCGAGCAGCTTCCCTCGCCATTTTGCTACGTAGTGATTTTTCAACAATATCGGATGCTGTTTTTTTGTTTTCTTCTAGGAAAAATTGTAACTTTTCTCCCATAATGGCTTCTACTGCTGTTCTAGCCTGAGGTGTACCTAATTTTCCTTTGGTTTGTCCTTCAAATTGAAGCAAATTTTCAGGAATTTTTAAACTGATGATGGCCGTTAGTCCTTCTCTAACGTCACTTCCTTCAAAAGCTTTTTCCTTACCTTTAATATAACCATTATTTTTAGCATAATCATTGAATGCTCTAGTTAAGGCTGTTTTAAAACCTACTTCGTGGCTTCCACCGTCGATTGTTTTGACATTATTAACGAATGAGACAATATTTTCTTGATAAGTATCGGTATATTGCATCGCAATATCCACTTGTATTTTATCTTTCATACCAGAAAAGGTAATGACTTTATGAAAAGGTGTTTTATCTTCGTTTAAATATTCAACAAAGGCGACTAGTCCATTCTCGTAATAAAATAAAGATTTTCTCTCATCCGCTTCATCTACTACTTCGATGGTTAACCCTTGAATTAAAAAGGCTGACTCTTGCATTCTCTCGCATATGGTGGTATAAGAAAAATTCGTCGATGAAAATATCTCAGGATCAGGCATAAAATGCACCGTGGTTCCTGTTTCCCTCGTTGTTCCTATTTTCTTTAGAGGAATAGCCACATGTCCTCCATTTTCAAAACGAATAAAGTACTCTTCTTTGTCCTTTTTAATCGTTACTTCTACCCATTTACTTAAGGCGTTAACAACACTTGCTCCAACGCCATGTAAACCTCCTGATACTTTATAACCAGACTCTTCAAATTTTCCTCCAGCGTGTAAAACCGTAAAAATAACTTCTGGCGTACTCTTACCAGAAGCATGCATTCCAACAGGAAGCCCACGCCCCTTATCCATAACCGAGATACTTTTATCATGATGAATCGTAACTTTTATATAATCTCCAAAACCATTAATGGCTTCATCTATTGAATTATCTACTATCTCCCACACAAGATGATGCAATCCTCTTTTATCGGTAGATCCTATATACATACCAGGTCGTTTTCTAACAGCCTCTAGTCCTTCTAAAATCTTAATAGAATTCTCATCATATTTTAATGCCATGCTATCAACTCCTACATCTTCTATATGTATTATTATAACGAAAAATAAAAAACCTTTCAATTAAAAGATGAAATTTTTTCTCTTCCACCTGTTTTGATACTTTTTATTTTCTTCTATTTATATTATAAACGGAAAATAAACTTTTTACATCAAAATGAAAAATATTTTTACTTTTTTTGTTATCTATTCTATGATTTTACGATAAAATAAAAAAGCAAATTATTTTTTGCTATTTTCACACTACTTCTAGTGGCGTCGCATCAATTTTGTGTAAATTACATCTTGAACAAATTGATGTTCTACAATATTGGTGTATCGATCTACGCTCCATGTGTTTCTTCCTTTATTGTAGGTATGGTTCCAATAATCATACAAAATAGAATATAAATTATCATAATTATAACGAGCCTCATCATCAGCTGTTCCGTAAACATCTCCCAACACTAAAGGAAAAGAATGAGTAGTAGCTAAACTAATGGCCTGTTCCATAGAACAACCTTGGGCAATAACTAATGTATCCATAACAGGAAAAAGGCTAGAAGGAATTTCTCTATATTCAGGAAGATACAATCGTTCATGGGGGTCAAGTTTGGGCTTTTTTGGATATTCTTGTGTATGTTCAAGAAAAAAACTACAACATACATTTCCCTTATAACCGAAAATTTCTCTATTTCTCCTTTTATTTTGTTGGTTATTGATTGAAAAAAGTCAAGTAGTTATATTATAAATCTTCTTGTTATTTTGTTATCATCTTAAACTTTTTTTTATTCTTAAACTTATTCGTAATTATTTCTGCTATTCATTCTTACCTACATATATCTTCTAAAAGGACCTTTTACTAAAATCAAGTCTTTAATCATTAGCGTATCATCTGCCATAGTTTCTTTTTTTCGAATAACTTTTTTACCTCCGTCATAATATTGACAAAGGTCTTGACAATATTTGTATAAATTATCATAATTAATCTCAGTTTGATAATCCAATTCTGAATAAACATCCCCAAAAAGCAAGCTATAATCACATATTGTAGCTAAACTAAATGCTTTTTCAATATTTCCTTGAACAATGATTAAAGTGCTTCTCATTGGGTAATTACTTATTCGATATTTACGCTCTATGAAAATAGGTTTTTCCTCCTGTTTCTTCTTATATTCATCATATAACTCTTGGTTAGCTTCCCCATTTATATAATATTCAGAACCATCGCTATACCCACCCACGGGCTCATATTCTTCTGATAAGTGAAGTCCGGCGTTAAGAGCAAAAAACTCTCCCCTTATACCATACCACATTTTGAATGGATTACTGCGATAATAATCTTTTGTCACAAGATACCAATGTTGAGGTATGTAACCTTCTGGCTGTTTTAAGATATTTCTATCATGTTCATTACGATTATAATTAACAAATCTAGCCATGGATAAAGCCATATTAGGTGCTTCCTCAAAAACATATTGATATGGCTCTATTCTATGCGTTTTATCACCATCATAGAAAAAATCATTCTTAACAATTTCCTCTAGAAAAAGTTTTTGTCGTATCAGATTATACTTCATCTGATACATATTCCATTTGATTCGTGCTATGTTTTCTTCTGGGTTTGCATTTTTGCCTTTATCAAAATGCCTTAATTCCATTGGTCTTGAATAATCAGTGTTAAATTTTGATTCCATAATGATTCCTCCTTTTGTATGTATTATTCTTAGTTACAAAGCAATAGTAACAAGTAATTACTACTATAACACAACTCTTTTTATTTTACACTATAATTTCAAATTTTTTTCTTTCTCTTTTTCTTTATCCTTAGACTTATTTTTAATCATCTTGATAAATTCCTGTGTTATAAAGTATACTTCCTTTTCATTTAAATAATCGTCTGTTAATTCTTGGGGATTTTTCTTATTTCTTTTTGCCATAAAACTTAATTCTTTCTCATCGAATTCTATAGCTGCCACACTAGACTCATCATTAGAAAAGAAAATAACTAAATGAGCAAAACGAGGAAATATTTCATATATTACTTCTTCATCTTTTATTTCATAAAAACTTTCGTAATAAGTTAACCATCTAGGCTTATAATAACGTTTGTGCCAATATTGTTTATAATCTTCATGTTTTTCTTCGTCATAATAACTATTCTTAGCTAATATTTTTTCTTTTGAATACCAATGATTAGCATCACTTTTTATCGCATAAAACAGCGTTTCAACAAAATTATATAGTTGATAAAAACCATCTTTATCTCTTATAAGATTAACATTCCCCTCTTCTTCTAAATATATCGTTCCTATTTTTGCATTTAAAAACGTCTCTTCACTTATTCCATCTGTAATACCAGAAGCAGAAAGTGTTTTTACGAGGATAGAAGAAGGAATTCTCATCTTATAAATGTAAGAGTCTTGAAATACTGGACCTAATAGGCCTAAAGGATAATTCAATCTTACATATTCAAAGTCTTTTTTACGATATAATGGTCCTGATATGAGGACAATATTTCTTGGAATATCAATTACTTTAGAGTAAACAAATTCCTTAAAACGTTGTAAAAATTTTGCTTCCTTGCTACTTAATTCGACATCTTCTAAAGAAATTTGAATCTCCTTTAAGTCATCAAGAATATTATAATTAATATATCCTTTTTCCATAAGCAGTTTAAAAATTAGATAATTCGGATCCTTATTTGTATTACCATTCAAATAATGCATTGTATATAATGTGGTACGAGAAATCCAAGGGGCACATCTTATAAATTTTTGACAAAGTTCATCTAATTTATCATCAGATACTTTATGGTTATCGTAATAATTCTTTAACCCTTCCATTATATTTTCTTCATCAAATGCTAGGATAAAAGCTAAAATTTCTTGGTTCTTTAAAATTGAATCTAAATTGTAACTTTTTTCCTTTCCTTTTATAATTTTACTTACTAATTTAAGATAAGGATGAAAAAAATCTGGAATATTATTGCCTTTTAAAATAGAAGAAATTTTATTCGACACAATATTTTTATAACACTCCTTTTCAAATAAAGTGTCCCCAAGATTAATTCTAGAAGACTTTAAAATATTACACGTTTCTACTCTAAATTTAAATTGATAAAATTCCTCTAATTCTTCTTTGGTTATTACATGATGCCCATAATCACAAAAAACCTCATAAAGGCACTCTAGCTCTGCTACTTTTTGTTTTAGTATTCCAAAATTCTTTGTATAATACCAGTCTCTTTTAGAAAGAGGAACGCTTTCTTTTTCTCTTAGATCATCCTTTAAGTTATCGAGTTGTTCTTTTAGTTTACTTGCTTCTATCTTGTGATGATAAACGTATTCTTCTAAAACTTGTTCCATTAAAATGATATAAGAAATTGAAGCATGATGATTTAGTTGTCTTACTTCTTGATAAAAAGGATGATGTAGGATATGCAGTAAATGTCTTAAACGACGAAATTGATTATCTTTTGCTTCACTAGTGTTTTTTAAGGTAGAAGATGACATACTATTTTTCCTATCGTATTCTCGAAAAGAGGTTTGAAACTCCTTGGTGATTGCTGTTTTTTGGTTGATAAATACAATTAAAGAACTCGATAAGTTATTTATCTCTTCTTGAAGGGCTCGCTTTTTATTCGGTAAAAGAAAAACTTTTTCCTTGGCGATTTCTTGTAATGCTACTAGACGAAGAGTTACTTGATACTCTAAATCTATTACTCTCTCAAAATATAATTTTAATTTTCCCATCTTAGTAATTAAAGTAACTTCATCATACCCTGGTACTTTTTCTAATGGCACAAAATAACTCGTCATTTCCATTGGTCCTAAATTATCGATTAAATGTTCCGTTAACATATTCATTTCATCTCGTAAATATTCATGGCAAAAATTCTCACTAAAAAGGCTTCTTGTCGAATGAATAATCGTTAAATATTCCTTCTTAAACTGATCAATTTGCAAAAGAACATCAGGATAATCAATAAAATCTTTCCTGTTAGGAAGGGAAATCAAATCACTAAATTGGGCAAGGGCTTCAACATACGCTTGTTTTCTTTTAAAAAGTTGTTTAAGGAAAAATATTTGATAAAATAAAAAAAGAAAGCAAGGAATGGAAATAAATGAAAACGATTAATGAAAATGTGGTCACCAAATTAGAAATAAAGCGTTCAATTTTTATTAGTTATTTATACAAAATAGATACAATAGAGGAAATAGCGAATATTATAACTTCTATAAAGCAAGAACATAAGGGTGCTAATCACTATTGTTATGCTTATATTTTAGAAAACTTAAAAAAAGCAAGTGATGATGGAGAACCTAGTAAAACAGCAGGAATGCCCATTTTAAATATTTTAGAAAAAAATGAGCTTGATCATATTTTATGTGTTGTTGTTCGCTACTTCGGTGGAATTAAATTAGGAGCAGGTGGTTTAGTGCGTGCTTATAGTGAAAGTGCTAAACTTGCAGTAAATAAAGCAGATATTATCAATTATTCTTTAGGATATCACATCATTATCTCTTGTGATTACAAGCAATTAGCTGAACTATCTTGGTTAAAACCTTATATTATCGATATCCAATATTTAGACAAAATTAAAATAGAGGCAAAAGTAAGTAAAGAAGAGTATATGAATATAACAAAATTAAACTTAGACACCCTTCCTTTAGGAGAATGTCTAGTACAACAATCAAAGGAGTAATGCTTATAAAAAAAGAATAATAAATATCATTAAAAAGGCCTTGCTTCTTTACTCATTTGCCTCTATCATCATTATTGACCATTCTTTTTGCTATCTACACATTTTTTTGAAATTTTTTTATTTTTTCTTTTTCACTTTGATACTTTCCTCTTCAAAAGAAATGAGTAAAGGATTTATCTCATCATTTATATATACACGGTGAAAAAGATTAACATCATTATTTACCGTAGCAATATCACGTAACCCGACGATTTTTTTCATCGCTTCTTCACTTTGATAAGCCTCTGTAATACTTACCCATTTCAACTCTTGATTATCATCTTTAACTAAAATAATTTTATCACTAACTTGGGGAATGTATTCTCCTAAACAAGGATAATCTAGTATTTCTTTAGAGATAAGTTCGATATCTACTTCATAAGTAGAATAATAAAGCAGGCGATCAGTAGGTTTTAACATAATATTTCCTTCCCTAGTCGTCACTTTAGAATCGATTTCATACGCTGTATTTACCACTTTGCTACGATAAGAAAACTCTTCTATTTTTTCCACATCATCCACATCTATCATAGTAAAAGGAACTTGATACACATAAAACTGTTCTTTTTTTAATTCTCTTGCTACCATTTTTTCTTGATGAGTAACAAAAACATCATTAAAGATGCAATAATCTTCTTGGTGCGTAAAATTATCCCGACGATTTTGATAAAGATGGTAACCATAAAGAGATATTGCCACCAAAAAAGATGTACTTTTAAGTAGTAAATGTTTCTTTTTTCCCATACTTTTACCTCAAATTTACTTTTTATTCTTAGATTGACCTAGTATTTTTGCTTGTTCCTTCGCTTAATGGTAAATTGCTTACCCATGTTACTTTTTTTGATTGTTCAATAATTCCTCTTAATCGATTTCTCTCTTCTAGTTCAAATTCATTTAATATTCGTTCCAGCAAGACTTCATCACTAATCATGCCTTCTTTGTTTTCTATTAGATACTCCTTTAACAACTTATCCATTCGTAAAAGTTCTCCAACTTGATAATAACGAAACACAGGACTATCCCATTTGGTATTTTCTAAATAGGAAATTTCATCTTGATGAAGTGTAGACAAATCATCATCTATTTCTACTGCGTTAGGTACATTTTTTTCTTTTCCTCTTCGATATTGTTTACTTAATTTTTGAAATTGGTAAGCCATATTTTTTTCGTGTGCCGAAACAGATAAAATTCTTCCACGAAACACTTTAAATGTATCTTCTAAAACTACGGATTCTGTTTCCCTATTTTTTTCCAAAGCAAAATATATGTAAATGGATAGAAGCTCCAATCGATTAGGATCTTCTATTAAAGTTTGGTTTCTATTTTGCAAATACAACATTAAACTTGCAATGGTAAACTTATTTTCATCACTCATCATCCATCACCCTTTATTCTTATTTTCTTTTAAATATTCTATAGCTTCATCTAGTGTATTAACTGGTACAATTTCAATTTTATACTTATACTTTTCTTTCCACTTTAAACACTCTTCATAATTTTCTTCCCTTGGGACTAAGAAAATATCGGCTTTTGCTTGTACTGCCCCTTTCAATTTATATTTAACGCCCCCGATAGGTCCAATGTTTCCTATATTATCTATTGTACCAGTGCCCACAATTTTTTTTCCATTTGTCAAATCTATTGGTGTCAATTTATCGTAAATAGCAAGAGCTAGCATTAACCCTCCTGATGGTCCTGACTCACTGGCTTTAAATTTTAGCGATAAACTAGGCTCTGTTTCAAAATCATAAAGTGTAGCAATAGAAATTCCTGTTAGTTTTCTATCCTCATAGATTATCACTTCGACACTAGCCTTTTCTACTTTTCCTTTTCTTAACACTTCTACTTCATGAACCGAACCAACATCAAAGTTTTGAATTTTTTCTAAATATGAATCAATCTCTTCAATTTTTTCTCCATCCAACGATAAAAGTTCATCGCCAATTTTTAATGATGTATTTGAAAAATCAAATAAATAAGTTACCACATAATGTTTAGCAGATACTTCTACTTCTTTCCCTGCTTTTTGATAAGCTACCATTACCGCTGCTTGATTCGCTTGAGCTAGAGAAATTTTATCACGATACAAAATATCTTCCATACTTTCATCTTCATTATATTGGTAATCACTTATCTTTGCTCTATCCCAATTCATTAAATAACTAAGTAAATACGTTGTCACATTTCCTTTTAACTCCGAAACATACGCAAAATTTAAACTTCCCTTACTAGAATAACCATTTTCTATTACTACGCGATCATTAATATTGATGGTTCCTCCTCCTGTGAAGATGTAATAAGGTATGGGATAAGATAAAATAAAATACAAAAGAATACCAAAAATAAGAGTTTTATAGTTGTTTTTCATAAATGATTTTAACTTTTCATAAAATTGATTAAACATAATGTATCATTCCTTTATTAAATTATATAAAATTACGGAGGGACTATGAAAGGAAAAAGTGTAAATGTAATCATCTTGGTGGTTTTTTTTACTATTTTAAAGTTTCTACTTTCAAATTCTAATGAAGTAGTCATCACTGTTTTACAAAGCATGGACATCTTTATCCATAAACTTTTTCCTATTTTATTTCCCTTTTTTGTGTTATCTAGTTTGATGATGGAATATGGTGTTGTCGATTTTTTAGGGGAGCTCATGAAAAATATTACGAGTAAACGTTTTAAAATGAATCAAAAAATTGCATTTCCCCTTTTATTTAGTACGATTTCAGGCTTTCCCTCAGGAGCAAAATATACCAGTATGCTTTATCAAGATGGTGAAATTACTAAAAAGGAAGCTAATCAACTATTAGGTTTTACCCATTTTGCCAATCCTGCTTTTATCTTTGGCACCGTTGGTAGTGTCTTTTTAAACAATAAAACTTTAGCACTTTTGATTTTTTTGTCTCATCTACTAGGTGGAATTTTAACAGGTATGTGGATAACTAGAAGAAATACTGTACATACTAAAAGGGCACATGTATCCTTAAAAAAGGCAATAGATAAAATGGAAGAAAAACGAAAAACAAATAAAAATCCTTTCGGTAAAGTGTTAGCAAAATCCATTAGCAATACTCTTGAAAACTTATTTAGCATTTTAGGTACCATCACTTTTTTTATGATTATGGCTAAATTTGTAATTACTTTACTTCCCTTACCTCAGTATGGTGCCATTATTTTCAAAGGAATATTAGAAATGACTCAGGGGATTGAAGCCATCTCTAGTACTTCTTGTTCTTTTTTGCTAAAAGGCTTAGCTATTACTTTTTTCTTATCCTTTGGAGGAATTAGTGTACATATGCAAGTAGTTAGCATGATTAGTAATACAGATCTTAGTTATGCTAATTATCTAAAAGCACGCATTATTCATGTGATGATAGCCTGTTTTCTATTTCTTCTTTTCTTTTATTTATTCATCTAAATAGGATAATTGATATCAATTTTTTCGTTATGTTCTATATCAGGATGGTTAAATTCTAAATAAAACTCAAAAAAAGGATAACCATATACTTCACTTCTTGCGATATAAGAGTTTACCACGGTTAACGATTCTACATAGGGAATGGGATAGTTTATCAAATTATTACTTGGACCATATTGAATAATCATATCTGACATATTGTTTTCTACTACATTTAATATTTTACTACTTCCATCTTGAAATTGCAAGGTGGCTCTTTTTCCTTCTATGGTTACGCTGGTTAATTTAGCTTTAATTAAATCGTCTTCAATCATCTTAGTAATGGTTGTAATATAAGAATGTACTTCTCCTTTGATACCTACAATTTGTTGCTTGTTTTTATAATTTAAAATGACACCAAATAAACTAATGGTAATGGAGGTGATAATAACAAAACAAACCAGTAATTCAATTGTGGTAAAACCATTTTTTTCCTTCATTTATCTGTCTCCTTTCTTTATTTGATTTTAAAATGTTATCGACTAATTACTTCAATTGTACCATAAGTAACATTTCCATTCGGATACGTCATTTCTACAATTACCCTTTTATAAGATTGACGATTACTTGGTGTTTGAAAGTTAGGTAAGTTTTCTACATATTCTTTAAATCCACGAGGTAAATTACTTGTTTTTACCATATTTTTAAATGCTTCAATGTGATACTTGGTAACATACATTTTACTAATATGATACTTTTCTTTATAAGCATAACACATAGTGGTATTAGTAAAATATCCACTTGGACACTCGGTAATATCTACATAATCATGACTTCCTTTTAAAAGGTTATCGTTTCCTGTTGTTAAAACCATTTTTCTTATAAAATGAGCAGTGTATTTACTGGTAATATCATCATAGCTACTTCTTTTTTCATATTCGCCAATTAATGGATAAAGATTGGTATAAAACATCATGAATAAGGACATAATAAAGACAGATACGATTAAGGTTTCTGCTAAAACAAAGCCTTTCTTACTCATCTTAGTCAAATTTTTCACCTACTCTCATGTATTGCTATTATTACAAAAATATTATATAATAAAAAAGGATAAAATACTAGATAAAAGAGGTTATAAATATGATAAATTATGATTTTACTCAAATGCCAATTGTAGATATTGTCAATCAAATGATTATTCTAGCGGTGAAGTCTCGTGCTAGTGATATTCATTTAGACCCTAGAGAAAATGGACTTCTTGTTCGTCTTAGAATTGATGGAACATTAAGGGATCATACGATTGTTCCTTTAGAATATGAAAAAAACCTAGTAACTCGTGTTAAACTTTTAGCAAATATGAACATTACAGAAACTCGCCTACCACAAGATGGAGCAATTAAAGGTAAAATCGAGGGAATTGATGTAGATATGCGTGTATCTAGCCTACCTACTAATGAAGGAGAAAAGGTCGTTATTCGTATTTTAGATTACACCAAAAGTTTGGAAGGTCTAGAAGGACTTGGTTTTTCGAATAAAAATTTTGAAAAAATCAAGAAAATGATTCGTGTTCCTAATGGAATTATCTTGATCACTGGTGCCACTGGTACAGGTAAGAGTACTACGGTATATTCGATGTTACAAGAGTTAAATGATGAAGAGAAAAATATCATTACTGTAGAAGATCCGATTGAAATGAATATTGAAGGAATCAATCAGGTACAAGTAAACAGTGAAATTGGGCTAGACTTTGCTAGAGTCTTACGTTCTATTTTAAGACAAGATCCTAATATTATTCTCATCGGAGAAATTCGTGATAGTGAAACAGCTAAAATTGCTGTTCGTGCGTCGATTACGGGACACTTAGTATTTTCTACTATCCACACCAACAATTCTTTGTCTACCATTGAACGTCTATTAGATATGGATGTTGAACGTTACTTGTTATCTAGTGCCTTAACAGGAATTATTTCACAACGTTTAGCTAGAAAATTATGTCCAAATTGTAAAAAATTAAGGGAAACTACCCCATATGAAAAAAAGGTATTTAAACAAATTTTAAATCAAGATGTCAATCAGGTATATGATGTTGATCCAATGAAAGAATGTGGTGAATGTAATCATGGCTATTTAGGAAGAATTGCTATTCAAGAAGTGTTAGTCATTAGTGATAATATTAGAGATGCCTTAAATCATGAGGAAATTGATAAGGAGGATTTACGGAAATTAGTATATACCAAAGATGTTACTACTCTATTACAGGATGGTCTTGAAAAGGTGCTAGAAGGAAAAACAAATTTTGATGAGATTTATCGCATTATTGAAATTGAAGATGACTTAGAGCAATATCAACGTGATTTATTAGAAGGCAAAAAAGAATATGAAAAGTTAAAAAGACAACAAGAGTTGGAAAATCAAATTCTAACAGCACCACAAGTAGGTAATCAGCAAGTAGCGATTAA
>CASRZP010000030.1 GCA_949440065.1 uncultured Bacilli bacterium
GATCATCAACACAATCTCCTACTTGATTATATTCTTCTAAAATGTCATTTAATCTATTGTGATAACAACCAATTAAATAGGATAAATAACTGTTTTCTTTGGTTTTTTCTATATCGAATTCTAAGTGTGACTCTGGTGATAGTGAAGACATAGGAATTTCTTTTTGCATTTTTTTTAATATGGGATAAATATTAGGAAAGGTCAAATTATTTTGACAAATTGCTTGTTCTAAATAACGTAATCTATGATATCCTATTATTTTTTCTTTGGATATATCGTTTAACCATACTTTAATGTGTTCTAAAAATCTATTTTGATGATACCGATAATTTTGATAATAAAAATCTTTTCCCAACATATTTCGATGGAACTGGGAAAACAAGTAATATTCTTCTTCGTCATATGAATTTAATAATAATTTCAAATATTCTAGTGCTACTGTATTTTTTGATAGTTGTTGTTTTACTACTCTTTTGCAAGACTTTATTTTTGCTAGCATTTGTGATTCAATTGTCTCAGCCGCTTTTCTATACAAAAGAGGATACTCTAAACTGTTTCTATCATGAACTAAGGATAAATAAGCATAAATTCCATGCATTTGTTCTAATTCGTTTTTCTTCTCTTCTAAAAAGGAGACAATTTGGTATGAATAAGTCATTAAAATATCTTTTGCTACTCCCATAGACAAAGTATATTCGTCCATTAAGTAGAAATTCTTCTCTTTGCTAAGTTGTAATTTTATTTTTTTCTCGTTTGTTTTATCACTGATGTTTAACATTAATTTCACTGCCATATTTTCTACTCCAATCTCTTAATCGATTATAGCATAAACTCTTCCCTTTCTAAAAGCAAAAAGCAAAATATGACATAAAATTTACAATTTATTCTTTGATTTGTTTTTGTTCTTGATATGAGTAAGATAAAGCATTTTCTTTAGTAACTATTGTCGTGCCTAGTTTTTCTTCGATGTCTTTACGCGTGTTATTAGCAATTTCTCCACCCTGTTTGGCAATTTTTTTATTTTCGTCTAATCCATAAGGTTTATGTTTTTTAGCTAATTCTTTAGTTGTCGTTTCGCCAATATCAGCAAGTAATACTTCTAACTCTGACATATTATCTCTTAATGATTCTTTTCTTAGTCCTTTATATTCTTTATATTGTTTTGCTGTCATACCTGACCATTCTTTATAAATTTCGTTGGTTAGAATCGCAAATTCTATTTGTTCATTCACTCCAAGTATCCGTTAATTTTTTGCGATTTTGAATTCCTTTAATTCGCTTTGTAATCCAATCTTCATCGTATCCTTTAGCACGGTATATATCCATTGCTCGCTTTATTGTAAGCTCTGGGTCAAATACTTCATCAATTCGCTCACTTCCAAGATGAGCTAACCATTGTTTGATCGGTTCGGCATTCTTACTAGGGATACTTTCAATAATTCGAAACATTCCTTCAATATCAACAACATCGGTGAGGCGATATTTTCCATCTTGGGCTTTTAATTTCAAAACGTGACAATTTGTCACGGTTTCATTTCCTTCTTCTTTCAGTCTTTGTTTTAACTTTCTCCAATATGATTGTTTATCTTTACTTTCTGTAATAACCCCACGATATCTACAACGCTAAGACAATATTTTTCTTAATTCTTATCCCAAACTGCTCGAATTGTTTCATTGTTAAATATTTTATTAACCGCATACATTTTGTCTTGTTTCATCATAAACTCCCCTTTTATTTTCTCATCTTAAAAGAACAAGAGTACCTCCTGTTCTTCTGTTAACAGTCCTTTACTCTTTGCTATTTTCTTGTTGTGTACAATTAGGACATTTTGTTTGACCATTTTTCTCTACTAGGTAACCACCACAGGTAGGACATTTTCCTTCTATTGGTTTATCCCATGAAGCAAACTTACAAGTTGGATAATGATTACAGCCATAGAAAACTTTACCCTTTTTCGTTGTCCTTTCGACAATTTTTCCATCACACAAAGGACAATCCATAATTTCTTTCACTTCTTTGACTTCTTTTTTTACATATTTACACGTTGGATAATTGCTGCACGCCGTAAACTCTCCAAAACGCCCTTTTCTAAGGACTAGAGGACTACCACATTCTGGACATACTTCTCCTGTTTCCACTGGGGCTTTTTTCTCCATTTGTTGAAAAGCATCATCTACTCGTGGTGCAAATAAATCATAAAAGGAAGATAATACTTTGATCATGTCAATATCTCCATCAGCAATTTTATCTAAGTCCGTCTCCATCTCCGCGGTATATTTTACGTTAATTAAATCTTGGAAAAATTCTTGTAATTTATCTGTCGTTTCTATTCCCATTTCCGTTGGAATAAAGCGTTTTTCTTCTACGTTCACGTATGCTCGTTCTTTTAAGGTATCAATTGTCTTAGCATAAGTAGAAGGTCTACCAATTCCTAGTTTTTCCATCTCACCAATTAATTTTGCTTCACTATATCTAGCAGGTGGTTTAGTA
Organism: uncultured Bacilli bacterium; assembly: GCA_949440065.1. Classification (GTDB taxonomy): domain Bacteria; phylum Bacillota_I; class Bacilli_A; order RF39; family UBA660; genus CASRZP01. The sequence continues at coordinate 2,492 of CASRZP010000030.1, forward strand.
AAATGTTGTTCGCTAGTAATTTCATTAGATTTTATGACTTGTTGTTCCTTCATTGCTGGTAAAATTTTATCTTCACTATCTTCATATTCTTGATAAAGTTGATAGTATCCAGCAAAAGTTAGCACCTGGCCACTGGTTTTAAATTGATAATTAGAATTATCTAACACAATCGTTGTTTGTAATACTTTAGCATCCGCCATAATAGAAGCTAAAGCACGAATATAGATAAAGCGATATAATTCATATTCATCTTTTTCTAAGAATTTCTTGACTGATTCAGGTGTTCTAAAAACGCTAGTAGGACGTATTGCTTCATGGGCATCTTGTACATTTTCTGTTTTCTTCGCTTGTTTAACGTATCCTAAAAAATCTTTGCCGTAATTTTTTTCAATATAAGATAGAGCAGTTCCAATGTATTCATCGGATAAGCGAATGGAATCTGTTCTCATATACGTGATAAGTCCGACGGTTTCACTTTCCAAATCGATTCCTTCATATAACTTTTGGGCTATACTCATCGTTTTCTTTGCCGTAAAACCTAATTTAGTAGATGCTTCTTGTTGTAGTGTACTAGTAGTAAATGGAGCCTTTGACTTTTTATTTTTCTTTTTCTCCTCAATTTTTTCAATAGTAAATTCATCGGTTAACTGACTTAAAATAGAGTCTGCTTCCTCTTTGGTTTTAATCTCAATATCTTCATGATTGTGTTGAAATAATGAGGCATCGAACTCATTAAACTTAGCATCGATTGTCCAATATTCTTCCTTTTGAAAGGCTTCAATTTCCCTTTCTCTATCGACAATTAATTTTAACGCTACACTTTGAACACGTCCTGCACTTTTCGCACCTGTTTTTGATTGCAATAATTTACTAAGACGAAAGCCAATAATTCTATCTAATATACGTCTTGTTTCTTGTGAACGCACCAAATTATCATCGATTACTGTAGGATGATTCATTGCATCAATGACTTTATCTTTAGTAATTTCATGAAACAAAACACGCTTATAATCTTTTATCCCTAAGGCATCTTTCAAATGCCAAGAAATCGCTTCTCCCTCACGATCAGGGTCGGTAGCAAGATAGACCATATCGCTATTTTTGGCTTCTTTGGATAGTTCAGAAATAATTTTCTTTTTATCTTTTAATGGTACATAACTAGGAGCAAAATTATTTTCTAAGTCTACTCCTAGACCATATTTTCCTGTGGTAGCAAGATCTCTAATATGTCCCTTACTAGACATAACTTTATAATTACTTCCTAAATATTTTTCAATTGTTTTACTTTTACTAGGCGATTCGACAATCACAAGGTTTTTTGCCATATGACTTCCTCCTTACTTATTCATTTATACAAATATTTTATTCGTTTGTCAATAAAATTTTCCCACATCAATTGACAAAGTGACTCTACTATACATGATATTTAAAAGTTATGCAAATAGGACTTTTCCTTTTTTCTTTCCAATTTCTTTCTCAATTTCGGATTTTTCCTAAGAGAAAAAGGAAAATGTTACATAAAAACTGCTAACATTTTCCTTTATTTACTAAAATGAAGAATTTTTTTCAAATTCGTGTCCTAAAGTCGTATTTTCTCCATGTCCCGGGCAAACAATGATAGAAGGGTCATATTTTTTGATTTTTTCAATGGACTCCATCATCTCAGTAGTACTTCCTGTAGGTAGGTCACATCTACCTATATCTTCCCTAAATAAGAAGTCACCAGTAAACATGGTGTTGATATCTTTAAAGTAGAATGTTATGGAATCACTACTATGTCCTTTAGTCTTAATAACTTCAAAAGTAAAATCTCCATAATGGTATTCTTGTTCTAAGGCAATTCTTCCCTTTAAGATAGGAATATTTTTCTTTCCAATCACATCACGAATAGCCCCAATGTGATCAACATGAGTATGTGTTAGTAAAACAGCTAGCACTTTATCTTTACCAATGACTTCTTTTATTTTAAGACCATCTGCTCCAGGGTCTATAACCAAACAAGTTCCATTTTGTTTTAATACGTAACAATTTGCTTCAAGGGTTCCTGTTACCAATTTTACAATTTCCATAATCACACTTCCTATTCATCATCTTCATCTTATAATAGAATAGCACACTTCGTTAATTTTGACCATAGTTTTTTTAGACTTAACTCATCTTTTCTATTAAATATCGAAAGAGACATAGACATACTAATAAAAGATAAAAAGAGTTAGTTCTTTAATATCAAACCAACTCATTTTAGTTCATGTTGCAATCATTATATATTTATCTATCTTTCATCTTGCACATAGTTAATAAAACTCCCAATTTCTCACTTATAAACTATTTTTGAATCACGACGACTGCACGGGCCCCAAGGGTAGTAGCAAGTGTGCGAGTGTCTATGCAACCACTGAAGTGCATGTACAAAGCGGAGTCGCTAGAATCCACGTTCATGGTCCAGTATCCATAGTTATTTCCGTACTCCCCTCCTGTTTGATTAACTGTTCCTCCTTCACTTGTTACATTATTTAAATAGTTATACATCCACACGGGGCAACTTTGATGAGTACCATATTTACATCCAAATGATGTAGCTTCTTGAATAGTTATCATTCGTGCTCTTACTTTATTTCTTGTAAAATCTTTATAAATATTTTTATTACACGGTACTCGCTCACTACTACTACTACTAGCACACCCAGTAAAGGCGTTTCCTTGAAACTGCGTTGTTCCCATCGTATATGTTTGAGCAAGAACATTTGTCCATCCTGCTGTTGCTTCTTCTAAGGCTGGCAAAATATTAGTAGGTCCATCGTAACTCTTCCTATTAAAAGTCCATGCTGTTTGATATACGGTATTTTCTCGTTGTTGCAAGGTCAATGTATTTCCATTATCAAACATTACATGAAAATATTTTTCCGTAGAATTATTGACTTTATATTTAATTATCGTTCCTGCTTTATATATCCCTGGGGCTCCTATTTCTTTACAAGTTAATTCTTCTCCTGTTACACAAAAAGTAGATGAATCTTTCGTTTGATCATATTGATATATTGCTGTAATATTATTATTACGTGGTACTTTTATTGTTACATTATCTTTTCCCGTAATCGTTGACCATGTGAAATCTTTACCTGTTTGATTATCGATTTCCGTTAAAGGATTATCAAAAAAAGCATTTGTTCCAATGGTTGTTACGTTTTTAGAAATCGTTACCGTTGTTAAATTGTTACTTTGAAATGATGATACACCAATTGAATTTAGTGTTTCAGGAAAAGTTACGGAATTTAGCCCTACACTTTGGAAAGCACTATTACCAATGGTGGTTACTCCACTAGGTATTACTACATTATCTTTCTTTGCTCCAGCGTAACTTACAATTGTGGAATTATCTATACTACCATCAGCATTTCTTTTATAGATAAAACCTTCACTATCACTTACTTGATTATTATTAAAGGCTCCTATTCCAATATTCGTTATTGTACTTGGAATAGTTATTGAGGTTAGATTTTGGTTAGCAAAAGCAAAGTCACCAATGCTAGTTACTGTAACTCCTCCGATTTTGTTAGGAATTACTACATCCTTTGGAGCTGTACTACTATATCCAGTAATGGTTCCTGTTGTTTTATCAAAAGTAAAGTTTTTTAACAAAGGATCTTCTGCAGGTGTCGCTAAAACATCTTGTTTAGCATACACATTGATTCTAACACCATATTTTCTTGATTCTCCATTAGGTATTTCGGCATCCTCATCTACCCATAGACGTAAACGATAATTATGTATCGTTGTTCCTGATTCTGTAAATGTTCCTGTATCTAGTATCATACTTCCAACGGGTGATCCTATTTCGGTTTGGTTATCCCTAGGTACATAATTACTTGGTGCAAAGACTTCACTATAAATAGTATCTGGATCAATTGCTCGCTCTAGATATAGTTTTACCTCAGTATCTTCTAAAGGTGTCATATCCGTAATGGGTATTTTTACTGCCGTTACCTCGTATCCTATCGACATTGTTCGAGATAGATTGGCTTGAACCGTAAAGTCAAACACATTGTCTTCCCCCGTTAATGTTTTCCCTTTTTCATCAGAAAGTGGATAAGCATCGTTTAGGGTAATTCCTGTTTTACCTTCTGTGTAAGTTAAGGTAACCGTTCCAGTTTCTATGGTATTTTCTACTGTTCCTTTCTTACTATAGGTAAACGCTGCATACGTTACTCCTATTGTCACCATAACTAACAATAAAAGTAGTACACTTGAAATGATAATTTTCTTTTTGTTTTTCATTTTCCCTACCTTCTTCTTATTTTTTATAAAAGTAGACGACAAAAAGAATAGAATTTTCTAAATCCTATTCTTCTATTTCTTTATAAGATAAAAGTTTTATTCTAAGAGTTGCCCCCCCCCTAGTTGACATTTTGTTAACGACTTTTACCTTATCAATCATGTAAATCACTACCTTTATATATTAAGTATACAAAATAGTTAACTTATTTTCAAGTAGATTTGACAAATTTACAGGATAAAAACATGAAAAAAAATTAATTAGATTTCTATACCAAATACTATAAGGGTTTAGAAGTCTTTTTAATTTAAAAATTTGGTTTATTGACTTAAGGATAAATAACACATGATATTTACTAAACCTTTTTCAAAATTGTAAGATAATATTTTTCTGATTCTTTTCAAACTAATATTTTGATAAAATGGCTTGATTTTATTTAATATTCCTAAGCAAAATTTATTCACTAATTCTAAGTTCATTAATACTTTTTTATTCATCGTTGTATTCTTATCTTGTTTGAAAGTAAAATCCAAATGCCAATGTAGTTTATTTTCTACTGACCAATGATTTCTAATGGAATTTGAAAATAATTCAATATTTAAAAATAAACTTGAAATATAATATCTATACTCTGTTTTTATTTCTTTTCCATTATCAATTGTCTTTTTTACTAGTCCTATACTATTTAATTTTTTCCATTTATCTTTATCAAAATACCACTTTACATCTTCTGTTTGATAATATTCATAATGAATTGTATTTTGTCCTCTTTTTTCATAATAATTTAAGTATGCTGATTTGGGATTACCTGCTTTTATTATTTCTAATCTTTTTTTATCAAAATATAAAACTAAATCATTATAGAAATTACTTTGATTTCCCTTAATTGGTACTACATAATCTCCTTTTAAATTTACAACTGCCTCCACATTCGCTGTTTGTGTATTTAAAGCATCCCATGTAATTACATTCCCTTTTACATTAAATCTTTTTAATATTTCTGGTATTGTTGGTATCTCATTTGTTTTTTCATCAATTTCTTCACTTGCTAAACATATTCCATATTTGTTGGAATATGCATTTATTACATTTAATGGCTTTACTTTTTCATGATACATCGTTTTATTTCTTGAACTTCCACAACTCACTCTTCTGTCTATGTTAATAATATCTTCCTTTGAATCTGATAATGAAAAACTCATTAAAAAATCTGTAAATATATTCTCTAATTCACTTGAATTTATAATAGCAAAAACTCTTTCATATGTCTTTGTACATGGAATTCCTCCAGTCATTAGCAAAAAATCTCTTAACCAGTCATAATGATTAACCACAAAATCATGAACTTCTTGCCATTCGTTTGCATTGAATAAAACTGCTAAAATTGTAGATATTATGATATCCCATATTTTAAACTTTGTTTTATTTTTCATTCTTGTATCAGCTAATCTTTTTAAATTTTCTTTTAATTTTTTCATGGCTGCTTTATCTACGTCTTCAATTTTTGTTATATTCAATTTTTTCTTTATATAGTTTATTTGTTTTGTATCTAATTCAAATCTTCTTTTACTTGGTCTACTCATATTACAACACCTCTTATAAAAAGAGTATCATAAAAAAATTAAAAATCAAATTTTTGCATAAGAAAATAGCAAAAGTCCTTTTTATATAAGGATAACCTTGCTATTTTTATTTTATTTCATGTTTTTACCCTGCCACAGCGTAATTTTTTGACCTTTTTCTTATTTTTTTACGATACATATGGTGCTATCATAACCACTTGTAAAACAAGTGGTATGTAAAAGCCCTGTAAGGGCATATATTGTTGCAAAATCCTTCGACTATATTGATGCCTGACAGCTGCAACGCCATCACAAACTGCCTCTTAAAGAGGCCTTTTTATTGTTTTATTTCACTGGCATACCCGTAAACGGGTCTATAAATTCTTTCATACTCATTTGATCAGCTAGTTTATCTTCCTGCAACTGATTCTGTATATATTCTCTTAGTGCTTTTTCATTGCACCCTACTGTATCTACAAAATATCCTCTTGCCCAAAATTTTCTATTTCCAAACTTATACTTCATATTTGCATGTCTATCGAATATCATCAATGTTGATTTACTTTTTAAATACCCCATAAATTGTGCTACAGAATACTTAGGTGGTATTTCTATCAGCATATGTATATGATCTGGACATGCTTCTGCCTCTAACAAACTACAGCCTTTTCTTTCTATTAACATTCTTAATATTTGTCCTATATCTTTTCTTAATTTATTATATATTACCATTCTTCTGTACTTTGGTATTATCACCACATGATATTTACATCTATAACTTATATGTGATAAACTATCTATGTCTTTCAAGACAATGCACCTACTTTCTTTTTTTAGTTAGCTGCCAGGCCAACTATATTATATAAGAAAGTAGGTATTTTTTAACACTTAAAGATATATTTCCACGCGCATAGCACGTGGTATTTGCATACGCAATAAAAAGGAAACAATAACATTATCGTTTCCTTTAGTCTTATCGTAATTCTACCTTAATTCCTAAAACACCATATTTTTCTTGTTTTTCCTTAGGATAAAATTTTTCTAAATCTTGTAATAACTCTTCCTTCGTTAGGCTTTTATCCGCTAAAAGAGAAATATCAAAATCTTTAAACAGTGATGCAAATGAAGGATAGGAAAACAAATCGACTACTTTTACCTTAAATGACTCTTTTAAATCAGGCTCTTTTAAAAAGCATATGGTATCCCCTATTTTTATTTGTTGACGTTTCTCATCAAAAAGTCTAAATTCAATTCTTTTGCTCCCATTCAAAATAAAATCATAATATAGTGGTTGTAACTTTAATATGTGTTCCATAGACTTTCCTTTACTCTTCCACTTCTTCAAATTGGGAATTATAAAGTTTGGCATAGAAACCATCTTTTTTTAGTAATTCTTCATGATTTCCTTGTTCGATAATATCTCCATGATCCATAACTAGAATAAGATCAGCATTACGAATCGTCGATAAACGATGAGCAATAATAAAGCTCGTTCTTCCTTCCATCAATTTATCCATAGCTTGTTGAATTAAAATTTCTGTTCTTGTATCCACAGATGATGTTGCTTCATCTAAAATCAAAAGTTTAGGATCTTTTAAGATAACTCTTGCAATCGTTAATAGCTGCTTTTGTCCTCCTGAGATATTACTAGACTCTTCATCAATCACCATATTGTAACTATCAGGTAGGGTCTTGATAAAGTGATGGACATAAGATGTTTGGGCAGCTTCTTCTACTTCTATGTTTGTTGCATCTAACTTTCCATAACGAATATTTTCTAAAATCGTATCGTGATATAACCATGTATCTTGTAAAACCATACCAAAGAGATTTCGTAACTCGTTTCGATCAAAATCTTTAATGTTAATCCCATCAATTTTTATGCTACCACTGTTAACATCATAAAATCTCATCAAAAGTTTCACTAAAGTTGTTTTTCCTGCACCAGTGGGACCTACGATAGCAATTTTTTGTCCTGGTTTTACTTTAGCATTGAAATCATTAATAATGGTCTTATTCTCATCATACCCGAAGTTAACATGAGAAAACTCAATAGCACCTTTAATTCCTTCCGTAGTAACTCCTTCTACTTTAGTATCCACTTCTTCTTTTTCTTCTAAAAATTCAAATACTCTTTCAGCTGCTGCAGCTAAGGATTGTAGTAAGTTAGTCACCTGTGCTACTTGGGCTAATGGATGAGTAAAGTTTCTAACATACTGCGTAAAAGACAAAATATCCCCCACTTCAATTTTTTTCTTAATTACCATATATCCGCCTAGGATAGAGACTAACACATAACCGATGTTTCCAATAAACGTCATAATCGGATGCATCATTCCAGATAAGAATTGACTTTTCCAAGCACTATGATACAAAACATCATTGGTATCTTTAAATTTAGCAATCGCTTCATCTTCTCCGTTAAATACTTTAACAATAGATTGACCAGAATACATTTCCTCTACTTGACCATTGATGTAACCTAAATATTCTTGTTGTTTAACAAAATACTTTTGCGATTTTTTAACGACAATACCAATTAAAATTAAAGCAACAGGAATAATAACAAGAGAAGCTAAAGTCATCACTGGACTAATCGATAACATCATTACCAAAACACCAAGTAATGTTGTAATCGACGAGATAACTTGCGTTAGACTTTGATCTAGGCTTTGACTAACAGTATCTACATCATTAGTTACCCGTGATAAAATTTCTCCCGTTGTTCTTGATTCAAAATATTTTAATGGTACCTTATGAATTTTTTCAGATAACTGTTTTCTTAATTGATAGGAAACATTTTGACTTACTCCACTCATGATAAAACCTTGAATATAAGAAAATAACATACTAATGACATACAATCCTAAAAGAGTGAGTAAGATACCTGCAATTTTACCAAAGTTAATTCCCGCGGTAACTCCTGTAATTTTACCAATTAAACCATTAAAAATCTCAGTCGTTGCATTTCCTAGAATTTTAGGTCCAATAATAGAAAATACAGCACTACCAATGGAGAAAATAATGACTAATAATAATTGCCATTTATAACTAGATAAATAATGAAATAATTTTTTGATTGTGCCTTTAAAGTCTTTAGCTTTTTCTACACTTCTTCCCATATTTGGTCCTTTAGGAGCTTGTTTTTTATTACTCATGTTCTAATTCCTCCTTTGATAATTGACTAGAGGCAATTTCATAATAGACACTACAATTTTTTAATAGTTCTTTATGTGTTCCCTTGCCCACGATTTTTCCCTCATCTAAAACGATGATTTGATCAGCGTTCATAATGGTACTAATTCGCTGAGCGACAATTAAAATGGTAGCACCTTTGGTATATTTTTCTAACGCTTGACGTAGAGCTTTATCGGTTTTAAAGTCTAAGGCACTAAAACTATCATCAAAAATATAGATTTCAGGATTTAAGGCAATAGCTCTTGCAATCGATAGACGCTGTTTTTGTCCTCCTGATACATTAGTCCCCCCTTGAGCAATTGGGGAAGAGAACCCTTCTTCTTTGGCTTCAATAAAATCTAAACTTTGCGCAATTTTGGCAGCTTTTCTCATCTCATCATCGCTAATGGTATCATCACCATATTTGATGTTACTTGCTATGGTTCCTGAAAAAAGGACTCCTCTTTGTGGTACATAGCCAATTTTTTGATGTAATTTTTCTTGTTTTACCTCTTTAATTGGTACTCCACTGACTAAGATTTCTCCTTTCGTAACATCAAAGAATCTTGGAATTAAATTGATTAATGTACTCTTGCCACTTCCTGTACTACCGATGAAGGCTGTCGTTTCTCCACTTTTGGCAACGAAGGAAATATCACTTAGGGTATTCGCATCACTATCAGGATAACAGAAAGAAACATTACGAAATTCTACTTCGCCTTTTTTGTTTTCATCAAATGGTTTTTCCTCTATAGGATCAACAACTGAATTAGTCGTATTTAACACTTCAGCAATTCTTCCAACGGATACTCCTGCACGCGGTAACATTACTGAACTCATGGAAATCATTAAAAAGGACATAATAATTTGCATGGTATATTGTATGAAAGCTAACATATCTCCTACTTGCATTAGTCCTTGATCAATGCTATGAGATGCTTGCCATACGATTAAAATAGCAACACCATTCATAATAAACATCATCGAAGGCATCATACAAGCCATTACGCGATCGACAAATAGAAGCGTTTTCTTTAAGGCAATTGATGCATCATCAAAGCGTTTTTCTTCATGACGTTGATTACTAAAAGCACGAACCACAGGAATTCCACTGATGATCTCACGCATAACTAGATTAACACGATCAATTAGGCTTTGTACCTTTTTAAATTTTGGCATAACAAGAGCAAATAATAAGATAACTAAGGAGAACACTGCTAAAACAGCTACAGCAATAATCCATGCCATTGAACTGTTGGCTCCCATTGCTTTAATTACTCCACCAACACCAATAATTGGCGCGTAGAAAATGATTCTTAAAGTGAATACTAACATCATTTGAACTTGTTGAATATCATTAGTGCTACGAGTAACTAAGGAGGCTACTCCAAATTGTTTCATTTCTGCTGTAGAAAAATGAAGCACTTTATCATATATTTGTTCACGAGTAATTCTTGCAAAGCGTGCAGCAACACGGGAACCTAAAAATCCAACCCCAATGGTTGTTGCCATACTAATTAAAGCAATGGCTAACATAGTTAATCCTGATACAAAAATGTAATTGGTTTGCAATTTATCTGTATTTATTCCGATCGCTATGTATTCTTGTTTGACAAAATTTACGGCCTGTTGACTAATTAAAGACTCAGGCATTTCGTTTAGCTTTTCTAAAATGGCATTTAAGAATTGTTCTCTTGCCTTTTGATCCATCATTTTTATGATGCTCATTAAGTCAACATTTTGCATATTTTCACTATTTGGCAAGCTATTAATAATTTGTTGTTGTATTTTTACATATTCTTCTTCCTTACTGGCAAAAAGCAATTCATAAAACATGGGTAGACTTAAGGCATTGTCCACTTCTTTATCTACTTTTTTTAATTGATACAGTGCTTCTTCTTTTAATAAAGGATATTTTTTGATTAATTTTTCCCATTCCTTATCACTATAATCCTTTTTTTCTAGCAATTCGTATTGATTTAAGATTTTACCTTGTTCTTCTTGTTTTACAAACAAAAGTAAATCATTCATCGTACTTTCACGAATGACTTTGATATTACTATTTTCAATTCCTCCTTGTTGGACACCAATGTTAATAATATTTGATGTAAACTGGGGAAGGGATAAGTCACATATAGCTTGAGTTATCAATAATCCAATGATGAATAAAATGGAAAAAATGGACTTTTTAAAAATCTTTAGAATATGTTTCATCTTCATCTTCCTTTCTTTTTACTATTCCATATTGGAAATAAGAGATATGTCTTTGAAAATATAATTTTACTTCATCTAATGGTCGTTCAAAGACAATAATTAATAATAGATCTTCTACCATGACGGTAAAAAGCATACGAAGAATATCAAAAAGTTCACTATCCTGATGAATTTTTAGTAACGTTTTATCGATTTTTTGACTAAGTAACGCTTTATACTCCCTAAATGGACATGCCTTGGTTTCTTTAGTAAAAAGTTCTTGATTCCGAAACAAGGTCATATTAAGAAAAACATTTCTAGAAAATTGAATGTGTTCTTCTTTTAGACAAAATGTAATCATATCATCAAATAAGGCGTGGATGCTATCAAAGATGTTTCCTTTGTTTGAATCTAGAAGCATAAAAAAGTGTTTCATGTAATTATCTATACATTC
>CASRZP010000031.1 GCA_949440065.1 uncultured Bacilli bacterium
AGTTGCAAGAATTAACAATAATAACATCGCTATAGGTAAAATGATTTTTCTATTTTTCATATTTGATAACTCCTCTATTTTTGTTTAGTATACCCTTATTTTATCTGTAATACTTGAAAGTTAACTAAATTTTAAACCACAAAAAGAATGAAACTTTTCGTCTCACTCTTGATTTTTTATATGATAGTTTTATTTTAAAAGCTACCCCCCCCCCTAGTTAATTTAGGGTTAACAAAGATTGTGTCAATGAAAAAATTATCCATAACATTACTCATTTTTAACACCACCTTTATTTTATATTATTATTTTACCAATATTTTTTCCTACTTTCAAGCATTATCATCAAAAGTTCAGGATAAAAACATGAAATAAAATTAATTAGATTTCTATACCAAATACTATAAGGGTTTAGAAGTCTTTTTAATTTAAAAATTTGGTTTATTGACTTAAGGATAAATAACACATGATATTTACTAAACCTTTTTCAAAAACGATGAAGGAAAAGAGTTTAAAAAACTAACTAAAAAAGAAAACGACTAAAGATTAATCGTTTTTTAGTTTACTTATTAATTTTTACTACTGCTCGAGCTCCGTTTCCAGTCATTGAAGTATAACCATTATTGACCATATCTCCACGATAACTCATGCCCCATAAATGTGTTGAGGGAGATGTATCAACAGAAGAAGTCCAGTAACCCCAGTCAGAGCCTTGGTTTACTGTTCCACCATAATCAGTTGACTTTTCTAAATAATTATACATCCATATGGGACAAGTTTTAGCAATAGGAGTACAACCCAAAAGTTGAGCCTCTTGGACACTTATCATTCTGGCTTTAGCTATTCTTTCTCCCATGGTGTAAGTATTAATCACACATTTATAACTATTACTTGCATTAACAAACATACATCCAGTATAAAAATTATCTTTAAATATCGTAGTTCCTAATGTATATTTTTGGTTTAATACATTGGTCCATCCTACTGTTGCTTCTTCTAACGTTGGTAAGATAGTTAATGGTCCTTTGGTATTATCAGCAGCAGCATACCACGCTACTTGATTTACTGTATTTTCCCGTTGTTGTAAGGTTAATGTATCTCCTTCATCAAACATAACATGAAAGTATTTTTCTTCGGTGTCATTTACTTTATATTTAATGATTGTTCCTGGTTCATATGTTTCTGGTGCTTCTATTTCTTTACAAGTTACTTCTTCTCCAGTTACACAAAAGGTACTTGAATTAGTTGTTTCATCATACTTCCAAATGTTAGATATATTTTTATTTTTTGGTGGTTCTGGAGTAGCAAAAATATCTTGTTTAGCGTACACATTAATTTTTATTCCATATTTTCTTGCTTCTCCACTGGGAATTTCTGTACTTTCATCCACCCACATGCGAAGTCGATAGTTATGAATGGTAGTTCCTGCTTGAGTGAACGTTCCAGAATCTAATATCATTGAACCTATTGGTGATCCTATTTCCGTTTGTTCTTCTCTTGGAATAAAGTTACTAGGTGCAAAAATTTCACTATACGTCGTATCTGGATCAACTGCTCGTTCTAAATAAAGTTTTACTTCATTATCTAACAAAGGTGTCATATCAGTAATAGGAATCTTAACTGCTGTTACTTCATATCCTATCGACATCGTTCTAGATAGATTTGCTTGAACAGTAAAATCAAAGACGTTGTTCTCTCCTGTTAACATTTTTCCACGCTCATCACTCATTGGATATGCTTCATTTAACATAATACCAGTTTTTCCTTCGGTGTATGTTAAAGTAACTGTTCCTGTTTCTAACGTATTTTCTACGGTTCCCTCTTTAGTAAACGTAAACGCGGCAAAAGTTACTCCGATGGTTGCTACTATTAATAAAAGAAACATTGCGATAGGTAAAATAATTTTTCTTTTTTTCATTATGGAACACTTCCTATTCTTTATTTAGTATACCCTTCTTTCCTTGGTAATACTTAAAAGTTAACTAAACTTTAATTTTTTCTTAAAAAACACAAAAAAGAATAAAAACTGATGTCCCATTCTTATACCTTTATATTGTATTTTTATATTAAAATTGCCCCCCCCCCCTAGTTAATTTTTGGTTAATTTTATTATCTAAAACATTAGATGAAAAGATGAAAAAATTACTAACAACATTACTCATCTTTTAACACCTCACCTTTATTTTATACTATATATTTTACCAAGATTTTCACATACTTTCAAGTGTTATTTGCTAAATGTTAACCTTTATTCTATAAAAAAAGCTTGCCAAAATCAAAGAATTGTGATATAATGTGTAGCAAATGGGGGTTAGGTTATGATATTAAATCAAATATTTAAACAAAAAGAAAAGAAAAATTTAGAAATGAAGGAAAAAACAATCGTAGACTACTCTACTTTTGATATTGCACAAATTGCTAGAGAAATTGCTGCTATTGCTACAGTTTATGAACAAGAAAAATATGTTCATTATAGTGTACTAGATACTAGAAGTAGTCATGCTCGTAGTATATTGCATATGATTGTACCAATGGATGTAAAAGAAGATTTATATTCATCTAATGGAATATTCCAATCTTTTGATACAACAGGAAAAACTTTGTATCTAACCAATACAAGTAATCATAAAGCAAATAAGAATATTTCCTTTTATTTACCACATCATGAAGGATTTAGAACATCTATCAATTATGGAAAGTTCTCATACATTAAAAAGTTTATCGATATGGTAATTGCTTATAAAATGAAAAATGGTATCGACGATATTTCTGATGATATCCTTCATCAATTAGCAAGAGACTTTATATCTTTAAAAGTAGAAGAAATTGAAGAATATCACCAAAATGCTCTAAATGTTCATGCAATAGAAAAAACGAAAACTTTGTAAAAAATGATGAAAAGAGATGATAAATCTCTTTTTTATTATCCTGATATCGTATGAGGTAGTAAAAATTCCCACCCAGGGATGTTTCTTAATACACCAAAGATGAGTAAAAGTACCAATAGAACATACATCAACTTCTTCGGATACACCACATTTTTCATCTTTTTTTTCACTAGATAATATAACTCCATCCCAAAAGAATAAAATATGATGAACACTAGCACATACACGAATGGATTATAGAAAAAAGCTTGTACAAAATCAAGTGAAATAAGAGAAAATACTGCTCGCGTCATACCACATCCTGGACAATACAAATGGGTAAAAGAATAAAATAGGCAAGGAATAGAAAAATTGATTCTTGTTCCTAAATAAAAGTAAACACTACCAAGAAGAAAAAGAAGAACGAGTTTTGTTAACCATTTTATCCATCGTTTTTTCATACTTTACATCAAATTGACAACATAATAAATGACCGTAGTCACAATGGCAATCATCACAATGAACAATAAAACATACAACGCTTTTTTCAATATTCCATGTTGTTCATTAATATCATCAAAAACAGCTAACTCATCATCATCTTCATTTTTCTCATTCTCACCCACAAAATCTTCCTCACTAAAATCCATCGATTTTGTATAAAAACTCTTATCCATTTCCTCTAATTGACTTTGTTTTGGTGTTTTTTCTTCTTCTTCCGTAACAGGAAGTAACTCAGCTAATAATTCTTTGTTTTCTTTCTCTAGCGTATCTTTCTTCTCTACTTCTTTTTCCACTTGTCCCATTAAATCATTTTGTTCTTTTTCTAATTTCTTCTTCTTTTCTTCTCTAAACTTTAGCAACTCTTCTTCGCTAATACCTATATGTAAATCAGCATGCAACTTCCTTTTTTCTTCTTGATTATCATTATCTCCTCGAGCATTCTTCTTTTCTTTAATTACCTCATTAATATCATAAACCTTATTCTCAATCGGGTATAATGTATTAAATTCCTCAAGATCTTTTTTTACTTTTGGAGTCCCCAGAATTTGTTCATAATCTTTTATCTTATGATATTCTTCTCTTGTTTTGTTTTGATTATTCACCTGATCTAAGTCGACGACGTTTTTTAATTTCATATCGGTTATTTCCTGATAAATCTCATTTTGATACACTTGATTATATAAACGATTATTCTTTTCTACTCGACTTTTGACTTTAGTAGGCGTTGCTTGTTGTTCTTGATAGCGTTCCATTCTGGGCATACTACCCCTCCTATCTACCACTATTCTATCATAGATTTGTGCGAATGGAAAAAGAAATTTACATTATTGCTTTCATCTTTACTTATTCGTTGGCATATTGTATAATGAAATCGGTAAAGGAGATAGTAAAAAATGAAAATTAATGTCAATCGTGATGCTTGCATTAGTTGTGGTGCTTGTGAAGCCATTGCTGAAGATATTTTCGAATTAGATGATGAAGGAATTTCCGTTGCAAAGGTAAAGGAAACAAATGACAACGAGGAAATGGAATTAGCACGTGAAGCAAGTACTTCTTGTCCTACGGGAGCAATTGAAGTTAGCGAAGATTAAAAAAGAAGGTCTAAAATAAGATAGAGACTTTCTTTTTTTATCCTAGATAAATACACCTTTTTTTTGATAATGAAACGGTGCATGATTTTCTTGTTTTTGATAACGAGAATCTAATACAACCTTTTTTTCTTTTAACGATGAAGATACATCGATAATTCGCTGATTGCTAGAACCCTTATATAAAAGGTCTAAACTTTTCTTATCTAACTCGAATTTTCCATCAATTAACACATCTATCATCGTTAAAAAAGGATAACAATTAGGCATATTCAGTAACTCTTCAAAGGTAAATCCTGTATAACACCAGATGGATAATCCTAAACTTTTCGCATATTTAGCAATTTCATAACAAGCATCAGCCTGAAACATCGGATCTCCTCCAGAAAAAGTAATTCCATCTTGATACAAAAGGGTAGAAATTTGCTGATTTACCTCTTCTATGTCTACTAGAAAACCTTGATGAAAAGAGTGCGTTGATGGATTGTGACATCCCTTACAGTGATGTGAACAACCTTGCGTCCATATCACTGTACGAATTCCCTCTCCGTCAACAATACTATCCTTTTGCAAAGGGGCAGCTAAACGAATTTTCATTATTTAGCCACGTTTAGTCCTTCTGTTCCATGTTTCACACGATCACGTTCTTCCGCTTTTTTTCCATCGTTAAATCTGTCTGTTGTTCCAACGAGATACCCAGTAATTCTACGAATCCTTTCAAATTTTACTCCGTCCCCTACCGTTTTTTCATTTTTCATTTATTTTCCTCCTTTTTATCTACCACAACAAGTAATATCTTGTTGCTCTAAACGCTCCATTGGAACGCCTTCTCCTTCTTTTCTTCCACAACATGGACAAACATCACCAATGACTCCAGTATAACCACAAACTGGGTCTCTATCTACTGGATGGTTAATCGCACCATATCCAATATGATTATCATGCATAATGCGAATAACTTTCTCAAATGCTTCTAAGTTATTCACCGTATCTCCATCTAACTCTACATAACTAATGTGTCCACCGTTAGTTAATGCATGATATGGACCTTCGATTTTTAGTTTATTCGCAATCGATATAGGATAATACACAGGTACATGGAAGGAATTTGTGTAATACTCTCGATCAGTAATTCCTTCTAATTCTCCATAAATTGCTTTATCTATGGACGTAAATCTTCCTGATAATCCTTCAGCAGGCGTTGCAATCAAGGAAAAGTTCAACTTATACTTTTCTGTATATTCATCGCAACGTTTTCTCATGAATGTAATAATTTCTAATCCTAACTTTTGTGCCTTCTTACTTTCCCCATGATGTTCTCCGATTAATGCTTTTAGTGTTTCCGCTAAACCGATGAAGCCAATAGTTAGTGTTCCATGCTTCAACACTTTACGTAAACGTTCATTACTCTTTAACTTACCAGAATCTAACCAAATTCCTTGACCTAATAAGAAAGGAAAATTATTGATATGCTTTCTACATTGTAATTCAAAACGTTGTAATAGTTCATCTTTTACTAAATCCATTAACTCGGTTAATTCTTGATAAAAGCCATCCATATCTGTTTTTTCATTCGATACAATACCATGTTTTATTCCAATTCTAGGCAAATTGATGGAAGTAAAGGAAAGATTTCCACGTCCAGTGACAATTTCTTTTGTTTTATCTACATTTCCCATGACACGTGTTCTACAACCCATGTAAGCAATTTCCGTTTTATAATCTCCTTCATGATAATATTGTAAATTAAATGGTGAATCGATAAATGAAAAATTAGGAAATAATCGTTTAGCAGAAACCTTGCATGCTAGTTGAAATAAATCATAATTCGGATCTTTTTTGTTATAGTTAACGCCTTCTTTTACTTTAAAAATAGAAATCGGGAAAATGGGTGTTTCACTTTTTCCTAAACCAGCATCTGTTGCTAGTAGAAAGTTTTTCATGACCATTCTACCTTCACTTGATGTATCTGTTCCAAAGTTAATCGATGAAAAAGGTACTTGAGCTCCTGCACGTGAATGCATGGTATTTAAATTATGAATAAAGGCTTCCATCGCTTGATAAGTAATTCTATCGGTTTTATCTATAGCTTTTTGATAGGATTTTTCGATAATACTAGCGATTTCTTTGGTACTTTTAGCAATAAATTTATCTAAATCTACATCAATTGTCTCTATTTTATCGATTTTTTCTACGAATTTTGAAAAATCAACTTCCTCTAGCTTGTTGGTAATATCTAGAGCATCATATAACGTCTGCTTAAATTGTTTTTTAAACGTCTTTACTACACCTGGTGCCATATAATAATCAAATGCTGGAATACTTTGTCCTCCGTGCTGATCGTTTTGATTAGACTGTATCGCAATCGCCGCTAATGCAGAATAAGACATGATATCATTAGGACAACGCAAATGCCCATGACCTGTTGAAAAACCTCCTTCAAACAAATGATTTAAATCGATTTGACAACAAGTCGTCGTCGCCATTGGCCAAAAGTCCATATCATGAATATGAATGCGACCATCATCATGAGCTTCTGCGAATCGCTCTTCCATTAAATACGCTTTTGCAAACTCTTTAGAAATGGTACTTCCAAATTGAAGCATAGTTCCCATAGCGGTATTACCATCCACATTAGCATTATCTCTTTTACTATTTTCTTCATGTGCTTCTTTTAGGGAAAGTGCTTCTATCATCTTTGCTAATTTATGTTGTCTTGAATAAAAAATCTCTCTTGATTTACGTCTTCTCTCACGATAATTGGAAAATGCTTCAAGTACATCACTATAATCCAAATATTTTAACTCTTCCTCAATTAAATCTTGAATTTCTTCTACGGTTATCGTTTTTTCTTCTTGATAACTTGTTTTAATCTTTGTTAATACCCCTACATAAACTTTATTGATATCCTCTTCATCATAAGTACCCTCTTCTAAGCTATCAAATGACTTTTTTATCGCTAAAGCAATTTTTTCTCCGTTGAAATTTACTTTCTTTTTATCTCGTTTCACTACTTTTAGTGAAATATCTTCTACTAACTCTGCTATCATGTTTGTACCTCCCTAATTTTGTTTTTATGAATTTGTTACACCCTCATTTTAGGAAGAACAAAACGAAAAGTCAATATCTTTTGTAGCGAATTTTTTTTCGGTAATAAAAGAAACCCTTACCAGGTAAGGACTTCCCTTAGAAAAATTTTTTTAATTTGCATTTTTACGTAAACTTAGTGAGATTTTTTGCTTTTCTAGTGAAATGTCAATCACATAACAAGTGACAATATCGCCAACATTAAATAACTCTTTAGGATGTTTGATATACTGATTCGTTAACTGTGAAATATGAGCTAATCCATCATTTTTTAGCCCAACGTCAATAAATAATCCAAAGTCGACAACATTTCTTACTGTCCCTTGTAATTCATCACCAATGTGTAAATCTTCAATATGTAAAATGTCTTGACGAAGTAGTGGTTTCATCATCTCATCTCGAGGATCACGCAAAGGTTTTTTTAGTGATAAAATGATGTCATCTAACGTATAAGCATCGATAGCTAATTCTTGTTGTAAAGCCTTCTTATCTAAATCATCTAATTTGGTAATTAATTCTTCACTGCCAAGACTTTTTGTCGTTAGTCCAATTTTTTCTAATAATTTTTCTACAGCATTATATTGTTCTGGATGAATAGGGGTTTTATCTAGCGGGTTTTCTCCATCTAAAATTCTTAAAAATCCAATTGATTGTTGATAGATTTTATCCGTCATTCCTTTTATCTTTTTTAAGGCATTTCTTGATGTGAATTTTCCTTGTTCATCACGTGTTGAAATAATGTTATCAATAACTTTTTTATTAAGACCTGATACATAGGATAATAATGAGAAACTTGCATTGTTAATATTAACGCCTACTTGGTTTACGGCTTTGGTAACGACAAATTCTAGCGATTCGTCTAGTTTTTTACTTGGTACATCGTGCTGATATAAACCAACACCTATACTTTTCGGATCGATTTTAACTAGTTCTGCTAGGGCATCTTGTACTCGTCTACCAATGCTAATGGCACTACGTTTTTCAACGGTTAATGTAGGAAATTCGCTAATGGCTAGTTTGGATGCAGAATAAACAGAAGCACCTGCTTCGCTCACTAATAAGTATTCTACTTTGTGTTTAGCCTCTTTTATCACATCAGCAATAAATTGTTCGCTTTCACGGGACGCTGTACCATTACCAATGGCAATCATATCAATGTGGTATTTGTGAATTAAATCAAGAACAACTTGTTTTGCTTGTTCTACTTCTAGCTGTGGTGCATGTGGGTAAATGACAGCAATTTCTAAGGGTTTTCCTGTTTTATCTAAAACAGCTAGTTTGCATCCTGTTCGATACGCTGGGTCAAAACCTAATACACAAACTTCTGTCATTGGTGGAGTTAATAATAGTTTTTCTACGTTTTTAGAGAAGTTTTCGATGGCACTTACTTCGCCCATTTCTTTTAATGTTGCTCTAATTTCTCGTTCAACGCTAGGTAAAATTAATCGTTTTAAGCTATCTTTTATAGCGTTTTCTACTACTTCTATGACATAGCTTTTAGGATTTTTTATTACCTTGTCTTTAATATAGGAAAAAACACCATCAAAAGAGTAGTCTAAATTAACAGATAAAACACCTTCATTTTCCCCTCGATTTATGGCTAAAATTCGGTGTGGTTTTACATGGTTAATTTTCTCTTGATAATCGTAGTACATTTCATAGGTTAATTTTATATCTTCAGCACCTTTTTTCTTTTTGGTAACAATGACTCCATCATAATAAATGGTTCTTCTTAAATATTTTCGATATGAAGCATTATCACTAATCCATTCCGCAATAATATACATAGCTCCCTGATATGCTTCTAAGGTAGTTTTTACTTGTTCATTTAAATAAGGTTTTGCTAGTGTTTCTAATGTTCCTTCTATAGGAAAACTCATCACTTTTTTGGCTAGGGGTTCTAATCCTTTGGCAATGGCATCGGTTGCTTTTGTTTTTTTCTTTTCTTTAAATGGACGATACATATCTTCTACTTCGACTAATTTTTGACAAGCTAAAATGCTTTGTTTTAATTCTTCCGTTAATAACCCTTTTTCATCAATTAAACGAATAACATCTTCTTTTCTTTTCCATAGATTTTCTTGGTATATATAAACTTCATGAATAGATCGAATTTGTTCTTCGTCTAATCCTTTTGTTGCTTCTTTTCGGTAACGTGCAATAAAAGGAATGGTATTTCCTTCTTGTAATAAAGTTAGTACAACTTCAGCTTGACTTTTTAAAATGTTTAATTCTTGACATAAATTTTCAATAATTTGTTGATTCATCTTGATTCCTCCAAAGTAATTGTATCACACATTCTATTGCTAATCTAGGAACTATTTTTACGTTTACTTTTGCACGCCTTAATTTAAAAAATATTCAAATGAAAAAATGTTTTTCCTATACTTACTTTTTTAAGCTAGTGTAATTTCACGAGTTTAACATTTTCATTTTTTAATCTACAATTTTTGAAAACTCCACCAAAAAAGAACAAAGATTTTAGAATTTTGCTAAAGAAATTTTTGGAATTTTTAATTTTTTTACCTGTTAAAAACCCAAACGTAAAATAGTAAACGTTACATCATTTTTGCATCCATAAATGGATGCTTCTTCTTCACTTGACATTAAAAAATCAAACGTAAAACGTTTATTTTTTCCTATTGCACTTCCTCTATCTAAAATAATGGCTAAAACTTCTTGACCTTCCTTACTAATTTTTAACATTGTACCAAAGGGATAATCCTTATCTCCCGCGACAATATTTACTTTGCCATATTCCCTATCATGATAATAAATATTTCCCTTGGTAACATCTTGCCCATAAGAGGTAATTCCACGACATCCACTACAATCAGGTCCATAAAAACTTAACGTTCCTTGATAAGTTTCTACTACTTCAACATGAGGAAGAAAATCGCTAGATAGCATATTTAACTTTGCCTCACTTTGTATTACGGTCGTAGAACTTATTATAAAATAAAGATAACCACATATGAGCAAAAATTTTTTCAAACGAAATCACCTAAAAAAGGATATGAAAAAAGAAGAAAAATTATTCATTTATTTTCTTCTGTTCTAATGGTTTTAACTGTTGAATAATCACTTGATAACGCTCATACCTTCTCTCAATCGTTCCTTTCACTAAATATAAATCTCCTCTTTTCATATCAGGATAGCGTTCTAATACTCTTGGAAAAATAGTAAAATCAGCCGTAGTGGTATCATCACTTCCAAACACAAAAGCCATTTGTTCTTTATTTTTCGTTTCTAATCGTTTAATACTTTCTACCATCATTAAGCAAGTAAAACTTTTATTCAAATAATCTTTCATGAACTCTAAAGGAACAGCATCTTGATACTGCAGGCGATAATTACTAACTGGATGGCTACTAATATAAAAACCAAAAAGTTGTTTTTCTTGCTCTAGTAAATACGCATCTTCGTACTCTATCATCATTTCTAACTCTGGTCTTACCACTAAAGAAGGGTCTAAATCCTTAGTAAGTTCAGCATAATTTAGTAACAAATCAAGCTGCGTCATTAAGGCTTTTTTAGAATAACCATAACCATCAAAGGCACTAGCTAAAATCAAAGATTCGATAGTTTTTCTATTAATTCCCACACGCACTAACTTACTCATACCATCATACAAATCCATAAAAGGTTCACTATTTCTTATGTTTACTATCTCACGACAAGATACTACACCAACATTTCTAATGGTAGATAAAGGAAACAAAATCGTATCTTGACTGGCTAAAAATTGACTTGTACTCACTCTAATATCAGGTTTTAGAAACTTAATTTTTAAATCTTTTGCTTCATACATATAATCTTTCAATTTTTTCTCACTACCAATGACAGAAGTTAGCAAATTACTATAGAAAAAGGTTTGATAATGTGTTTTTAAGAACGCCATTTTATAAGCAATAATCGAATACGCTACGGAGTGAGCACGATTAAAGCCATAATTAGCAAAATTTAAAATCAAGTCAAAGACTTCTTTCGCTTTTTCTTTAGGATACCCCCTATTCATACTTTGGCGAATAAATTTTTCTTCTTCTCCTTGTAATACATCTTGTTTCTTTTTACTCATAGCTCGTCTTAAAATATCCGCTTCTCCTAAAGTATATCCTGCCATCGTGGTTGCCACTTGCATAATTTGCTCTTGATAAATTAAAATGCCATATGTGTTTTCTAAAATAGGTTTTAAACTCTCGTCTAAATAAGTAACTTCTTCTATTTTGTGCCGTCTTCTAATATAAGAGTCAATATTAACAGCAGGTCCTGGACGAAAAAGGGCAATTGCTGCAAATAAATCTTCAAAACGATTAGGTTTCAATTTTCTTAAAAAATTACGCATGCCACTTGATTCAAATTGAAAAATACCACTAGTTTTGGCTTCTTCAAAAAGTTTTAGTGTAGCAACATCATCATATGGAATTTGATTAAAATCAATTTTTACTCCTGTTGTTTTAAAAATATCTTCTAAAATATTCATAATCGTGGTTAAATTTTTTAATCCTAAAAAGTCCATTTTTAGTAAACCAAATTCTTCTAAATACTCCATCGAATATGCACTTAAATACATTTCATCATTATAATATAAAGGAATGACTTCATCTAAGTTTTTCTCACACATCACAATTCCTGCAGCATGTACTGAGGTATGTCTTGGAAAACCTTCTAAATAACTAGCAATGGAAAACATTTGTTGTAGTTGCACATCTTCATCAATCAATAATTTAAATTTAGGGATACTTTGATAGAAATCTTTTAAATTTTGTTTAGAAACTATAGGAAGTAAATTGCACACTTGATCAACTTTATATAAAGGAATGTTCATTACTCTTGATACATCACGAATGGCTTGCTTACTTCCTAAGGTTCCAAATGTGATAATCCCAGCGACTCTTTTTTCGCCATATTTTTGAATGACATAGTCAATCACTTGGTCACGAAACTGATCGGGAAAGTCTGTATCGATATCAGGCATCGTTACTCGCTCTGGGTTTAGGAATCGTTCAAATAGTAAATCATATTGAATCGGATCGATATCTGTTATTCCTAAAGTATAAGAAACTAAACTTCCAGCAGCACTTCCTCTACCAGGACCTACTAGAATTTTATTTTTCTTAGCATAACGAATAAAATCATATACTACCAAAAAGTAATTAGCAAAACCCATTTGATTGATGATAGATAACTCGTAAGCTAATCGTTCTTGATATTTTTGGGGAACACTTCCATTTAGTCTTTTGGTTAGCCCTTTTTTGGTAAGGTAATCTAGGTAATCTTTGGTAGACATTTGATTTTCAGCTTTGTATATGGGTAGCATCAATAAAGCTTTAGGAAATACCACATTACATTGATTGGCAATTTCTATGGTTTGATTTAATCCATCGAGGCTACTATAAGATAAAGGGTCTAAGCATAAGTTATTATCTTTTTTTATATATAATGGTTCATCACTTAATGTTTTTCCTTCTTTAATCATGAGTAAATAGTTTAAATATTTCGCATCACTACTTTCTAAGTACATAACAGGATGAATAAACACAATATTTTCGGTGATACTACTTACAATAAATTCTTCTTCTTTACCAAAGTATCCTAAGTAGCACTTGCTAAAATGAGGAGCAATTTCTTGATAAAATTCATATTTAGCATGAGGAATAATAACGATTAAGTTATCTTGATAGAAAATAATGTCTTCTAAGGTTAGTCCTTCTCTACTTTTCATGGTGGATAATTTTACTAATGCTAAATATCCTTGATAATTTTTTGCATACACAACGATTTCTTCTTGATTATCTTTAAAGGATAGAAAAATAGATAAACCAAAAATAGGTTTAATAGAAGAATTACAACACGCATGATAAAACTCCATATAGCCAAACATATAATCATCGACAATAGCTAGATGTGTTATTTTTTGTTCTTTGGCATACTTGATTAAAGTAGGAATTTTAATTAAGCTAGATAATAAAGAATAATTGGTTTTTATATATAATGGTACATACATAGTAATTCTCCTTTCGTCATCATTAGTTTACCATATTTTTTTTAATAACTAGTAGTAAAATGTGAAAAAGTGATTGGATAACCTATCTAATCACTCCTTACTTCATTTTATTTATTATGTTAATTGTGACACATTAAATTCAATGTTTTTAAAAGTTTTTTTCTAAGTTGCACTCTAACAAATTCCTCCTCTAAAGCTAGTATACTACTTTTATATCTATGATAAGCAAATTGATAATCACCATTTTTTATTGATTCAACACAAACACTAACAATATTTTCATATATATAATTATATACGAAATTGCTATTTTTTGATTCATTTATTTCCCTGACTATGATTGGTGCAACATTATAATAATGCTCTATGTCTTCTTTCGTAACAAAATTATCTCTAAACCATCTTAATATTGTTAATTCTTCACAATTATCGTCAAATTCTTCCATTTTATATTTCATACATGCAGTGG
>CASRZP010000032.1 GCA_949440065.1 uncultured Bacilli bacterium
ACTGATAAAAATAATCTTGTTTACTTGTTTTTTGAAAAAAACAATCTGAAGGTAAACATCATTATAAATGCATAATTGCCTGCCAAAACAAATTATGTAAAATCATTTATAAGTTATGTTCTTCTGATTGTTTATACGAAAAAAAATAGACTAATTAACCAAAATTTTTAGAATTTGAGGTAACTCAGTTCTTTTTGTCGTGTTTATCATATCATATTTTGTTTAATTTGACAAAACTTAGATAAACATTTTCCAATAAATAATAAAAGATAGGAATACTAAATAAGCATTCCTAAAAAACAAAAAACTAGACGAATCTAGTGTATTTTTATTTGGTAGCGAGAGGGGGATTCGAACCCTCGACACCTGCGGTATGAACGCAGTGCTCTAGCCAACTGAGCTATCTCGCCATTTCTTAGTACGTATTTGATTATAGCAAACCTTTTTTCATTTGACAACTATTTATTTACTATTTTTTACTAAATTAAGGAAAAATATGCAAAATAAAATGGTTTTCTACCGACTACATAACATAAATGGATAAAATTTCTTTGGCAAGATTATTTTCTATTTGGTAAAATGATGTTACACTATTTGATAAGAAACATTAAAATGTGAATAATAAAGATTCACTATGATAAAGAAAGCAAAAATATAAAATATGATATGAAAAATTCTTACAAAATAAGAACTAGCGTAATAAGCCATTTTCAAAAAAGAAAAAGCAAAATACAATAGTTTTGGAAAGGAGAATTTATATGCAAGATAAAAAAAATTTTGGTAAATATATTTTAGAAAAAAGAAAAGAAGCTAAATTAACGCAAGAGGAATTAGCAAATAAACTGTATGTTACACCAACAACAATATCAAAGTGGGAACGGGGTATTACTTATCCTGATATTACCGTAATTTCGCCATTGTGTAAAGAGTTGTCCATTTCAGAACACGAATTTTTTACTGCTTGTGATGATGAAGTCCTAACGAAAGAAAAAAAGGAAATTAGAAAATATCGAGCCATCAAAAAAGGAATTTTCTTATTTTTAAATTTAGGATACTTAATTGGTATAATAACTTGTTTTATTTGTAATTTAGCAATTGATCATCATCTTACATGGTCATTAATTGCCCTAATTGGCATTTTCGTTTCTGCAACCGTTACTACCCTTCCCTTCTTTTTAAAAAAAGATAAATACATCCTTACTAAAATAACTGCCATACTTACTTTACTCATTTATTTATTACTCATTGTTATTCATTTTGTAGAAAAAGATAATTTTCTTATTGCTAGTTTTATCATTGCCACTTTTGTTTTAGCCTTTTTATGGGCTAGCATAACTTTATCTACCTTAACAAGAATAAATGTTCATCATAAAATTTCTATCAATTTATTATTACTTGCCCTTTGCACGATGATGACTAATCCCTTTTGTTCTAAAGTTTTAAATGTTACTAACGATACTAGTAATATTCCCAATCTTATTACAGGAATACTTTTGCTATTTATTGCATTGATTATTGAAATAAAATACTTTTCCATGAAAAAAGTTAACGGAGGAAGATAATGAGCAAATATGAATCATTATGGAAATATTTAAAGATAAATCAAAAAAATGAATATTTACTTTCTTTTGACGAAATAAAAAATATTTTAGGATTTCCCATTGATCACACATTTCTAAATGCCAAAAAAGAAGCAATTGTCTTTGGTTATAAAGTAGGAAAAATTTCGACGAAAAAGAAAATGATTACTTTTTATAAAGTATAATTTAAAATAATAAGTAGCCTTTTGTTACTTATTTTATTATTTTTCTTTTAATTAATGTAGGAATGGTCTTTAGCATATATTGACATTGCTGATTTCCCAAAGTATATCTTGATAATTCTTCTTGGCAAATTTTTATTTCTTCTAAATTTCTATTTGACTGCTTCTCATGTATTTTAGTAAATTCAATTTCTTTTAATTTTTGCAATATTTTTTGCGTTTTCATTAATTGATTTTCAGTGTATGAATATTTACTTTTTATACAAGCAGTAAGAGATATCGTTAACCAAGAGATAGAATCTAAATCGATCAAATGATTTTCTATCATATATTCTAACATTTCTAGTTTTTTATCTACCATATCATAACGCTGATAAAAAAAATCATCTTCCGTTTCAATTCGAGTAAAGGAACTAACCCATAAATCAAATATCGTGTAAGAATCATTTTCAGATGTTTCTAATAAAGGTTGCACAATTTTAGGATGCATCATGAAATCAATTTTTCTAGTATGTAATAAAAACTCCAATAATGCTAAAGCAAAATTTTGTGGATTCATGGCTAAATTTCCTATCATAGATTCCCTTTTTTCAATAAAATCATAAATTATGGTTCTTCTTCGTTTTTTATCATATCCAATATTATCTTCTAAATTCATATGAGATAGTACTTCTCTACGCACTTTAATCGCATGGATGTCTAAACTTTTTTCTAAAAGTGAAGTAGAAGATGCTAAAATCATAAGTTTTAACGATTTTAATGCTTGAATATCGATTTGTTTAGATAAATAAATACCAAGTTCATTTAAGTTCTTTAAACTTTTTGTTGTATCATTTAAAATTTCAATACCATAATTTACATAGTAATCCATAAAAATTCTCCTTCTAAATGTCTTATATTATAACACAATTTCTAATTTTTTCTATACTTTTCATTTCCTTTTATTTTCATAATTCATTGTGAAGATGACCAAATTACGATATAATAAAAAAGAAAGAAGAGACAAATATGGAAATTGTAAATTTTGAAGATGCTGATTTTAATCAAATTATTGATGAATTCTTAAATCATTATTTAATCGATGAGGAAATAGAAATTTATAATGAAATAAGTTTTCAAATAGAATTAGGATTATTTTTAAGAAACAAATTTCCTAATGAAAAAATAGAATTTGAACGTAATGTAAAAAAATTAGGTCTTACTATTCCTTTAAAGAAAAATCTAGAAGAAGCAATGAAAAAAGAAATTGATATTTACCTATATCATAAAAAAGATAAAAAGAAAAGATTTGCTATTGAAGTAAAATTTCCTTTAAATGGAGAAACACCAGAAGAAATGTATCAATTTGTCTTAGATATTAAATTTATGCAAATGTTAAAAGATATGGGGTTTTCTAAAACTTATACCGTTGTTCTTGCTATTGATAAAACTTATCACACGGGAAGTCATCAAGGAAGAAATATAGACGATTATATCTTTAAATATTTTCGTTATTTTCCCACAAAAGGAGAAGTTCTAACAGGAAAAATTTATAAACCAACGGGTCAATATAAAGGAAAAAAATATATCGATTTAAAAGATAAAATTTATAAAATTAACTGGCTACCTTGGTATAATCATACGGCTAATACCAATAGTAAATACTATATTGTTAGTATCGATAAATAGGAGAAAACATGAACAAAGACTTATTAAAAATTAAAAAGGAACAAGAAAAAATCATTTTAAATAACACGATTAAAAGTAAACATCTATCTACATTACGTTTAATTTTATTTACCATTTTAATCTTTCTGATTTTTCTTAGTATGCAATATTCTCATTTTCTAATCAAAGGAATCTTTTTCTTTTTTTCCTTAGCTTTTATATTTCTTGTCATTAAACATAACCAAATAAAAAACTCATTAAATAAAGCCAAAAAGTACGTAGAAATTATCAATCGCTACCTTAATCGTACCAATGAAACATGGAAAGAAGAAAGTGAAATATTCCCTATAGAAAATCATTTTTTAAATGAGCTAAACCTAATTGGAAAAAATTCTCTTTTTACCTATCTTAATTTTACTACTAGCTTAGGAGGAAAAAATCGTTTATTAGAAGAATTTCAATTAAAAGAAATTTCTTTAAATAAAATCCATCACCGACAAGATGCTATACATGAATTAACAACAAATACTGAATTTATTTTAGCCTTCCAAGAAATATTAAGTAGAATTAAACACATAGAAAAAACAGATTTAAAATCTTACCTATATTTTTTTGAACAAAAAGAAGGAAAACATATAGTAGAATTACTAATTTCCCTACTACTTTCTTTTTTCACTGTTTTAACCTTTACCTTAAGCCTTTTAACAATTATTCCTTTTTCTATTTTTATGGGATTAGCTATTTTACAAATCATTGCCTCTTTTTTCTACCAACATATATATCAAAAAGAATTTGACGCCATTACCAATTGTACCTTTGCTTTTAAACAATTACTTTCTAGTTACCAATTTATTACTAAACAAAATTTTAAAAGCCTTTTAATGATTGAACTACAAAAACAAATAAACAACGGTCTTACTATTTTACACCAATTCAATCGCTTAGCCAATTTAGATAGTTATCGACTAAATTTTCTATCTTACTTATTAGGAAACCTTTTCTTTTCTTTAAATTTTATTATTTTATTTTGTTCTCGAAAGCATTTAAATGGACAAAAAATTGTACTAGAAAAAAGTATTATTGCTTTAGAAAAAATAGAAGTATTCATTAGTTTATCTACCATTGGTTTAGTAAAAGAACAACATTGTTTTCCAAAGATTTCCTCTTCTTTAGCCATTTCTATTAGTGAAGGATGTCATCCCCTTTTAAATGAAAAGGATTGTGTTGCTAATTCTTTTTATACGACTAAAGGAATTAACATTATCACTGGTTCTAATATGAGTGGTAAAACTTCTTTCATGAAAATGATTGGCGTAAATTTATTTTTAAGTTATTTAGGAAGTTATGTAAATGCTAAAGAATTAGAAGTTCCTATAGTTAAAAAAATATTTACCTCTATTAATGTACAAGATGATTTGGTTCATGGTATATCTACTTTTTACGGTGAACTTTTACGAATGAAAGAAGTACTAGATTTTGGTAGAAAAAATAATCAAACAATGGTAGTATTCATCGATGAGATTTTTAAAGGAACCAATTATAATGATAGAATATTCGGAGCTAAAAAGATTATCGAAGAGTTAACTCATCTAAATTGTATCGTTTTCTTAACTACACATGATTTTGAATTATGTGATATGAATAACATTACCAATTATCATTTTACGG
This sequence comes from uncultured Bacilli bacterium, assembly GCA_949440065.1. Taxonomy (GTDB): domain Bacteria; phylum Bacillota_I; class Bacilli_A; order RF39; family UBA660; genus CASRZP01. Next base: position 5,078 of record CASRZP010000032.1, read on the forward strand.
AAACATATCATAAGGATAAAATTATTTTTGATTACCAAATAAGAAAAGGACGTTCAAAAACAACGAATGCCAAATATTTAATGAAAACGATGAATATCATTAAGAAAGAAGGAAGCAAAAATGAAAATCAATCCACCGAAAATTAACCATATAGAAAAAGAAAACCTTTTGAATGCTTATCAAAAAGAAGAATTTGCCAATTTCCATTTTACCGAAAATATTGATGATGCCATTGTCATTGAAAACCATACATTTGATAGTTGCATTTTTGATCGAATTAACTTTTCTCATATTGAACTATCCCATGTCGATTTAGTTGATGTTATATTTGATGGATGTGACCTATCCAATAAAAATTTTGATGAACAACCAATAACTAGAATCCTTTTTAAAAATTGTAAAATCATTGGTACATCATTTATTCAATCATCCATTAAAGATGTATGCTTTGAAAATTGTATGATGCAATATGTTAATTTTGCTAATGCGAAATTAAATCAAGTATCTTTTGACAATTGTACACTTATGGATACTACTTTCTTAGAAAATGAAATAAAAAATATCACCTTTTCCCATACCAAATTACAAGGAAGTGAATTTCTTCAAACAAAATTAAAAGGAGTTGATTTTTCTACTTGTGATATTTCCTTAACAAGCTTTGATTTTTTCTCCTTAAAGGGAATTATCATCGATCAATTTCAATGTCAACATTTAATTGGTATGCTTGGAGTAAGTGTTAGAGAATAATCTATTCAATTTAAAAAATGTATGCTATAATGAAAACAAAAAAGGAGAATGATTATGGAAAAAAAGGAAAAATGTCCTCATTGTGGAAGTGATCATTTTGTAGAAGGAAAACAAGATGGGTACGCTACCATTAGCCCCAATAAGATGTTAACTTTTAGTGGTCAAGCGGTTTATTATGTGATATGTTTAGAATGTGGTACTATTGTTAGAGCATATGTAAAAAATCCTAAGAAATTAGTCATTTAAGAGGAAAAATAATGGATAGTAAAACTACCCTTTTCCCATTTATAAATAGAATTCATTCTACGCCCATGGGAATTGAGCGAATTAAAAAAAATATGAATTTAAAAACAAATGATGTTATATCTTATGTAAAAGATTTATTAAAAAAGGATGAATGTCAAGTGATAAGACGTGGTAAAAACTATTATGCTATCATTGATGGATATCAAATTACAATTCATGCTAGTAGTTATACCATTATCACTGTGCATCCATTGGGAGGTACGCATGAAAAAGATTTTCATTTTAATCATTAGTAGCATAATCTTAACAGGATGTGTTAAAGGAGAAAATCAAAATATAGAAAATTCTCTTCCTACCATGATGGAAAAAGGAAACTATATTATTTTAGATGTTCGCACCAAAGAAGAATATGAACTATCTCACATTAAAGATGCCATAAATATTCCTTACGATGAAATTGATGAAGGGATAAACCTTGATAAGAGCAAAACTATTTTCGTCTATTGTCAAAGTGGTAGGCGAAGTGAGATTGCTTGGAATACTTTAAACAAATTAGGATACACCACTTATGATTTAGGGGCTTTTAGTGAAATTGATTTACCAACGGAAGAATAATATGACAAACAAAAATAAAATTAGAGGACTCTTTCTACTTCTCATCTTAAGTTTAACGATTTTTATCTTACAAGTTTTTATTTTTCAAAAACCAGATGGTAACATTGGACTTCTTTTATGTATTACTTGTGCATTAGGAATCATTATTAGTATCATTAAACTTTATCAACTAAGTTCTACCTTTAAAAAAATATTACAAAGCCTTATGGATAACCTTTTCTAACACGACACTTTAGGAGGATTTTATGAAGTACATTGTTAAAGACCATATAGAATACCAAGAATATAACTATGAAAGAAATGAAAAAACTTTTGAAAAAGATGTGATTATGCATGCTGATGAAATTTTTGGTGAGAACACGATTTATATCGATATCAAAAAGCGTCTTAAACCAAGCAAAAATGACGATGGTACGATTCCTGATGGATACTTATTGGATTTATCTCAACCAAGACTATATTTAGTAGAAAACGAACTACGAAGTCATGGGATTAAAGAACATATCGCTCCTCAACTAACCAATTTCTACTTAAATTATAAAGATTCTATAGAGAAAATCAAAGAATTCATCATCAAATATTTAAATGATATCCATTATGATATTGAAAGTCTTTACCAAAATAGCAAGTTTCGTAATATTGATGATTTACTTACTAGTATTATGATGAGTAACAAATTGGGTGTATATATGATTATTGATGATGCGGACACTAGAGTTCTTGATTTAAAGAATTGCTATGCTTTTGATATGGAAATTCTAGAATTTAAAAAATATATCAACAATAAACAAGAAGCGATTTATCTTTTCGATAAAATAAATGATCAACCATCTTTACCAGCAAGTGAAAAAGATAATTTAGAAGAGTTAAATACCATTATCGTGCCTGCTTATGAAGATGGGTTTAAAGAAGAATTCATCGAAAACAATCGTTGGTACGCGGTAAGTATTGGCATTAATCGCATCAATTTATTAAAATATATCGCTGTATACCAAAAAAGCCCAGTAAAAGCCATCACCTACTATGCAGAAATTGCTAAAATTGAGCCATATGAAGATACAGGAAAGTATATTATTTATTTTAAAAGTGATGCCATTAAATTAAAAAGTCCTATCCCTTTAAAAAATCCCAATAAAGCACCTCAAGGAAGAGTGTATACCAATATCAATAAAATCGTTCATGCTAAGAAAAATACAACACTTGACGATATTTTTTAAAAACTATGGCAAAATGCTAAAATATATTTGGCATTTTTTTCTTGAAAATTTTTCTACCCGTTATATAATATAGAAATGAGGAGTGAAATAAATGCTAAAAGTTGAGAATATCAAAAAAAAATTTATTCGTTTTAATAAAAAAAGAGAAAAAGAAGAATTTTTTGCTAATAATGGAATATCATTTGATGCTAAAGAAGGAGAAATCATTGGTATCTTAGGACCTAATGGAGCGGGAAAAACTACCCTACTTAGAACCATTGGAGGTATTTTAGAACCTACAGAAGGAACAATAGAATTTGATAAACTTACCTATTTAAATAATGAAATTGAAATTAAGAAAAATATTGCTTATTTATCAGGAAATACTAAGATTTATCAAACGATATCTACCTATGAATTATTAAAAATGTGTTGTGAAATTTATGAAGTAGATAAAAATATGCAAGAAAAAAGAATCGAGAATATCGTTAAAACTTTAAATATGGAAGAATTTCTACATCAAAAAATTGCTAACCTTTCCACTGGACAAACGCAAAGGGTCAATATTGCAAGGTGCCTAATACACGATCCAAAGTATTATATTTTAGATGAAGCTACTAGTGGGCTAGATATTATTTCTAGTCAAATTATTCTAGACTTTATGAAGGAAGAAAAGAAAAAAGGAAAAGTAATTTTATATTCGACGCATTATATGGAAGAAGCAGAAAATATTTGCGATCGTGTGATGATGATTAACCATGGAAATATTATTCAAGAAGGAACACCTGCAGAAATTAAAAAATTAACAAATACCAGTAATTTAAGAGATGCGTTTTTTGCATTAATTGAAGGAGAAAAAAATGAAAAGTAATATTAAAAAATTATTGAAAAAAGAAATGCGTGAAGTTTTCCGTGATAAAAAATCACTAGCTATGATGCTAGTTATCCCCCTTATGATTCCCTTATTAGTTATTGGCTTATCGGCTTTATTTGAAATGCAAATGAATAAACCTATTGAAGAATACAACAAAATTGGATTTGATTATGAACTAAGTGATGTAGAGAAAAGTATTCTTCAAGAGTTACAAATTGCACCTACTTATGATAAGGAAGAAAAACTAAAAGAAGAATACGATAAAGGAAATATTCATTTATATATTACCAAAGATAAAACCAACTACACCGTTCATGGACTAGATAATGATACGACAACTTATGCATCTACTCTAGCAGATAAATACCTTTCTTCTTATAAAGATTATCTTCAACAGCAATATTTACAACAAGAAAACATTAACGCTACTGATGTATTAAACATTTTAACCGTCGAAAAAGACATTATTCAAAGTGAAAACTTTTTTGCCAATTATATGATTAACTATACCTTCCTATTTATTATTATGGCGATTACCATTTCTAGTACTTACCCAGCAACAGATACCACAGCAGGAGAAAAAGAACGCGGTACATTAGAAACACTTTTAACCTTTCCTATTAAAAGTAAGGATATCATTATCGGTAAATTCCTAAGTGTTGCTATTTCTTCTATGATTACTGGGATTATTAGTCTTTTATTAACGCTAGGTGCTTTACAAATTGCTCATGGGATGTTTACTATTTATGAAGGAGTTTCCTTAATGCTACCATTATCTAGCCTAGTGTTTGCCATTATTGTCATCATTGCCTACTCTTTTTTAATCAGCGGTTTATCCATTGCTATTGCAAGTCGTTCAAAAACATTTAAAGAAGCCCAAAGTGCCCTTACTCCACTAACCTTTATTTCCTTTTTCCCAGGATTTATCGCTTTCATGATTAACATGAAAACAAACCTTTTACTATCCCTTGTTCCTTTCCTAAACTTTACTTTATTATTTACTGATCTTACTAATGGCAATATCAACATTTTAAATCTTATTGCTATGATAGTATCTACCATTACTTTTATCGCTTTACTGCTAGTAGTCATTATCAAACAATACAAATCCGAGAAAGTACTATTTTCTATTTAAAAAACAACAAATATAATTTCAACATTAGCTTTTGAAAAAAAGGAGCACGAATCTTACCTTTGGGATGTTCCTTTTCCACATTTTTTACAATCTTTTGGACAATCGAATGCAAAGTTTTTTTCTCAACTAGAGAAAAAAGCTTTTTTTCTTTTTCATTTAAGCGAGGTAATTCCTGATAAAAATAGTTTCCCTCCTTCATCCATAATTCTTTATTTTCAATCATTACCTGATTAAAACCTGTTCGATATGCCCCTGGTTCAATTAACGAGATTAATACATTACTTTTTAAATACCATAACTCCATTTTTAAAGTGGTTGCTAACATCGAAATAGCAGCTTTACTAGCACAATAGCTTCCAAGGAAAGGAATTGGCATTAATCCAGCTAGACTAGAAGTAATAAAGATTTTCCCCTTTTTTCCTTCTTTTAACATATTTTGTAATACTAACTGCAAAAGACGAAAATTGTTAAACACATTTGTCTTAAAGTTTTCTTCTACTAAGTCCATTGGCATATCAATAATACTTCCACCTATACCAATTCCTGCGTGATTAATTAAAACATCAAGGGATAAATCGTTCACCTTTTTATGATCTTTTAAGTTATTGACATCTAGCTTTAAAATTGTAGCATGAGGAAAACAAGATAGCTCTTCTTGTAACTTTTTTTCTTCTTTTTCTGTATGCGTGGTTAAATATACTTTATGTCCTTTTTTAAGAAGAGCAATTCCTACTTCTTTTGCTATCCCACTTCTTGCTCCTGTAATTAAAATATTCATGATACCTCACCAGTAATAGCATACCCGAAATTTAAAAAAAGAGACTAAAATTTTTCTTAAGTCTCTTTATAGATAATAAATGAAACGCCTTTCTTTTGGTTTTTTATGGTAATATCATAGCCAACAATATTTAAGGTTTTCTTAACAATGGATAAACCTAATCCAAACTCGCCTTTGATTCCTTTACGGAATGGGGTAAATATTCCATCAAGTAAATCTTTCTCGATACATGGTCCATCATTATAGAAAATCATTTTGTTGTGTTTTACCGTTATTTTAATTTGAGTGTTGGCATAACGCATAAAGTTACCTAAAAGGTTATCGATAATCGTTTCCCATAAATCAACGGTTCCTTTTAAAATAACATCTTTATCCATATTCACTTTAAAGGTAACATCTTTGCGTTGAAATTTAAACTTTTTCACAGATGATTCAACTATATCATTCACACGAATGCTATCTATCGCTAAGCTTTTTGATTCTTTGAGATAATCTAATTTATTGAGGTATAGTAGGGAGTGAACTTTTTGTTCAAGTTTGTTCGTTTGTTCTTCAATGATAGCTAAAGCTGAGGTAGAGTCTTCAACATCATCATGAACTGCTTCTATATATGATTTTATTACGGTGAGAGGTGTTTTAAAATCATGGGAAATATTTTGATACATTTGATTGCGATATTCTTCTTGATTTTTTAGTGAAACTCGCATATCTTCAATTGCTAAAGCTAAAGATCTTATCTCATCATCTGTAGACACATCGACGTTATGGGGGTAATCATCATCATCAATGTGGTCAATCTTCTCTTTTAATTTTTCAATTTTTCGAATAATATTACTGCTCCAAAAGATTAAAGTTAAGGAAATAATTAGAAAAGTTAATAATACGATAGGAAATATTGCCATAAAGACATCATGTTTTATTTCATTGGTGTAACTACTATCGGTAATCGCTACTTTGATAACAGTATCACTACGAATAGTATAATAATAATACACACGGTTATGATAGACAAATTTACCATATGGCTCATTTATTTTTTTGATTAATGTATCAATATTCGTAATATCAATAATGTCATATAAATTATCACTTACTGAGATACTATGATTAAAAATATATAAATAGCCAATTTCTGTTTTTGCTAAATTTTGATCAATATCAGATTCAACTAGGGATAAAGGCTCCCTTAGATAATTATAAATATTTCGCTCAGCAACAGGCAATATCGTCTTTGGTAAAATGATGCCTAAGAAAATAAAGGTTAGGCAAAAGATAATAATGATAATGGAAAGTAATTGCCTACTAAGGCTTCTTGTAACATTTTTCATGACAAGCGATATCCATATCCATATATTGTGCTAATATTTAACTTAGGACATTTTTTACGAAGACGTCTGACTAAATCATCCACCGCCCGATCACTTCCAAAATAATCATCACCCCAAACTTGCGATAATATTTCATCTCTTGAGAAACTTTTTCCAATGTTTTTTAACAATAATACAAATAAATCAAATTCTAGCGTAGTTAAATTTATCTCTTTATTTTTACTTGATACCACTCTTCTATCTAAATCTACCAAGTAACAAGCGTATTCGATTTTTTCACTCTTATCTACTTGGTAAACACGTTTGATAATGTTATTTACGCGAAGCACAAGTTCTTTACTTGAATAAGGTTTTGTAATATAGTCATCACTTCCTAATTCCAAACCGACAATTTTATCCAAATCTTGATCACGAGCTGAAGTAAATATCACAGGTACATGTTGTGATTTTTCACGAATGGCTTTAATAATATCATAACCACTGATGTCATCTTCTAGCATAATATCCAAAATCCATAAATCAACTTTTTGTCCAATGTAGTTGATCGCATCGATTCCCTTAGTGAAAGTAATTACTTCATAATTTGCTTTTTCTAAATAGGTTTTGATGAGGTTAGAAAGATTAATTTCATCTTCGACAAAACAAATTGTATACATCATTTTCACCACCTGGGACTATTGTATCATATTACATGGGCTTTTTGTAGGGTTATTCCCTATGCAAATTGAAATTTTGGAAATATGTTAATATATTTTTTTAGTTTTTTTAGCATAACAATCATCCTTTATTTATTCTTCTTGTTAACAATTTATCTTTTCATCTATCACGTCCTTTCATGTATCCATTGTACCTAATAAACCACGTTAAAATATCAAATAATTATGGTAAAATATGTAAAAGAAAAAGACTTATTGTAAAAGCCTTCTACTAAATATTTAAATTATTTTCATTTATCTAACATCTTTCCTAAGTCATAAAAACTTCCATCTTTTTTAGTAGCAATTACTGTTCTAGCACTTCCAGTTATATAAGATACATCCGCATTATAAATGTCTACTACCTCACTAACATTAGCAATTTGTCCCATGGACTTAAAGTAGATATTTCCTCCTTCATCTTTTTCACTAATCACTTCACTATATGGGCAATCTGATAAATCTTCATCATAGCCTTTAAATATATTGCTATATTCCACTGTCCCATCTTCCATTAAATAAATTAAAACAAGACCATGTATAGATTGTCCAACTTCTCCAAAGAAAACTTTTTTGATGTTTTTAGTAAAACCTATAATTTGATACTCTCTTCCTCCTAAAACATCATTATAATTAGGACAAATGTATCCTCCTAATTTGTGCCAATTAATTTTTAAACTTACACTTTGTAAGTCGCTATTAACTTTCATTGCTAGTCCTGTATCATGATAAATATATTCATCAATTCTATATTTCGCATGTTCATAAGCGTTTAAACACTGATTAGGATCTACTTTCTTTATTTCCTCAGGTTTTCCATCACAAACACAAGGATCACATTCTTTTAATGATGTATTTTCATCTTGATTGGACGATGAAAATAAATACCCTT
>CASRZP010000033.1 GCA_949440065.1 uncultured Bacilli bacterium
ATAATTAATTCCATTTACTATACCTTTTATACTTCATTTGCATCTATTTCTATGCTATCACTTACCCAGTTTATTGCACCAGTAGGCGATGCAGTAGTAGAAAATGTTATGCAAATTAAAGATTTACTTTATTTATGGGGACCGTTGTGCTTATGGGCAATGCACTTTCATTTAAAAAAGAAAGGTTACTATAATTTAGAGGAAACAACAGATAAAAAGCGTAAGCGAACACTAAAATCATTAATTGCTGGTAGCATATTCATGGTTATCTTTAGTGTTACCCTTACTCCTTTAGAAATAGGACGTTTTGCTAATCAATGGAATCGTGAATACATCGTCATGAAATTTGGTATTTATACTTACCAATTCAACGATGTAGTAAAAAGTGTTGAGCCAAAGATTACTTCAATTTTTGGATTTGATGAAGCCATGAAAGAATTCCGTGAATATTTTGATGGAAAGAATCAAAGTCCTAAAACGAATGCATATACTGATAAACTAAAAGGAAAGAACATTATTGCTATACATGCAGAAAGTGTTCAAGCCTTTGCCATTGGGCTAAAATTTAATGGTGTAGAAGTAACACCAACGTTAAATCGTTTAGTAAATGAAGGATTATATTTTAATAACTTTTATTCACAAGTAAGCGTTGGAACAAGTAGTGATACGGAATTAACTTTAAGTACATCTTTAATGCCAACTCATAGTGGTACTGCTTTTGTATCCTATTTTGATAGAAAGTATATTAGTATCCAACAATTACTATCTGATATGGGGTATTATACCTTTAGCATGCATGGTAATACGGCAGACTTTTGGAATAGAAGATTAATGCATCAAAATTTAGGATATCAAAAATTCTTTAGTAAAGCATATTTTGATGTTAATAAGAACAATAGCATAGGTCTTGGAATATCCGATAAATCATTCTTTGAACAAGCTATTCCTTATTTAATCGATATCAAAAATGAACATCAACCTTTCTATGGAACTTTTATTACCTTAACCAATCACACACCGTTTTCTGAAATAGAAAAATATGACCCTTTTGATGTAGATTTAAAAGTTATGGAAGAAAATGAATTTGGTGAGCTAGTTGAAGTAAGTTATCCATATATGGAAGGAACAAAACTAGGAAACTATTTTAAATCACTACATTATGCTGATGCAGCCCTTGGTCAATTTTTAGAAGAGCTAGAAGAAAATGGTATACTAGAAAATACGGTAATTATGTTATATGGAGATCATGATGCACGTCTTCCTAAAAAAGATTATCAACGATTGTTAAATTATGATAAAACTACAAATGGAACGCTTAGCAAAGATGATCCTGATTATATTGAATTTGAGAGCTATCAATATGAACTTAACCGAAGAGTACCTTTAATTTTCTGGGATAAGAACCAGACATTAAAAGGAATGGTTAGTCATGTTATGGGAATGTATGATATTATGCCAACATTAGGAAACTTAATGGGATTTTATAACCCATACCAATTAGGACACGATATTTTTAATGTCAAAGAAGATAACATCGTCATATTTCCTAATGGGAACTGGGTAACGAATAAAGGATATTATAATTCCCAAAAAGAAGAGTACTTCCCGTTAAAAGAAGACCCGATTAGTGAAAATTATATTAAAAATTGTAATGAATATGCGAATAAGTTGCTTGAAGTATCGAATAACATGATTGTCTTTGATTTAATTAAAAAAGATCAAGAGTCAAAGTCAGTATTAGAAAAATAGGAGGATTTGATGAAATTAAAACGTAAGGTTAAGGTGTGGATAGCGATTATTCTTTGTGCTCTTTTAGGAACAGTATCCATTTTCGTTGCTGTTTCTTTAATGGGAAAAGATGCACCTACTACGCCTGTAGTAAAAGTGATTAATCACATTGAAGAATATGGTTATGAACTAAAAGATAATGAGACAAAGGAATATAAGAAGTTATTCAAAGAGTTAAAGGATACCCTAAACCAAGAAGCAGTGGATGAAGAGGCGTATGTTTCTTTAATTGCTAAGATGTTTGTGATTGATTTTTATTCTCTTAAAGATAAGTTGACTAAAACAGATATTGGTGGTGTTGATTTTATACATAAAGATGCGTATGATGATTTTGTAGAAAATGCGATGGATACTTTATATAAGTATGTGGAAAGCAATTTGTATGGGGATAGAAAGCAGGAATTACCTAAAGTGAAAAGCGTGAATGTAGATTCTGTGACGAAAACGAGTTTTACGTATCGTGATAAAAAAGATGACAATGCTTATCAAGTGAAATTATCTTGGAATTATGAACAGGAGTTAGGATATCAAAAAGAAGCAACCCTTACGTTTGTACATGAGGATAAAGTTTTAGTATTAGTGGAGTTAAATTAATGCTAAAATAAGTAATATATTCAGTATCATATAAGGATAAAAGCAGGATAAATTTTTTCTTGCTTTTTTGCATAAGTTTTGAACCATTGGGCAATGCAATTTTTTAAGTTGTGATATAATGATACTAGGAGGAAGTAGAAGTAATGGAAAAAGAATATTTAAATGAGGAAAACTATCAAAAAGCGAAAAAGAAAATAAAAGGGATTGCTATTACGATTTTTGTTATTGGTTTAGTCATTTCCTCTATCTTTTTTGTAACAGGAGCACTAAAACAGCAAAAAGTGAAAAAAGAAAATGATACATCTTATCAACAAGCGTTAAAGGAAAAAGATGAGGAGAAGAAAGTTGATGAACAAAGGTTACTGGCTATTCCTAAGACAATAGAAGAGTTAACTAGTAAGAAGAATCAACTAACACAAGAGATGTCTTCACTAGATATGACTGATTCAACTTGGTTTAGTAAGGTTAATCAATATCAAAGTGAGATAAGTTCTCTAGAAGGTAAAATTTCTGAATTAGAGATGGAAAAATTTAATTTGCAAAATAAGAATTATACGGTTTTTCATCAAAAGAATATGTCGATGTCACATGTTATCTTTTATAGCCTAGGAGGAATGACTTTATTTTTATCGTTAATGATAGCGTTAATGATATACTTTATCTCTAAACGACGAGAAATTTTAGCTTTTGGTATTCAACAAACCTTACCACTTGCTAAAGAAGGAATGGAAAAAGTGACACCAACGGTTATTAAGACGACTAAGGAATTAGCAAAAGGTATTACTGAAGGAATTAAAGAAGGATTAAATTCTAATCATGATGAATAAATAAGATACGATAGAAGCTTAAAAACTTCTTTTTTATTGCTTTGAAATGTTGCTAAATTTAATTTGGAATAACTTTTCAATGTAATTTTTTAATGGTGTAACTATAATGATAGTAGAAAGATTTTTCAAATAGAGAATGGAGGTATTTTGATGAATAAAGAATTACTAGAAAAAACAAATGAATTAGAGCAGGTATTTAGTACGATTAAAGAGTTAGTAATGAATAGCAGGAACAAGGTGTATAGTGTTGTTAATGTAGAGATGCTTAATTTGTACTGGAATATAGGTAGAATAATGATAAAAATACAGCAAGGAGAGAAAAAGGCAAGTTATGGTGATGCCTTAATGGAAAAGTTATCTATAAAATTAACTAAAGAATTTGGAAAAGGTTTTTCTAAAAGAAATTTAGAGAGAATGCGCAAATTCTATATTTATTTTCCAAATGCGGCAACAGTGTCGTCGCAATTATCGTGGTCGCATTATTTGGAATTAATAAAAATAGAAGAAAGTAACAAAAGAAATTTTTATCTAAATGAGTGCATAAATGCAAAATGGAGTGTTAGAGAATTGCAACGTCAAAGAACATCATTATTATATGAAAGGTTAACATTATCTACTCATCAAGATGAAGTATTAGAACTAGCAGAAAAAGGTCAAATGATAAGAACGAGTAAAGATTTAGTAAAAGATCCGTTTGTATTAGAATTCCTAGATATTAAAGAAAATACAAGTTATTTAGAAAAAGACTTAGAAAAAAATATATTGGAACATTTAAAAGAATTTTTACTAGAACTAGGAAAAGGTTTTATGTTTGTGGGTTCACAAGTACGATTAACACTAGAAGAGGATCATTTCTATCCAGATTTAGTCTTTTATCATCGTTTATTAAAATGTTTTGTTATTCTTGATTTGAAAATAGGAAAAGTGGGACACAAAGACATTGGACAAATGCAAATGTATGTAAATTACTACGATAGAGAAATAAAAAAAGAAGATGAAAATGCAACGGTAGGAATATTATTATCTACAGACAAAAATAAAACATTAGTAAAATATACCCTTCCAGAAGGTAATCACACGATATTTACTACAGAATACAAATTACATATGCCAACGGAGCAAGAATTAATCGATGCCATAGAAGAAGAAAAGAAAAATCTTGAATTAAATGAATAAATAGTAACACTTTGTATACAAAAAAGAAGTCATTAGACTCCTTTTTACTCATCATTACTAGAAGAAGATTCTTCTTGTTCTTTATCATCAGTGTTATCTTTATCTTTTTCATCGTCTACTGGTTTTTTCTCATCATCCTCATCGTCTTTACTAGGTGTAGGTAGTTTAGTGATTTGTAAAGTAATCTTTTTGGTATCCTTTAAATAAGTACCTGCTTGGATATCTTGTGCTACTACAACACCTACAGCAACACCAGGATATAAAACTTCTTCATAAACTATAGTCACATTTTTTAATTTTGCTTCCCATGCCGTAATTTGTACTTTTGTCATTTTTGAAAAATTTGGTACCAAACATGCTTCATTTTTTTCATTTTCTTCTAAACTACAATCAATTTTTTTCGGCGTAACATTAACTGCTTTTCCTAAAGTTAATACTACTGTTCCTGATAATTTATCTAGACGCTTTCTAAATGGTTGCGATTGTTCAATGACAATACCATTTTGACTAATATCGGTAACTTCTCTAGTTTCAAAAGACACCTTAACACCATTACTATCAGCCCATTTTTGTGCTTGTTCCTTAGTGTCTCCAGTAAAATCAGGCAACAACTTATATAAAAAATTACTGTTATAAGGTCCTTTACCAATGACCGTTTTTTGATAATCTTCATTAATAGAAAACTTGAAATCTTTAATTAATTCATGAGTAGAAAGCTCTAAATTGACTTTCATTTCTTGCACAATATCCGCAATACTTTGCTTATTAGGAATATAATTCCATAACGTCATTCGCATTCCTTCATCATAAATCATTTGTCCGCTACCTTGTAAGTACAACTGTTGCATATTAACAATATCTTCATCACTTTTATTTAGACTTCTCATTAAAATATCTTTACCAATGTTATAAAAAGATAAAATTTGCTCAGTAGTAAAGTTCGTATCCAAATTTCTAGAAACGGTATTAAAAATATCCATTACTTGAGATACACTATTGATTTTTTTCGCACTATTCACTAATCCTTCAATAACAATTTGTTGATTTAATCCTCGGTCAATATCACCATTAGCTAAGGCTTTTCTATTTCTTGATAAGACGAGAGCTTCTTCACCATTTAAATGTTGATATCCTGCTTTAATACAAACTTCTCCACCACGATTACTATCGTCTGTACATAAATCTTGTGGAACATTAACATCAATTCCTCCAAGAGCATCTACTAAATTAACTAACCCTTTAAAATTAATCTTCGCATAGTAGTCAATAGGAATTCCCGTAAAGTTTTGGATGGTGTTAATCATACAACTTTCCCCATACCATGCAGCATGAGTAATCTTATTTTCAATTTGTCCTTTAAAACAAGAAATAGGAACATAGGTATCACGAGGAATACTTAACATTGTCGCATTTAGTGTTTTAGGATTAAAGGTAACTAACATCAAGGCATCACCATTAAATGCACCGTTTTTATCTAAACCATCTACCTCAGAGTCAACACCCATTAATAAAATAGTAAAAGGTTCAGTAACATTTTTGTTCGTTGCAAGAGTACCAATGACATCTTGATGAGAAGTTTTCTTCATTTTTTTATCTAGGGTAGTAATCACTTTTGTTTCATTTTTAATATTTTCATAAAGTTCAATGTTTTTAAACATAATTTCATAGTTACTAGAAATGAATACAGCATCAACTTCTCCATGATAAAGTCCAGCAACCATCGCGGAAAAATCATCATATTCTTCAAAATCATTTTTCTCATTTAAACGATTTACTTTAATAATATCTTGACTAATGATATATCCTTCAATCGATTCATGATCATTAATGATGCCAATTTTTTTGTCTTTGAGGTCTTCTAATTGATTGAGTTCACTAGTCTTTAACGTAATTAAGCTCGTCGAGTAAGTAATATAGTTTTTGTTCATATTAGAAATTTTTTGATAGATATTATTAATGAGTAATCCTCCAAGTAGGGAAATAATCATGTAGATAAGACATAATATAAGAAAAATAATATCTTTCTTTTTGGTACGTTTTTTCTTTTTCAATAGGAAAATAGCAATCCATAAGTCTAAAAGAATAAAAATAATCATGACAATATATCTTAATAGTTTTTCAATTGGACCTAGGATAAAAATATGATATAGAAAATAGAAATTAGCAATAATTGCTATCATTCCTATGATAAAACATAATAATTTTAATGGGTTTAACTTTTTCTTTGAAGCTTCTTTTTTTTCTTCCTTCATTTTATTCCTCCGTTTACTATATATTATTATAGCTTTTTTTCTATGAAAATTCAAGATTTTCAAAATTTGTCGTTATATTATCACAGGTTTTTCAATCAAACATAAAAATGAACAGTAGAAAAACTACAAATCGCCGAACGAAAAGTTCACAAATAACCGAATGGAAAAATTGAAACTTCAAAAAATGATAGGTTTATTTTATAAGTGTGTACTTTTTTGTCTCTTTTTGGTATAATCATTATAGAATTGGAGGTGCCTTCATGAAAAAATTTGGAAAAATCGGCTTTTCCTTCATACTTTTTGTCATTATGTTTTCTTTTTCTGATGTATTGGCAATGACAAAAGAAGAAATTGCATCAAGAAACGCTTGTGTTGAAGAGAATATGGCTTACGAACTAGCTTTAGCAAAAGATGATGGAAGTTTAGAAAAAAGAGCGTGTTTTCCTGATTATTATCAAGCAAAAACGGCAATGGATGAAAGTGAAGAAGTTGATTTGGTTATTTTAGAACGAGTAAATGATTATACTTCTTTAATTGATGCTAAGTACGCACTAATGGACTTGAATCGAGGAAATGTAGTTACCTATTATTATGCTGATGAAAAAGATGAAACACGTCCAAGTAATTATATGAATAACTCCTCATCTTACGGTGGAGTAGATGGAGCTTTTATCAAAGTAAATTTTCCTAATAAAGTAGCTAACCTAAAAGTAGCAGGATACACTGGATGGATAAACCCTGGAGATTATGAAATTGTACCCCTTCCTTGGGTAAGGTCAAAAAGCTTTTACGTTATTGGAAATGGAAATAGCGATGATAATATTTGGCATTGTTACGCAAAAGATATACAAAATGAACTAGCCAATCCAACTTGCCGAAACTTTGGAAGAAAACCAGAACATATTGACCCAGGAACGTATTATAGTTATGATGGAATTTACTTTTATTCTGATTTAGTAACCATGTTAAATGATTATAAAGCAAACACCTTTGAACATGCTGTAAACGTTGAACATCCTTATTATAATTACTATTTATTTTTACCCCATCATTCTAAAACAACTTACTCATCTAATAATATCGATGAATATTTTCGTTCTATTTTTAGCGAACATTTTGTAGGAACTCCTTATGCTAATCAAGCTAAATATGGTTATTCCAAATTATATGGACAAGGAGCCTTTTTCTATAATGCACAGCAGATTTATGGAGCCAATGCTATCATGATGCTAGGATTATCCCAAAATGAAAGTGGTAATGGAAAAAGTAATATTGTTATTAACAACAACAATGGTTTTGGTCATAATGCTGTAGATAGTGATCCAGCGGGAAGCGCTGATGGATATGCTACTTTTGCTAATGGGATTTATACACATGCTTATAAATGGATAACCTATGGATATAGTTACCCGTTTGATTCTAGATTTTTAGGAGGAATTTTTGGACATAAAGCTATTGGAATGAACATTAAATATGCATCAGATCCTTTCTGGGCAGAAAAAGCAGCATCTTTTTATTACGATTTCGATTTAGCCAATGGTTTATATGATTATAATTATTATCAATTAGCTGTTACCAATAGAGATTACGTTCCCGTTAGAATAGATCCTAAAAACAATGCTAGAGAAGTCTATAGTTATAAAGCTAAAAACATTTCAATGATTATTCTAGAAGAAGTACAAGGCGATGCAGTTGAGGGAAATACTGCTTGGTATAAAATAATGAGTGATGTGAACTTAGATAGCAATAGAAATTCTATTTATCCTAATGATTCTAGACCATATTATCAATGGGAAAATAGTTATGTTTATGTTCCAGCTAGCTATGTTAGTAAAATCAATCAAGCCAAAGATGGACTAAAAACGCCGAATGAAGTGTATGCTTATCAAGATAAGGACTATCAGTATGATATTTACACAGAAAATGGAGTGCAAGCACCAAAAGTTGCTATTGCTTTAAAAAATGCTTCCCTATATTATGATTCCACTTTACAAACAAAACGAGGAATCACGGTAGCTAAAGATACTTATTTAATGGTATTTGTGGAAGTAAAAGATAAAGAAGGAAAAACCATCGCTTATCAAGTAACTTCTGATTATAATAAGAATCAAGTAGAATGGATTAGTGCTAGCGATATAAAAATTGTAGAAAAAGATTTTGGAAAGCTAATTGTTGATCAAAAAGGAGTAGGTTCTTTGTTATATGAAAGTCCAAGTGAAGAAAGTAGAAGTGTAGGGCTTGTTTATACGAAGACATACTTACCGATTTTGGGAATAAAAGAAGTAGAAGGTCGTACTTGGTTAAAGGTACAAAATGGAATTACCAATAATTCTACAGGGTGGATTCTAGCAGTAGATGATGGAGCTCATATGGACTATTCAATAGAACATCCAAATACTCCTCCTGTAATAGAAGCAAAAAATCAAGAGATTGCCCTAGGTAGTAAGTATGATCCATTACTTGGCGTAAGAGCGCATGATAATGAAGATGGAGATTTAACCAGTAAGCTTAAAGTATTACAAAATAAAGTAGATACTTCCAAAGCAGGAGTTTACACGGTAATTTATACGGTGAGTGATAGTGAAGGAAAGACTACCATGTTGTCGATTAAGATTACGGTAAAAGGTTATACGATTAAAGATGGACTATTTTATTTTCAGTCGTTAACGCACAAAAGTAATGATGAATTTGAAGTTAGTGGATTCTTTGGCATAACAGGTATGGATAATACGTTAGAGCAAGATATCAAACATGTGTTGATTTTAAAAAACGTAGATACCAATACAGAGTATCGTTTTGATGTAACAAGATGGAAAAGTGGTTATCCTTTTGAAATGAGTAACGTTGATGATGATAAGCCTTATCAATATAATGGAGGATGGTTTAAGGGAGTGGTTAATTTAGGTAGTGTTCCTGAAGGAGATTATATTGCTGAAATTGAAGTAACTAATGGTATTTATCAAGCAAGGGCAATGTTTAATAATCTAGCTTTTCAAGAAATGACAAGAAGATCAAGCACTAGTAAAGGTCGCGGATACTATATCGAGATGAATTACTATGAAAAGAAAACCCCATTACATATTTCGATTCGTGATAAAGGGTTAATTGCTACATCTATTCCATCTACTGTTGATTTGATGTTTAACTATGTGGAAAAAATTAATTTTTTAGGAAATTTTCTTCATCTTAAAGGAACCAGTCATAATGTAGGTATTGATTATGGTAAAGATAAGACAGTAAATCGTCAAATTATCTTTGAAAATGTTTCTACGTATGAGCGTTATACTTATTCACTAGGTTCAACGGTAAATGGGGATTATCCGATTGACTTAGCAGCACCTGATGGACTAGATAAAACCCGCGGGTGGTTTGATCAGTATATTAATGTTAGTAATATTCCTCAAGGAACGTATGCGATATATATTAGAACAGGTGTTGGAAACTTTGCTGATTACGGTGAACTACAAGATATTGCTTTCCTTGATATGAGTGCTAAAACGACAATGAATGGAAAAGAGTATTCGATAAGAAGAGTAGAGGATAAGCGTTTTCGTATCGAGTTAGTCATAAAATAGTAATCATTTCATATAATGTAGTGTTGGGGTTAGTAGTTTTAATCTTAACAAAAAGGAAGATACATAGTGTTTATGATCTTCCTTTTATATATATTGGTAAATGTATTTGTATAATCAATACATGATAAAATTTTCGTATAAAAGTGTTAGAAATTAACAAATTTAGTACCTTTTTGTTAGTAACTTTTCTAAATTTTCTTCGTTTACATAAATTTGATCTTGGAATCTATATAAATTAAACAAAATCCACTTATTCCAATTTTCGTTATTGGCATCTTTTGCTAACTGGCTAATGTAGTAGCGATATTCATTTCGGTAAGGAAAATATGTTCTTGTCGCATACAATAGAGGAGAGGTAAGATTCATTTGATAAACTTCATTGGTTAACTGCATTAATTTAATATGTTGAAGTAGTCGTGATAATCTTGTGTTTCCATCATCAAAAACTTGAAGTGATGAAAGAAGTCCATGAGCGATAATTGGTTGTAAAAATAGATACTCTTCCTTTGGATTAAACTCATTATAATAGGAAATAAAATATTCCATTAAAGATGGTATTCCTTACAATCAGCAGGAAAATATTGAATATTTCTTACGCCATTTTTCACTGTGCCGACATAAGTTCTATTGTAATGACGATAATCATAGGCATCTATTGACTTATGAGATGTTCCCTCTAGTAATATACCATGTGCACACTTTAATCTATCATTATTTAATTCATCAAAAGAAAGGAGATAATCAATTGCATAATGATTACAACTTTGTTGATACAACGCGATGAGAAAAGAATTTTCTTTTTCTAAACGTTGGTTGTCAATCACATCAGCCCTTTTCAATAATTTAAGGTAGTATTCCTTAAATGCACTAGATAATTCCTGAAATTTCTTTAAATGATTTTTATATTGAAATAGGGTTTCAGAGTAAGCATTTTTACTTTGCCCGTTTAATTTTATATGTGATAAATGATTAAACAAATGAATATCTGCGATAGGGTATTTACCAGTATTCATGTATTCTTTAATTTCTTGTTCAATCTTTTTTAATAATTCTTCTTGTTCTGTCATTTTGTATTCTCCTAACGATTTAAACTTTATCAAAGAAAAGGGGAATTTTCAATAAAGTTTACGATAGTTTTACACCAAGAAAAAAGGCTTTCCTAGAAACCTATTTTGTTTTCACTGCTCTTTTTGTTTGAGGCTTAATTCTTTTCTTATTACCAGAATTAAACTCAATATGGTTAGTAATCAAATTATACGCGGTTAATAAAAGTACTACTAAGAATAAAAATAAAATGAAATATGCTTCTAAGTTAGCTGCTTTTAATTGTTCAAAGAAAAATTCAATTTCATTTACCCCGTTGGTTTTGTCCATGTAACGAAAGAAAGCATATCCTGGAGTAAATAAAGATAAAATCAAATTCGATAAACCTAAAACGTAATCCTTTTTTATTAATGTTGCCATGCTAACTAATACGCATAGTAAGATAAAAGCCCAATATAAAAGCCATACCATAAATGTCACTCTCCTTATTATAAATACATTATAACAAATAATAAGGGGAAAGAAAAGGAAAAAATAAAACTTTTTTCTAGAGAGTGACTTTACTTTTTATCCATTACT
The DNA here is from genome assembly GCA_949440065.1 of uncultured Bacilli bacterium. Taxonomy (GTDB): domain Bacteria; phylum Bacillota_I; class Bacilli_A; order RF39; family UBA660; genus CASRZP01. Next base: position 11,836 of record CASRZP010000033.1, read on the forward strand.
TTTTTCTTTACGCTTTCTTCTTCCATCGCGTTTTTTAAGTAATCATATATTTTATCTGCTTCAAATTTTTTGATATGATATGCTTCAATTCTATTATTGGATAATTGATAAGAATGTCCACATTTAAAATAGAAAAGAGTTAAATCTCTAGTGTTAGTTATATGAATATCATTAACATCAAACGTAAATGTTAAATAATTATTACCTTTTAGAATGATTTGAGAACAATTTTTAAATTTTAGTTTGCATTCTTGGTATATACAATCAACATGAAAATCGCTATGTAAAAATGCATCGCAATTGTAATTTCCATCACGATATTGTTTTTGTTTTTCCTTTACCTCTGTTGGAACACAATGATATTTTTTTTCTCCTACTTCAACGGCAGTAAAAAAATGTTGAATGATATTAGAAAAAATTGGTTTTAAATCGATAAAATTGTAAAAGTATATTTTTTCAATACTAGCATTTGAAAATACTGATTCATCAACTTCTGTTAGATGAGGTGGTATATGAATAGACTTAGCATTTAACCCCATAAAAGCTTCTTGACTTACCTTTTTTAATATAGTATTTAAATAAACATTATTTAAGTAAACATTTCGTAATAATGGACCATTCAATTCTACTAATGTTGATGGAGTTTTAAAGTCTTTATATCTTGCTAAAACTTGCCATTTTGTGATGATATCCCGATCGGCTTTGAATAAATTTTCCTTAGGAATATTGATTTTGATTAATCCTTCTGGTAATTGGAACGTAGAACTTTCTCGTTCATGATGACTAAACATCATTTTAAATAATGGATATAACGGATCTTTTATATCTTGTCTATTGTAATATGCCATTTTAAAAACAGTTTCTAAAGATAAATAGTCAGCAAATTCAAAAAAATTTTTATCATATGTTTCTACTTTTGGTTTTAAATATCCATCTTTAAATTTCCTGATGTAGTGGTATGTATTTTCGTGAAAATTTACCTGAGGATAATATTTTTTATGTACACGAATATTAGAAAAGTATTCTTCTAAGCCATCATCATAATCAAATGCCACAACTAACCCAAGCAAGTTAGGGTTTGTTAAAATATTTAAGTAATCAAAATCTTTTTGGTTTGCTTTTAAAAAGGTAGTAAAATGTAGGGAGGCATTTGCGTTATTAGCAAAAAACTTGTTCCAAAAAATATTTTTGCCTGTTAATATATCAGAAATTTTTTTCGAAATGATATTCGTATAACATTCATCTTCAATGTGGGTTATTTCCTTCATGCTAAAACAATGACTTTTCATTATATTTTTCGTTTCAAAAGCAAATTTAATCGTATAGAAATTTTTAAAATCATTTTCTGTTATTAAGTTATACCCGTATAATGCAAATGCTTTTAGTTTAATTTCTAAATTATTTAAATAGGAAATGGCATCAAGCCTATCCATATTTATCACTATAGTCTCATCTGATATTTCTTTTTTTAAGTTTTCTACCTCATTTTTATGATTATAGATATATTCCTCTAAATACATTTCCATAAAAACTTGCTAATAAAAATCAATAGTTTTTAAATAATTTTTTTATACTTTAA